>JALERH010000134.1 GCA_022764275.1 Blautia sp. | reverse complement strand
AAAACTGCCGGAGAATGAAGATTATTATGTCCTTGCCCACGAGGTGACCGGTGACTTCCCGGAGCATTCCCATGATTATTATGAATTAAATTACCTCTGCAGCGGTTCCATGATAAATGTAATTGATGGGACTGAAATTTATATGGCAGCCGGGGATCTGGTACTGTGCAGCAGGAATGCGGTACACGCCCTCAAGCACCAGGAGGGAGATGCCCTGATCGTCAACTTCTGCCTGAAGCCCCAGGCGTTTGAAGGCACATTAAAGGACTTCTACCTTGACGACAATCTGATTTCAGCCTTCCTCCGTGGTAACGGACAGACCGGCCAGAACTACATTTTCTTCTCCCTTGGCCGCGACCTCCATGCCCAGGGCATACTGACCTCCATCATTCAGGAATATGCAGACCATGATTATCACCAGACCTTTGCCCTGGAATCCCTGTTCCTGCTGCTGTTTGCTTATCTGGAAAGCTCCAGTGAGTTCAGCTTTTATGGAATTGATGCCGAAACACACGACATGGTGGGAGCAATATGCAGAAACTGCATGACACAAAATTTTGAAGAAATCGCAAAAGGATTTCACAAATCCACTGCCGAATTTGACCGTCATCTGAAAGAACGGACCGGAAGAGATATGAAGAGCTTTGCAGACGAGGTAAGACTGGAACGTGCCATAGAGCTTCTGGCAGATCCCAAGATAAACATCTACCAGATTGTGGAGACCTGCGGATTTGCCGATGCAGAAGAATTTTTTAAGATTTTCCGCAGGAAGTTTCATATTTCACCGACGGAATACAGGAAGCAGTTTTTGTAAAAAATGATGGGGTGCCGCACAAGTGATCAACAAGTTACAGATGCGGCACCCTCATTTCTTTTTTCATCCTTTTACGCTTCCTGCTGTCAGCCCTTCAATGAAGAAACGCTGGCAGGCAATAAAGACCACCAGAATCGGCAGCAGACTCAATACAGACAGTGCGAACACATATCCCCATTGGGTGAACTGATGCTGCCCGAAGAATCCGGAAATCGCAATCGGAAGCGTCCGTTTCAGGTCATCATTGATAACTGTATTAGCCCATGGAAATTCTTCCCATGCAGTAAGAAAATTAAAAATAGATACAGAAGCAATCCCCGGCTTTGTCAATGGGAGCATGATACGGAAAAATACGGTAAACACACTGCCCCCGTCTATGTAAATCGCCTCGTCCAGTTCTCTCGGAACATTCTCCACGAAACCTTTTATCATAAAAGTAGAATATGGAATAACCCACGCCACATAAAAAGGGATCAATCCCGTAAGGCTGTTAATTGTTTTAAGCTTTACGGCAAGCTCATACTGCGGAACAATCAGAGTTGTTCCGGGAATAATCATGGTCAGCATGATAAAAGTAAAGAGAAATTTTCTCCCCGGAAAACGAAATCTTGCAATGCAGAATGCCATAGCAGAAGAAACAAAAGCAGCAATCAGTACTGTGACAGTGGACACCAGCAAACTGTTCAGAAAATTCATGATAAACTTTTTCTGGCTCAGGATGTAAGCGAAATTTTCCAATGTGATTTCTTTCAGTTTCGGAAAAAACTTCGGCGGATATTCATACAATGCACCGTTTGGTTTTAACGCGGTACTTACCATATAAATCATAGGAAGGACTACGATCACAATTCCTAATGTAAGCACCAGATAAGTCAATGTCTTGGAAATATTTTTTCTGGTAAACTTCAATTTTGTCCCCCCTATTCCAGTTTGTTATGATCCATCATCCTGAACTGTATCACGGCCAGAATTGCCAGAACAATGGCGATAATAAAGGAAAGTGCCGCAGAATATCCGAATTTTCCGGTACTGAAAGCTTTATAATACATCCAGGTCAGAACACTCTCTGTTTTATGCCCCGGATTTCCGTCTGTTATCATCTTAATAGAAGTAAAGACATTGAATCCTCCGATTGTGAGCATTACCAATGCAAACAGGATAGTACCTTTTATAGACGGAATGGTCACATAGAAAAATTTCTGCAATGTTCCTGCTCCATCCAGAGCGGCTGATTCATACAGATCTTTTGGCACTGTCTGAAGAGCGGCCAGAAATACTACCATATTCCATCCGATACCTTTCCATATTCCAAGAAGCATTGCCACGCTCATGCCGCCCCACCTGGAATCCAGCCACCTGACATTCTGACTGGTCAGATGAATCACGTTAGTCAGAAAATAATTCAGAAGTCCTTCTGTATTAAATACATATTTAAAAACAAGAGACGCAATCACCCAGGATGTAATAACCGGCAGATAATAAGCTACACGATATCCAATGGAAAATCTGGTAATGTTATTGATAAGCATCGCGATCAGAAGTCCTAAAAGCATCTGAGCCGGTACTGTAACCAATGTATAGACAATACTGTTCACAAATGCTGTCTGAAAATAGGGGTCTGACAGAACCTCTTTATAATTTCCCAGGCCAATGAACTCCTGTGAAAACATGGAGCCAAAATCCCACTTGAAAAAGCTCATAACAAACAATTTTGCTATGGGATATAAGGTAAAAAATCCAAAAATCAGAATCCCCGGAAGGAGAAGCAGACCTATCTGCACCTTCTGACCTGTTTTCTGTTTCATTTCCACTCCTCCTTACAGTGCTGCTGTTTTTAGAACAGCAGCACTATGAACCTCATACTTTCTTTCCTTATTCTGCCAGCAGAGCATCCACCTTTTCAGCAAGCTCATCCATTGCGTCCTGTGCTGTTTTTTCTCCATTCATTACAGCACTGACAGCGGTTGCCAGTTCGCTGTCAATTTCTGACCAGCTTGCAACAGTAGGTCTTGATTTTGCCGTCCTGATTGCCTCAATAAATGGTGCAAAATCCGCATTTTTTACGGTATCACTTTCCAGTGTATTTTTATTCACCGGAATCTGGCTGCATTTTGCCATCTCTTCCTGTGCGAATTCTCCGGTCATAAACTGCATAAATTTCCATGCAGCTTCTTTGTCAGCGGTATTGAACATGGAGATATCTTCTCCTCCAAGTACAGAGTAAGAGCCTGCTTCTCCTGCCGGGAATGCTGCGGTTCCATATTCAAAATCCGGATATGCGCCTTCCAGCTCCGAAATTTTCCACGGTCCGTCCACGATCATGGCATATCTTCCGGTCCCGAATCCGTCCGTCATGGGAATGTCACCACTGTTCCATCCTGTGATAACATTTTCACTATAAAGGTCTGCAAGCATCTGAATTGCAGCTACAGTTTCAGGACTGTTTAAATATCCGGTTGCCTGTGTCTGTTCTTCATTTGTAATAGCACCACCCATACTCCAGATAAACGGGCATAAATTCCATCCGGAAAGAGCCGGTTCCTCATATCCCCATACCTGCTGTCCATTCTCGTTGGTTCCTGCCAGTTTTTTTGCAGCCTCCACAAATTCTTCCATCGTCTGCGGTACTTCCACACCTGCGTCTTCAAAAGCTTTCTTGTTATAGAACATAATCTTGGTATTGGTATTCAGTGCCAGACCAAAATAGTCATCTCCGATTTTCGCGGTGCTCATAGCGCTTTCCAGAAGCGAATCTGCTGTTTCTGAAAAATCACTGATTTCCTGATTCAAAGGCACCAGAATACCCATTTTCTGAAATTCCGGAACCCATGCGCTGTCAAGACGTGCAACGTCCGGAAGGGTTTCCGATTTTGCACTGATCAGAATTTTATCATGCAGGTCTCCCCATTCGTGTGAAACTGCATTAACCTTGATATCCGGATTTTCCTTTTCAAACTCCGGAATCAGTACGTTTGTCAATGTTTCGTTTTCCGCAGACTGCTCACTGTAGTGGTGCCAGAAATTAATGGTTACCTCTTCTGCGCTGCAATTCACAGTCCCAAATGTACCCACGCACATCGTTGTCAGTAAAACTGCTAATGTTTTTTTGCTAGTCCTCATAATTTTTCCTCCTTTTCATGACCTTGCCTTCAAAAGCTTCCAAATCCAAATCCAGAAATCCGTCATAATCAAACAGATCCGCATTGCAAATGTTCTTATCTTCCAGCGGTTCTGCCATACAGGTCTCTCCGTTGAGAAGATTTTCATATTCTGCTTTTCGGAACACCGGAACCTTCACCGAAACTGCATCACCCCCAGCGTTGCAGATCACACAGATTTCCTCTGTTCCATCATAGCGTATGAATCCAAACACCCTCCCTTCCGTCACATTCACTGCGATTTTTCCTGTTTTTATACATCCTTCCGTCTTTCGGATTTGTATCAACTTTTTATAGTGCTGCAGTAATTCTCTATCCTGCCGTGCTGGTTCCCAGACCATACATCGTCTGCAATCCGGGTCATTGTCTCCTGTCATGCCAATTTCATCACCATAATATACCGATGGTGCCCCCACAAAGCACATCTGGAAAACTGCTGCCAGTTTCAGTTTTTCTCTGTTTCCCTGGCAATGAAACAAAAATCTCTCCGTATCATGGCTATCCAGCGGCAAAAACATCACCTGGTTTCTTTCTTCCGGGTAATGAGAAAGCATCTGGCATATCCGATGGGAAAATGCAAAGGCATCAATGGATTCTCTTGCGATAAAGTCCCTTACCGCATCACGGAACACATAATTCATCATGCTGTCCATCTGTTTTCCGTCCATCATATCAAGACCGTCACCCCATGTTTCTCCCAGTAGCAAGGCATCCGGAAAATTTTCTTTCACTGCGGTTCTCACCATCATCCATGCAGTGGCATCCACCTCGTCGGCAACATCAAGCCGCCATCCATCAATATGGAATTCCCTAAGCCAGTAAAGCATCACCTTTTTGATAAACTCCTGAACTTCCCTGTTTGCGGTGTTCAGTTTTGGCATATATCCATAATCTCCCACACATTCGTATGGAGCATTTGTCTCAGATACGGAAACCGGATAGCTGTGAACATAAAACCAGTCTGCGTACTTCGATTCTTTCTGATTCTTCAGAAGATCCTGAAACGCCGGGAAATGTACGCCGCAGTGATTGAACACACCGTCAAGCAGAATCCGTATTCCCCGCTTGTGAAGCTCTTCCACCAGCTCTGCAAACTCTTTTTTCGTTCCAAACACAGGATCAATTCGAAAATAATCAGTGGTTGCATATTTATGATTAAAATCCCCCGAAAAGATGGGATTCAGATAAATGCATTCAATTCCAAGCTCCTGAAGGTAATCCATCTTCGAAAGAATTCCTTTCAGATCGCCTCCCATATAGTTCTCCCGGGTCGGCTTTGTCTCCCACGGCAGGCAGCTCTTTGGGTCATTTTGTCTGTCACCGTTGCAGAAACGCTCCGGAAATATCTGATAATAAACCTGTCCTTTGCTCCACTGTGGTACTTCCAGCACGTTTGTCCTGTTGGCATACAGGAATTCAAAGAAACCATCTTTCGGTTCTGTTTCACAGATATCCCACGCATTTAAAAAATATACCTTATCTTCTCTATCTGTAATCCTAAAGAAATACTTCTGGTATCTGGCCGTATCCTCAAATGTGACTTCCGCAGTGAAATGTTCCAGACGTCCATCCCGGACTCTGCATTCCATTGGCACATATTTTCGTTTCTCCGCATCTGTTCTGGGGAAACAGACAAGCATACAGCTCTTTGTATCTCCAGCCGCCATATGTATGGTAAAAACCAGTGTCTTTCTATCCCTCAGATATAAATCCGGATAGCTTCCTGTGTGTCTCACTGCTGACAGGTTCATATAAAACTCCTTTCGACTAACCCTGTCAGACGTTTCAAAAACGCCTGCAGGCATTTATGATCTATTTGTAGATTCCCGGATAATAAGCTCCGTTGGAATAAGATTTTCTCTGTTGATCTGTCCTTTTTCTTTAATTTTACGAATGAGCAGCTCGGCCGCCATTTCACCCAGGCGGTACGTATCCACGTCAATAACGGTCAACGGCGGCGTCATATATTCCGCCATGGGATAATTATCGAAAGTGATAATTCCAATTTCTTCCGGAACCCTTTTTCCTTTGTCCTTCAATGCCTGAAGAACCCGATAGGCCAGGATATTGTTGGAACAGATATAAGCATCGGTTTCCTCTTTCTCAATCTTTACGGCAATCATTTTCTCCAGCTTTTCCAAATCATTTTCGCAGACCATAACCTGTTCCTCTGTAACCGAAATGCCATTTTCTTTCAAAGCACTTTGATATCCTGCAATTCTTCGCTTTGTAAAGGTAGCCTGAATATCATCTGCAACATAAACGATTTTTTTGTATCCCCTCTCCAGAAGATGGCGGACCGCTTTTTTGCTTCCTTCACAGTTATCCATATCCACCCAGCAAATATCTTCCCCCGTCCCGGTTGCCTCTCCCAGCATGACCCAGGGTGTGTTTTCTTTTTCCAGTACCTCAAGTAAAGAATCTTTGACGCCGGATGACGGAATAATAAGCCCGTCTACTCTCTGCCCATAAACCAGGTCACATACCGGAGAACTTTTCTTTCCGATATCGTTGGTAATCAGCAGATTGTATCCATTCTTTTGTGCCACACGCTCAATCGCATAAACACTTCGGTTAAAAAAGGAATTCGCAAAAGCTGTCTCATTGTCTGCATCTACCACAAGTCCAATCGTCAGAGAACTTCCTGTCGCCAGATTTCTTGCCAGACTGTTAGGGTGATAATTCAGCTCATTCATAGCCTTATAAATTTTTTTCTTCATTTCATCTGAAATGGGGGCGCTTCCATTAATCACTCTGGAAACTGTAGATGGCGATACTCCAACCTTTTTTGCAATATCATTCAGTGTCACTCCCATATGTATATATCCTCCTAAGTGTCTTATTTATTCACCATTATACGCTCCTTCCAGTTTCTATGCAAGCGTTTGCATTGCATGATAAAAAAATATTCTGTGTCTTTACACCCTGGATTTTGTATCGTTCCACAGGTTCATAAACATAACACACTCAGTCAGATTTATGCAAGCGTTTGCACATTTTGTAGAAAAGATGCGCTTTCTCGCAAATGAAAGCGCTTGCATTATTTTTTAAAAATTAACTATGTATTATGTATATCATCAATTCAACTATTTGTCAAGTATTTTCTGTACCACTTTTTCATTTATCGGAAGAAAGAAATTTGCGACAGGCCCCACGCATCCGGCACAGATAATGGTTCCAATCCCCACAGAACCGCCCAGTAAAAATCCCACAAGAACGAATACGACATCCACCACAATCCGGACAATACCAAAGCTTTTTTTCGTTTTATCACTGATAACCACTGCAACAAGATCGTTTGGTCCCGTTCCTGCATCTGACTTAATCACAATCGTCATACCATAGGCCAGAATCACGCAGCCAAGTGCGAGAATAAAAATCTTGTAAGGAAGTGCACTGTCCTCGGAAACCAGTGGATTCAGCAAAAGAGTAAATACATCTATGATCGGTCCTCCAAAAATCATACAGAGAACCGTTCCCAGCTTTATGTAGGTTCTGTCCACAACAAGAAGAACCAGGATAATCAGAAAACAAAGAGCAATATGAACTCTTCCATGGGTTAAGACTGCCCAGCCTGTCATTCCAGAAACAGTGCGGTATACGCCCTGTACCAACACATTATAGGGATCAGAGCCAAGATTGGCAAGCAAAAACAGCGTCACCCCAAAATGTGCAATGGTTAATCCTGCCATTAGAATAATCACCCGCAAAAATATTTCTTTAAAACTTCTCTTCATACGTTTCCTCCTCTCGGGCCTGTAAAAGCCCCTCGTCATTTTTCAAATTAAACCTATTATATATGAATACCGATATCGAAACAATATGTTTACAATTTTTCTTTCCGTATTCTGTTTACCAATCAGACATTATAAAAGGCGGAACGGTTTCCTCATATAAAAACTTTTAGATTTACTTTCTCAAAAGTGATAGTTATAATGAAAGACAGGATTTTAATATCAGGAGGTAACGCCAGATGGCTGATGCACAGATTTTATTATATAATTTTAACGATCAGGAACGGCTTCGGATGGTACGCCGCTACCTGAACAGAGAAAAGATATCCGTCCGGGTCGTCCAGGCTCCGGAATTTCTGGAATCCCTGGGCTACCTGTTTGATATTCCGGGATTTGCAAAAAACAGTGCCTTTAATCTCGGTAAGAATTTTCAGGAAGAAATGATGGTCATGAATCATTTTTCTGAGAAACAGATGGACAATTTTTTAGCTTTTTTCAGGGAAAACAATCTTCCCCCTGTTCGTTTGAAGGCCGTACTCACTCCTGTCACACAGCACTGGGATTCCCTGAAATTATATGAGGAACTGTCAAAAGAGCATGCTGCGATGAGAAGCCGTTAGCTTCCGGAGTTCCGCTTTTTAGGTAGCATGTAGTATGGGCATATATTACATACAAGTCTCTCTCAGGCCCAATATCCCGGAAATCCCGGTGGAAGTATGCAAGTTTTACTATATATTTTCTCTATGTTAGAAATAAGTACACTCCAGACCCAGAATTTTGCATTTTTCTGGGTCTGGGAACAAATTTTGTCTGCTATAGATACAAAAGGCATCATAAAATGCTCTGTTTTACCGTAAAACCCCAGATTTTTTCTCCAGGCAGGTATATTTTTCTCTATAGGCCCAAAAGTTTCTGAACAGCAACAACTGTTCCTGAGTTCTTCGCCGTCTGGATGATTATCGCGGGCATTGCTTCTATTTATCCTCATCCGAAACCTTAACCGGAGCTGTCTCGATGATGAATTTCACTTCGCTGTCCATGGATACGTCTTTTCCGGTGAAAGAAGTATACGTTACATCATCTGACTGGATTGCTTCCAGTCTGTCAAGAATGGCATCCAGACCATCCTCCAGAGTATCTTTCAGTTTCTGTACACCTTCCTCGTCAAATTTCTCCTGTCCTTCCTTCAGCTCTTTGGCACCATCCTTTAAGTCCTGAATGCCATCCTTAAGCTGCTCGCTTCCATCGGAGAGTTCCTTTACGCCATCAGATAAAGTCCCCACACCGGACACAAGGTCAGCTGCACCGGTGTTTAATTTTTCACTGTTTGCAGAAAGCTCTGCGGCACCGCTGTACAATGCACCACTGTTGGAAGCGAGGAGGCTTGCGCCGCTCTGAAGCTGCCCGGTTGCCCTGCTGATCTTTCTCATACCGCTGTCAAGGTCACTTTTCGCTGCCTGTAAGGTTTTGGAACCACTCAGTAAAGCATTTGCGTTAGCGTTCTTTTTTCCCTGAAGCTGTGTAATTCCGGCGTTAATCTCTTTTCCGGAAGAGATCAGGCTGTCTGCACCGGCAATCAGCTTCTCCGTACCTGCAGCTGCCAGTTCTTTGTAGCCGCTTTGCAGCTTATCGTTTCCGGCAGAAAGCTGCCCGGCACCTTTTTCAAGCTTCTCGACGGATTCCGTCATAGAAGAAATATCACTCATTCCGGAAAGAAGTCCCTCTAATCCTCCAAGGCCTGCTTTTACTTCACTGCTGCCGGCAATGATCGCATCGGCGCCTGCGGACAGTTCTGTTCCTTTTTCCGTCAGCTGATCAAGACCGCCTTTTAGCTGGTCTGCTCCTGCCTTCACGGATCCGGCTCCAGCTTCCATCTGGCCTGCCCCTGCGATCACTTCATCAAATTTTCCGCTGATCTGTGCACTGGCATTTTCCATACTTCCCTGTACTTCTGCTGCAGTCCCTGCCATCTGATCTGCGATTCCGTTTAATGCTGCCTGTACTGCCGCTCCTCCGGTCTCAACGGTAACCGTCTGCCCCTGGTCAAGTGCTGCCAGTCCGCTTCTTGCAGCATCAACCCCTGTGGAAATCTGACCGATTGCCGTATTAATTGCAGAATTGATGGCTGCGGCTGTTTCCGAATCCAGATTGCTGGTATCAATGCTCTGGAGGGTATCAATTGCTGCAGACGCTGTATTAAGGCCTCCTGAAACCGTATCCGCAGATGTCGCCGTGACAGTTGCCGTGACCGTTGCCGGAATGTTGGCTGCTGCCTCTTTAATCGCTCCGGCATAACCATTCAATGCATCCGCTGCTGCCTTTCCACCCTGTGCAAAAGCTCCTGAAGTCCCATTTTTCAGTTCTGAAAGTCCCTCTTTCATGCTGGTAACTCCACTTTGAAGAGCAGCGACTCCGCTCTGGATAGCTCCTGTCCCGGAAGCAGCCTCAGAAACACCTCCTGCATATTCTTTTGCACCCTGTGCAAGGCTCTCCGCTCCATCTAAGTAAGTTTCCAGCTTTTCCACCATTTCATTTGGGTTTCCTACAGCACTCAGATTGTCTGCCACACTGCCAAGCACCTGAGCCGCCTGACTGATGCCCTGCGTTGCCTCATTGATGCCCGGCACCAGTTCTCCAATTCCGCCTACCAGTTCTTTCACGCCCCCGGCATATGCTTTTGTTCCCTGGGCCAGTTCCGAAGCTCCGGCTGTATATTTCTTCATACCATTTGTCAGCGTTGTGGTTCCATTTACATAATCCGTTACCCCTTTTGCAAGCTGATTCCCACCGGCGACATAAGCATTCACGCCATCCGTAAGCTCGCTCATTCCTGCTGCATATTCATCCATACTGCCGCTTAAAGTATCGACACCTTTTGTATATTTCCGGACGCCTGCTGCCAGAGTATCTGTACCCTCTGTATAGGATTCCACACCGTCTTTTAATTCCCCCGCACCGCTGTCAAGCCTGGAAACACCGGATTTTAGACTGTTGATCCCGTCATAAAAATCCTGATATTTTTCATTCAGAGTATCTGTTCCGTCATAAAGCTCCCCGCTGCCTTTTACCAGCTCCAGGGAAGCATCCGAAAGGTCGTTCAGAGCATCCTTTAAATCATCCATTTCCTCCATATCATCCACATCCAGATTTTTCAGGACATCAGTCAGACCAATTGTAAAGGTAGAATCAATCTCGCAGTCTTTGACATCCGCCTCCATAGTAAAACCTTCCGGAATGTCAATTTCCTTTTCCATATCGGAGTCAAGCTTCAGGCTCTCTTTCAGTCCCGGAATCCCGATACCCACAACAATATCGCGGCTTCCGTCTGAGATTACCTTTCCGTTTTTCACTGTCACATTACTGAATTTGTCGGATGGAAGGAACATACCTGTTGCCATCACAAACGGAGAATAAATGTCCGTGTCTTCTCCGTCAATTTTCTTTACGCTTTTGGATTTATTGTCATAGGAAACTTCCATTTTCAGATGACCGGATTTTCCTGCAAGTTCCTCCGGAGATATCTCTTTTCCATCCAGATAATACCGAATGCTTACCGATACCGGAAGCTCCTTTGTGCTGGTTCCCTGATAATAAATGTCATTTTCCTTTGTATTCCAGGTAATATTGTTTCCATCCTGTGTAAACGTCTCATCACCTTTTACGTTCTTAATATTTTCCAGGTCGGAAAAATCTTCTACCTCTCCTTCACCGCCGGAATTTTTCAGCCAGTCAGATACTATGATTTCCTGTACACTTCCGTCTGAATCCGCATTTACATATACAGTTTCCTCTTTGGAAATCTGATTCTCTGCTGCCTGCTCTGCAGCAGAAACCGGGTTTACACCAAGCACTGCAGCCATTCCTGCAGCCACAGTTATTTTTGTGATTTTTTTATTTCTGTTCATGATCAAACAACTCCTTTTCTGACAATACCTGTTTTACTGCTGCGCCTTTTTATTTCTTTTCTCCTTCGGCGGAAGAAAGCCTATGGATGTATGGCAGATGACCGGGTCAAATACCATAAACATTGCCGGAAGTACCAGAAGCACCACAAGCATACTGATGATCGCGCCTCTGGAAAGAAGCGTACAGATTGCACTGATCATATCCACCTGTGAGTAAATAACAACACCGATCGTTGCTGCAAAGAAACTGCAGCCGCTGATGACAATGGATTTCATACATGCCTTGTGCGCAATGGAAATGGATTCCTTTTTTGTCCTTCCCATGTGTCTCTCTTTCTGATACCTGCTCGTCATCAAAATCGCATAGTCTACGGTCGCGCCAAGCTGTATGGTTCCGACCACGATGCTCGCTACAAACGGAAGCGTAATCCCCTGATAATACGGAACAGCCATGTTGATGCAGATGGCAAACTCAATAACTGCCACCAGAATGACCGGCAGGGATATGGATTTAAATACGATCATGATAATGACAAAAATCGCCGCAATGGATATGATATTTACCTTTTTCAGATCCACATCCGTCACATCTGCCAGATCCTTCGTCAGAGGAGCTTCCCCGATTACCATGGAATCCGGGCTGTAGCTTTTTACGATATCCTGAATTTGGGCAATCTGATGATTCACCTCATCTGTGGCCGCCCTGTATTTGGAACAGATAAACTGCAGCTCATAATTATCGCTTTGCAGCATGGAGCGAAGCTTCTGGGGTATCATCGATTCCGGAACACCGGGACCGACCAGCGAGTTGATTCCCAATGCCCACTGTACGCCATCCACATCCTCAATCTGATTCAGCATATCCGTTTTTTCTTTCGCATCCATTCCGTTTTTCAGAAGTACGATATGAACCGTATTCATATCAAATACATCCTCCAGTTCTTTGTTTGCTGTGTTGCTGGGCAGGCTGGCCGGAAGGGATTTATCAATGTTGTAATAGATTCCTGTGTGATTGTTTCCATAAACAGCCGGATACAGCAAAACCAGGAAAAGTACGATCCATGCAATATAATGTTTTGTAATAAACCGGGATGCTTTATCAAAGCTTGGGAGCAGATTTTTGTGTCTTGTTTTTTCAATTGCCTTATCAAAGGTAAGGATCAGGGACGGCAGCAATGTAACACAGCAGATAACGCCGATGACAACACCTTTTGCCATGACAATACCCATATCTTTTCCAAGGGCAAACGTCATAAAGCACAGAGCAATGAAACCTGCGATGGTCGTCACAGAACTTCCCACGACCGACTTAAAGGTATTGGAAATCGCATGGCCCATGGCCCTCTCGTCGTCTCCCGGAAACCTCTTTTTATTATCCTCATAGCTGTTCAGCAGGAAAATCGAATAGTCCATAGTAACGCCCAGCTGGAGGACCGCCGTCAGTGCCTGGGTAATATAGGAAATTTCTCCAAGAAACACATTGCTGCCCATGTTGTAAATGATGGCGATGCCGATGCTCAACAGGAAGAGAATCGGAACCACAATGGAATCCATCGCAAACAGAAGGACCAGAAATGATAATCCCGCAGCAATCACTACGTAAATCGGCATTTCTTTTAATGCAAGACTCTTGATGTCCGTTACGATTCCTGTCATGCCGCTGATGAAGCAGTCTTTGGAAACAATCTTCCGCATCTGGGTAACCGCTTCCATAGAATCGTCCGAAGAAGTCGTATTGTCAAACAGGGCGATCATCATCGTGGCGTCTCCCTGGAAAAAGCCTTCCCGCAAATCCTCCGGCAGCATTTCTACCGGGACGCTTAAGTCCATCACGCTGTCGTACCAGAGAACTTTTTCCACATGGTCTACCTGTTCAATCTCTTCTTTCAGAGCGGAAACGTCTTTCAGATCCATGTTTTCTACCACGACCATGGAAAACGCACCCATCCCAAACTCATCCACCATAATATCCTGTCCTTTTACAGTCTCCAGGGTATCCGGCAGATAACTCAGTACATCATAGTTTACTCTCGTTGCCACAAATCCCATGGCGGATGGGATCAAAAGCAGAACACTGATAAAAATAATCAGTTTACGGTGTCTGGCAATCCATTTTCCTACCTTCACCATCGTTTTCCTTCCTCCTTATATTCTTATATACGAATGACCTGTGCCATTTTATGACTATCGGTCATTTCTAAATTCAACGAATGTTATACACCTAAAATGACCAATAGTCAATTCCTTTTATACTGTTTATAAAAATTTAATATATTGACTTTTAGTCATTTTTGGTTAAAATGTAGGAAAGGAGGTTTTCAAATGGGTAAATGGGAATTGAACAAAAAGAAGAAAAAAGACGCGCTGTATAATACAGCATTTGAACTGTTCACTACAAAAGGCCTTGCGAAGACCACTATTTCTGATATCGTGGAAAAGGCCGGTGTCGCAAAGGGAACTTTCTATCTTTATTTCAAAGATAAATATGATATCCGTAATAAGCTGGTCTCTCACAAGACCGGAGAACTATTTTTTCAGGCGCATGAAGCCCTCCAGAAAACAGGACTTCACGATTTTGAAGAGCAGGTTCATTTTCTGATCGATTACATTCTGGATATACTGGATCAGGATCACGCTCTGCTGACATTTATCGCAAAGAATCTTGCATGGGGCGTATTTAAAGGAGCCTTTGAAGAAAAGCAGCCGGATGAGGACTATCATTTCTATGAGTCCTATCTGAATCTGCTCTCCAAAAGCAAAGTGAAATACCAAAATCCCGAACTGATGCTCTTCACGATCATCGAACTGGTGGGTTCCACCTGCCACAGCTGTATCCTATATCAGCAGCCTGTTTCTCTTGCGGAATATAAGCCTTACCTTCACCGTTCCATCGATGGTATCCTTTTGAGTTTCCGGGACAACCAGACAGAAACATAGAAAAATGCCGCCGCATCCATGACCGTTTTGGCCATCCATGCAGCGGCATTCTTATTATTCAGACTACGGTTATTTTTTTGCGCTTCAGCCGGTCATAAACCCATTCCCGGAATAAAGTATAGCATACGGATACCAGCGGGATAAAAATCAGCATACCTACGATTCCCATAAGGTTTCCGCCCAGAGTAACTGCTACCAGAACCCAGATTGCAGGAAGACCCACAGAATTTCCCACTACATGAGGGTAAATCAGGTTTCCCTCAATCTGCTGAAGAATCAGGAACAGCCCCAGGAACATAACTGCCTTTAAAGGGCTTACCATAAGAATCAGGAAAAATCCCACCCAGCAGCCGATAAACCCGCCAAACACCGGTATCAGTGCCGTAAAGGCGATCAGAACTCCAATGAGCATCGCGTAAGGGAAACGGGCAATAGTCATGGTCACAAAGAACATGCTGCCCAGGATAACCGCTTCAATACATTGCCCTGTAATAAAACTGGAAAAAATACGGCTGGACAGCGTGCACACATGCTCCAGATATTCCACAACCTTTTTGGGAAAGATTGCATATGCGGCCTTTCGCACCTGAATCCCCAGTTTCTCTTTCTGAAGGAGTATATACATGGCAAAGACAAACCCTATCGCCAGGTTTACCACCGTGCTTACGATTCCCATTGTCACGTTGATCGTGGAGCTGAGGAAATTATTCATACCGTTTTTCAGCAGGTTTGCGATGGAGTCAATCATTTTATCCGGCTGGAAATCGATGGAATTTGCCCACTCTACGATCTCTGAATCACTTTGGAATGTTTGCCCCAGCCATTTCTGCAGTATCGGAATATTCTCCTCAATTTTTTTCACTACACTTACCAGTGTGTTTCCAAGCTCCGGTGCCACAACCAGCACTACCAGGAGAATCACCAGGAGCACCAGAAGAATGGCCAGAACCATGCTCACCGGGCGGGCAAGCTTTTTGGCAGCTTTGTTTTCTTTTTTTAAGGCCTTTCCAAAAATATGGCGTTCCAGAAATGACATTGGCACATTCAGTACAAAGGCAATGGCCGCTCCCACGATAAAGGGAAGCAGAAAGCCCCACAGAATACCCGCATATTTCAGCACCACGCTGATATGCTGTATGCCAAGATATAAAACAATGGCAAACGCGATCATCCAGCGGATTTTTTTCATATTATCTTTATTTAATTCCACACCAAAACCTCCGATTCCAACATTTTACTGTAAAAAGTGCTCGTACAATTCCTGCCTATTTTACCACGAAAGGCGTGCAATGTATATATTTTTATCAAAATGAATTGACACAAAAAACGGTATCTTTTATAATAGTAATGTAAATAATCGATGCGTGTAAGAGCACTTATATAAGTCCATAATTGGTTGGACGTTTCTACCAACTACCTTAATAGTTGACTATAAGTTCGTACAGAAAGATACGGAACAGGTACAGCTATATTAAGGTAGCTTTTTTTCACCTTCTTCCGGCTCTCTGCGCAGAAAGGAAGGTAAAATAACGTGAATCAAAACTCGTTTGTGTTAAAAGGTACTGTTTGCTTCAGCGAAGATTCAAATACAATTTTCATCTCAGAAAATGCTTTTCTGGTCTGTGAAAACGGTCTTTCATCAGGAGTGTTTTCTGTACTTCCGGAAGAATATCGGGGGCTTCCCATCCATGACGTTGGAAACAGACTGATCATCCCCGGGCTTGTGGATCTGCACCTCCATGCACCGCAGTATTGTTACCGCGGCACCGGCATGGATCTGGAACTTCTGGAATGGTTAAATACCATCACCTTTCCTCAGGAGGCCAAATATGCCGACCTGGATTATGCAGGGAAAGCATATTCCATTTTTGTGGACGATCTGAAAAAAAGTGCCACCACCAGAGCCAGTATTTTTGCGACGCTCCATGTAGAAGCCACCGAACTTCTCATGGATCTTCTGGAAAAAAGCGGTCTGAAAACCATGGTGGGAAAAGTCAACATGGACAGAAACGGCTCACCGGCCCTGCAGGAACAAAGCGCTGATGCTTCCGCCGCAGATACCATGCGATGGCTTCAAGACATTCAGGGACGTTACCAGAATACCCGTCCTATCCTGACGCCGCGCTTTACCCCCTCCTGCAGTGACGAACTGATGAAGCAGCTTTCCCTGATTCAGAAGGAATATCACCTTCCGGTGCAGTCTCATCTCTCTGAAAATTTCAGTGAGATTGCATGGGTAAAGGAGCTTTGCCCCCAAAGTCGTTTCTATGGCGACGCCTATGATATGTTTGGCCTCTTCGGCGGAGAGGGCTGTCCTACCATCATGGCACATTGTGTCCACTCCTCAGAGGAAGAAATCACCCTGATGAAAAAACGAGGTGTTTACATTGCCCACTGTCCTCAGTCCAATACAGACATCGCTTCCGGTATCGCACCAGTGCGCCGCTATCTGGACGAAGGGCTTCACATCGGACTCGGCAGCGATATTGCAGGCGGCTTTTCCCTGTCCATTTTCCGTGCCATGGCAGATGCCATCCAGGTATCCAAGCTGCGCTGGAGACTGCTTGATGACTCCTTAAAGCCCATTACCCTGGAAGAAGCCTTTTACATGGCTACACTTGGCGGCGGCTCCTTCTTTGGAAAAGTGGGCAGCTTTGAAAAAGGTTATGAATTTGACGCAATCGTTCTGGATGATGAAAATATCCGTCATCCGCAGCCCCTTACCACAAGGGAGCGCCTGGAACGACTGGTTTATTTGTCCGATGAGCGGAATATTACGGAAAAATATGTTTCCGGTAATAGAATATTATAAAAATAAAAAGGGGGAAAATTTATGAATCTCGAAAAACTGTTCCATCTCAAAGAAAACCACACGGACGTAAAAACGGAGGTAATGGCAGGCATTACCACTTTCATGACCATGGCTTATATTCTGGCTGTGAATCCCAATATTCTGTCTGCAGCCGGCATGGACCGTGGTGCCGTATTTACCGCCACCGCACTTTCATCCTTTGTTGCCACCTGCCTTATGGCAATTTTATCCAACTATCCTTTCGTCCTGGCCCCGGGTATGGGACTCAATGCTTATTTTGCCTACACGGTTGTCATCGGTATGGGATACAGCTGGCAGCAGGCACTGGTAGCTGTATTTGCGGAAGGTATTATTTTTATCCTTCTGTCTCTTACCAATGTGCGGGAAGCCATTTTTAACTCTATCCCAATTAACCTAAAACATGGTGTTTCCGTTGGAATCGGACTTTTCATTGCTTTCATCGGACTTCAGAATGCAAAAATTGTCGTAAACAATGATTCTACTCTGGTGGGAGTATTTTCCTTTAAAAATTCCCTTTCCCAGGGAACCTTCCACTATGAGGGCATTACGGTACTTCTGGCTGTGATCGGCGTACTGGTTACGGCTATCATGCTCGTCAAAAATGTAAAAGGAGGCATCCTCTGGGGTATTCTGATCACCTGGGGGCTTGGAATCCTGTGTCAGCTTACAGGACTTTATGTTCCCAATGCAGAAGCCGGTTTCTACAGTCTCCTTCCGGATTTTTCCAATGGAATTTCTGTTCCGAGCATAGCACCGACTTTTATGAAAATGGATTTTTCCATTGTATTTTCTCTTGATTTTGTCATTATCATGTTCGCGTTCCTGTTTGTGGATATGTTTGATACCCTGGGAACCCTCATCGGTGTGGCATCCAAAGCAGACATGCTGGATAAAGATGGTCGTCTGCCCAAAATCAAAGGTGCTCTTCTTTCCGATGCAGTAGGAACAACCTTTGGTGCTGTCTGCGGTACTTCCACCGTTACCACCTTTGTAGAAAGTGCTTCCGGTGTCGCAGAAGGAGGTAGAACCGGTCTGACATCCATTGTAGCAGCCATCCTCTTTGGCCTGTCCCTGTTCCTGTCCCCGATTTTCCTGGCTATCCCGTCCTTTGCAACAGCACCGGCTCTGATCATCGTCGGATTTTTAATGCTGACCTCTGTCACAAAAATTGACTTCAATGACATGACAGAAGCCATCCCGGCATTCCTGTCCATCATTGCCATGCCGTTTTTATACAGCATTTCCGAGGGAATCGCTCTGGGCGTCATCTCCTACGTTGTGATCAACGTAGCTGCTGGCAAAGCAAAAGAAAAGCGCATCAGCCCGCTTATGTATGTACTGGCGGTACTGTTTGTGCTGAAGTACATCCTGCTTTAACAGGCACTGTAACATTTTAACGCATTTATGTGTAAAATTTCCACAATCACGGTTGACAACCCACCCTTTCAAACGCTATAATGTCTCTTAACATGAATGACTGTCAAATGCAGTGACAGGGAGGAGTACACAATTCAGGTGGTACCGCGGAAGCTTTTTCGCCCTAAGCTTTTACAGGCTTGGGGCGTTTTTATTGACTCCATATCCACCATGCTATGACGAAGGAGGTTTTGAACAAATGAAACAAATATCAGGAAACAAATTACTGGTAAAGGCGCTCAGGGAAGAGGGCGTGGAATATGTCTTCGGCTATCCCGGAGCCTGCACCATTGATATCAGCGATGAGCTTTATAAACAGGATGATATTACCGTAATTCTGCCCCGCCATGAGCAGGCTCTGGTGCATGCTGCCGATGCCTATGCCAGAACCACCGGTAAAGTAGGTGTCTGTCTTGTAACCAGCGGCCCCGGAGCAACCAACCTCGTGACAGGACTTGCAACGGCAAATTACGACAGTGTCCCGCTCGTTTGCTTTACCGGACAGGTAGCCCGTCACCTCATCGGAAACGATGCTTTCCAGGAGGTCGATATTGTCGGCATCACCCGAAGCATCACAAAATACGGTGTTACCGTGCGAAACCGCGAGGATCTTGCCCGCATTATCAAAGAAGCTTTTTACATCGCCCGTACAGGCCGCCCCGGCCCGGTGCTCATTGACCTTCCAAAGGATGTTATGGCAGAGCTTGGCAGCGCCGAATACCCGAAAAACGTCAACATCCGCGGCTACAAGCCAAATACCAGCGTGCATATCGGCCAGTTAAAGCGTGCTATCAAAACACTGAGCAAATCGAAAAAACCTCTGTTCCTGGCAGGCGGTGGTGTCAATATCGCTCATGCAAATGACATCTTCCGTGAGGTAGTGGAAAAAACCAATGTCCCGGTAGTTACGACTGTTATGGGACGCGGTGCCATTCCCACCAACCATCCTCTGTTTGTGGGAAACCTTGGTATGCATGGTTCCTATGCGGCAAATATGGCGGTCAGCAACTGCGATGTGCTTTTTTCCATCGGTACCAGATTCAATGACCGAATCACCGGAAAACTTCACGCGTTTGCACCAAACGCCCAGATTATCCACATTGACATCGATACAGCTTCCATTTCCCGGAATATCCACGTGGATATCCCCATCGTGGCAGATGCAAAGGATGCCATCACGAAAATGAATGAGTATGTGGAGGACTTTACCTCCAAAAAGTGGCTGGCAGAGATTCAGTCCTGGAAAGAAGAGCATCCTCTTACCATGCGCCCAAATGCGCAGCTGGGACCTCTCGATATCTTAAACGAGATAAACCGTCAATTTGACGAAGCAATCATCGTCACCGACGTAGGACAGCACCAGATGCTGGTTTCCCAGTATGCGGAAATTACAGAGAAAAAACAGCTCGTCATGTCCGGCGGTCTTGGCACCATGGGCTACGGTCTGCCCGGAGGAATCGGAGCACAGATCGGAAATCCGGGCAAACCGGTCATCGTGGTCTCCGGAGACGGCGGTGCGCAGATGAACATTCAGGAGCTTGCCACCGCAGTTCTCGAAGAGCTTCCTGTCATTTTCTGCATCTTTAACAATGAATATCTGGGTATGGTCCGCCAGTGGCAGAAGCTTTTCTACGGAAAGCGCTACAGCATGACCAACATGCGCTCCGGTGCCCTCTCCCGCCGTACAAATGGGGAGGAATATCCGGAATATACCCCTGATTTTGTAAAGCTGGCAGAAAGCTACGGTGCAAAAGGCCTTCGCGTTACCAGTAAAGACCAGATTGCCCCTGCATTTGAAGAAGCCCGCAAAAATACAAAAGCACCCACTCTCATCGAATTTATCATTGATCCGGAAGAAATGGTTTACCCGATGATTAAGCCCGGCGGAACGCTGGAAGATATGATTATGGATTGTTAGGAGGATACACAGATGGCTGTAGATAAAGGAATGAAAAAAAGATGGATTTCTCTTTATGTGGAGAACCAGGTAGGTGTGCTCTCCAAAATCTCCGGACTTTTTTCCGGAAAAAGCTATAACCTGGACAGTCTTACTGTTGGAACCACAGAAGACCCTACTGTTTCCAGAATGACCATCGCCACCGTCAGCGATGACGAGACCTTTGAGCAGATCAAAAAGCAGCTCAACCGTATGGTTGAAGTCATCAAGGTCATTGATTTTACCGATGTATTCGTACGTATGAAAGAGATTCTTTACGTAAAGGTTTTCAACTGTACGCCGGAAGATAAAGTGGAGCTGTTTCAGATTGCAGAGACCTTCAAGGCAAAAGTGATTGACTACGGAAAGGACAGCCTTCTTCTGGAGTTTGTCCAGACTGCAACGAAAAATGACGCGGTTGTAAAGCTCATCAAAGAAGAATTCGGCCGAATCGAAGTGGTACGAGGAGGCAGTGTGGGAATTGAATCCATCAGCATGATGGAAAGATAACGGATAAACCGAGAGGATTTATTATTATGAAAAAACAAACGATACCTTTAAAAAACTCACTGATCCTTCTGCTCACAGCAACGATCTGGGGCGTAGCCTTTGTGGCGCAGAGCGTGGGAATGGATTATGTGGGTGGATTCACTTTTAATGCCGTGCGTTCCATCATCGGCTCCATTGTGCTGCTTCCTGTCATCTTGTTTCTGGACAGACAGAAAACACCTGCTGTCAGAACAGAAGAAGAAAAAAAGAGCGGGCAGAAAACCCTTTTGATGGGCGGCATCGCCTGCGGAATCTGTCTCTGTCTGGCAAGCAATTTTCAGCAGTTCGGAATCAAATATACCACCGTGGGAAAAGCTGGCTTTATTACGGCCTGCTACATCGTCATCGTCCCGATTCTGGGACTGTTTCTGAAAAAGAAATGCAGCCCATACATCTGGGGTGCTGTTGTCATGGCTCTGATCGGACTGTATCTGCTTTGCATCACAGATGGTTTTTCCATCGGAAAAGGAGATATTCTGGTCATGATCTGTGCAGTATTATTTTCCCTGCACATCCTGGTCATCGACTATTTTTCTCCAAAGGTGGATGGTGTAAAAATGTCCTGCATCCAGTTCCTGGTGTGCGGCATTCTCTCCGGTATTCCGGCACTGATTTTTGAGAATCCGCAGATTTCCTCCATCCTGGCGGCATGGCAGCCCATCCTCTATGCCGGTGTCATGTCCTGCGGAGTTGCCTACACCCTGCAGATCGTAGGCCAGAAAAACATGAACCCGACTGTGGCTTCCCTGATCCTCAGCCTGGAATCCTGCATCTCCGTCCTTGCCGGATGGATCATCCTGGGCCAGAGCATGAGCAGAAAGGAAATCCTTGGATGTGTCATCATGTTCGCTGCGATCATCCTGGCGCAGCTGCCTGAGAAAACCGACAACGAAAAAAGTATGTCTTGACATTTGCAACAAATCTTCTTATAATTAGTTCGCACCCGAACAGTTCGGATGCGAACTTTTTTTATCTACAGAAGGAGGAGTGAGTATTTGGACAAAGAGGATTGCTGTAAGGAAAAACATATCGGCTATCAGGTACATACGCTGGACAATATGATCGGACGCCTGATCTCAGCCTATCAGACAAAGCTGGGCGAAAAGGAAGGTATCACGCAGATGCAGGGCTGGATTCTTGGCTATCTTTATCATCATTCTGACATCGACGTATTCCAAAAGGATCTGGAGTCAGAGTTTCACATAGCCCGCTCCACTGCCACCGGAATCCTGCAGCTGATGGAAAAAAAAGATCTGATCACCAGGGAATCTATTCCACGGGACGCACGTCTGAAACGTCTGGTACTTACCGCCAGAGGAAACGCCCTGCACATGAAAATCGTCGAGGGCTTTGACACGATTGAACATGTTCTGACGGACGATATCCCCCGGGAAAAACTGGATGTCTTCCATGAAGTTGTGGAACAGGTAAAAACTAATATCGAAAATTACAAAATATAGGAAGGAGATACCCTCAATGCTAAAAACGTTACTGGCCCAGGTCAGGGAGTTTAAAAAGGCTTCTTTCCTCACTCCGGTCTTTATGATCCTGGAGGTTGTGGTAGAAACCCTTATCCCCCTTGCCATGGCCTCTATGATCGACAATGGTGTGGAAACTGGAAACATTGGCCATATCTACCGTATGGGTGCTTTGATGGCAGTTCTTGCCGCAGCAGGACTTGTCACCGGCGTCCTGGGCGGCAAATACGGTGCCCTTGCATCCACCGGTTTTGCAAAGAACTTAAGGAAGGCCATGTATACCAATATTCAGACCTTTTCCTTTTCCAACATTGACAAATTCAGTACCGCAGGTCTCATCACCAGGCTTACCACGGACGTAACCAACCTGCAGAATGCTTATCAGATGATCCTGCGCATGTGTACACGTGCACCGGCCAGCCTGATCTGTGCTATGAGTATGGCTTTTTTCATCAATGCAAAGCTGGCAAGTGTCTATCTGATCGCTGTCATTTTTCTGGGAATTGCACTCTTTTGCATTTTGCAGAAGGCAAACAAATATTTCCAGATGGTGTTCCGTAAATACGACGACTTAAACGCCAGTGTCCAGGAAAATGTCAGTGCCATCCGTGTGGTAAAGGCCTACGTCCGCGAAGATTATGAGACCAGCAAATTCCAGAAAGCCTGCAACAAGGTGTATGAAATGTTTGTAAAGGCAGAAAAACTGATCGTCATGAACATGCCTCTGATGCAGTTTACCGTTTATGCATGCATCCTGGGAATCAGCTGGCTGGGTGCCAAAATGATCGTCGGAAGCAGCCTGACCACCGGAGAACTCATGAGTCTTCTCACTTACTGTATGAACATCCTTATGAGCCTTATGATGCTTTCCATGGTCTTCGTTATGGTTACCATGAGTATCGCAAGTGCTCAGCGAATCTCCGAGGTCATCAATGAAAAAGCTGATCTCACCGATCCGGAAAATCCGGTGATGGAGGTTCCTGATGGAAGTATTACATTTGACCATGTATCCTTCCGCTACAAAAAAGACAGTCCGGAGCCTGTACTGAAAAATATCAATCTTTCCATCCGCTCCGGTGAAACCATCGGCATCATCGGCGGTACCGGAAGTGCAAAATCAAGTCTGGTGAACCTGATCAGCCGTCTTTATGATGTAAGTGAAGGTTCTGTGAAAGTAGGCGGCATCGATGTGCGGGATTACCACATGGATTCCCTTCGAAATCAGGTTGCCGTTGTACTCCAGAAAAATGTCCTTTTCTCCGGTACCATTCTGGAAAACCTCCGCTGGGGCAGCAAAGATGCCACTGAGGAAGAATGCAGACATGCCTGTGAGCTTGCCTGCGCAGACGAATTTATCGAACGGATGCCGGATAAATACAATACGTATATCGAGCAGGGCGGAACCAATGTTTCCGGCGGTCAGAAACAGCGTCTCTGCATCGCCCGGGCTCTTCTGAAAAAGCCGAAGATACTGATCCTTGACGACTCTACCAGTGCGGTAGATACTGCCACAGATGGAAAAATCCGCCGGGCTTTTGCCGAAGAAATCCCGGATACAACGAAGCTAATCATCGCCCAGCGTATTTCCAGTATCCAGAATGCAGACCGCATCATTGTCATGGAAAACGGACAGATCAATGGCTTCGGCACACACGAAGAGCTTCTTGCCGCCAATGCCATTTACCAGGATGTCTATCTTTCCCAGACAAAAGGCGGCGGTGACTTTGACGAAAACAAAGGAGGTGACCAGGCATGAGCAATCCAAAACCACCAATGGGAGGACCCAAAGGAAAGGGCGGCGGAACCCTTGTGAGAACCGGCCCCATGATAGAGAAACCCGGAAAGATGATGGGGCGTCTTCTCTCCTACATCCTGAAAAGCTACAAAGTTCATTTTGCAGTGGTCGTCGTCTGTATTTTTGTCAGTGTTCTGGCAAATGTACAGGGAACCATGTTCACCAAAACCCTGATTGACCAGTATATCATTCCTCTTTTAAATACAGATGCACCTGATTTTCACCCTCTGGCAATGGCGATTCTGAAGGTCGGATGCTTTTATGCTTTGGGTGTGGCAGCCACCTATGCTTACAACAGGATCATGATCTATGTCAGCCAGGGAACCCTGCGTAACCTCAGAAACGATATGTTTGCCCGCATGGAAACACTACCCATTAAATATTTTGATACGCACGCTCACGGCGATATCATGTCAATCTACACCAACGACATTGATACTCTCCGTCAGATGATCAGCCAGAGTATCCCTCAGCTCCTTTCCAGTGTGATCACCATCGTGAGCGTCGTGGTAAGTATGATCATGCTGAACATCCCTCTGACGTTCCTTACCCTAGTCATGGTTGGAGTCATGCTGACGGTAAGCCGCAGGCTTGCCTCCCTCAGCGGCAAGTATTTCCTGGAGCAGCAGAAAAATCTGGGAATCGTGAACGGCTATATCGAGGAAATGATGGAAGGACAGAAGGTTGTCAAGGTTTTCTGCCACGAAGAAGAAAGCCTGGAAAAATTCAATGAACTGAATGACCAGCTTTTTGACAGTGCCAATAATGCAAATAAATTTGCAAATGTCATGATGCCGACCTGTGCGCAGATCGGAAATATCAGCTATGTCCTCTGTGCCATTACCGGAGGCGTCCTTGCCATCAACAGCATCGGCGGCTTTACCCTGGGCGGCCTGGCAAGCTTCCTGACCTTTAACAAGAGCTTCAATCAGCCGATCAACCAGGTAAGCCAGCAGTTTAACAGTATCGTCATGGCACTGGCAGGCGCAAAGCGTATTTTCGACCTGCTGGACGAACAGCCGGAGACAGACGATGGTTATGTCACTCTGGTAAATGTAAAGGAAGAGAACGGAAAGCTTGTGGAGTCCGAGAAACGTACCGGACGCTGGGCATGGAAGCATTTCCACAAAGCCACCAATACTACGGATTACGTGGAATTAAAAGGGGATATGGTTCTGGATGGAGTAGATTTTGGATACAACGATGACAAAATTGTACTTCATGATGTGAAAATGTACGCCACACCGGGGCAGAAGATCGCTTTTGTCGGATCTACCGGTGCCGGAAAAACAACTATCACCAACCTTTTGAATCGTTTCTATGACATTCAGGACGGCAAGATCCGTTATGACGGGATCAATGTAAATAAGATCAAAAAAGCAGATCTGCGCCGTTCCATGGGAATCGTTCTCCAGGATACAAACCTGTTTACAGCAACGGTTATGGAGAATATCCGCTACGGAAAACTGGATGCCACGGATGAGGAAGTCATCGCAGCCGCAAAGCTTGCCAATGCTGACGGCTTTATCCGCAGGCTTCCGGATGGTTACAATACTATGCTGACCAACAACGGCTCCAACTTAAGCCAGGGACAGAGGCAGCTCCTCTCCATCGCCCGTGCAGCAGTTGCTGACCCGCCGGTCCTGATCCTGGATGAGGCAACCAGTTCCATTGATACCCGTACTGAAAAACTGGTACAGGACGGCATGGATAAGCTGATGAGTGGAAGAACAACCTTTGTTATCGCACACAGACTTTCCACAGTCCGCAACAGCGACTGCATCATGGTCCTGGAACAGGGACGCATCATCGAGCGTGGTTCCCATGATGAACTGATCGCACAAAAAGGGAAATATTATCAGTTGTATAATGGATAAACAGACAACATAGTAAAAAAAAGAACATCCCCACCGGATGCAGGTCTCAGATGACATCTGCAGATCCGGCAGGGATGTTTTCACATTCAGCCAATAACTTCTTCCCTCAGTGGAATAGAATCCGCTGCACCTTTTCTGGATACAGAGATAGAGGATGCCTTTGCAGCCAGTTCTAAGCCCTCCGGCACCGGCAGTCCATCAATCACAGAGGAAATGAAATATCCGGTAAAGGTATCTCCCGCAGCCGTGGTATCCACTGCTTTCACCGGGAAGATTCCCTGGTGATACTGAGTTTCCCCGTCCTGGTAAACCGAGCCTTTTTCTCCGAGAGTCAGCACAACCTTTGCACCGGGATAGTCCTGGCGAAGCTTTTCCAGAATCTTCTCCGCCTCTGTTTCACCCGTCATCTGTGCACCTTCAATTTCATTGATCAGAAACATATAAACCTTGGAAAAATCGCAGCCATTTACCGCCTCATCATAAGGAGATGGGTTCAGGACTACCTTCATTCCCTTTTCCCATGCCCGGTCAATCATATAGGATGTCAGATTTACTTCATTCTGAAGCATCAGAAAATCCCCGGCTTCGAAATTCTCCAGCACCTCGTCGATAAATTCTTTTGTAAATTTCCGGTTCGTTCCACCGTAGACCAGAATGCTGTTCTGTCCGTTTTTGTCCACCTGAATCATGGTGTGTCCGCCTTTTCCCGGCAGATTGCGCACGAATTCCGTGTGTACTCCATTTGCCTTCAGAGAATCCAGAAGGATTCCTCCGTCTTCTCCAATCAGTCCGGCATGATAAACGTTCACCCCTGCTTTTGCCAGTGCAATGGACTGGTTCAGTCCTTTCCCACCGCTGAAAATATTCATTCCGTGGCAGGACAATGTCTCCCCTTCTTTTACCATGTGGTCAACCGAATACACATAATCCACATTCAGAGATCCAAAATTCAGTACCTTCATTCTATTCTCCTTCCTTCTGCTCCACTCAGAATTGATAAAATTCGCCTTTTACCACATCATAAATCCCTCGCGGGGTTACCCTCACCTCCGGAATGACCGGAAGCGCCATAAATGACAATGTAATAAAAGGAGCAATTCCTTCAGGGACACCCATACTATGTGCTTTTTCAATCATTGTCTTTAATTTCGTATTACTGTAACGGAAACCGGCATCGCTCATCAGTCCCATAACCGGAAGCTCCAGCGTGTCAAATACCCGGTGGTCAGCCACGATGGTATAACCGCCCTGTGTCCGGATCAATTCCTGCACCGCCAGTTCCATGTCTTCATCGTTGTCTCCGATTACAATCAGATTATGGGAATCATGGGATACACTGGAAGCAATGGCTCCTCCCCGGATGCCAAATCCTTTTACAACGCCTACTCCCACTTTTCCAGTAGCCTTATGGCGCTCCACAACGGCAATTTTCTGATAACAGTCATCCGCATAAAATTCGCAGGCTCCGTCTGACTGTCTCAGAGTTTCCATCTTTGTCGTAATCTGGCCCGCTTCCATTTTCAGGACATGGAACATCCCGTCCGAAGATTCCAACCTTAAGTCTTCTTTGGAAAACGTGCCGGTGCGAACGGTATTCTTCAATTCATCCGGGCATTTTTTTATCACAATTTCCTCGTTCTGGTCAATCAGACACCCTTTATGATAGACTTCCTCCACATGGATACTTTTCAGGTCTTCAAAAACAACCAGATCTGCCTGATATCCCGGTGCCACCGCACCAAGTCCCTTCAGTCCATAACAGTTGGCTGCCTGGATAGTCGCCATACGGATTGCCGACACCGGATCCATGCCCAGTGCAATGGACTTGCGCACATTGTGGTCAATATGGCCTTCTCTCTCAATGTCCTCGATATGCTTATCATCCGTACAGAAGCAGAATCCTTCCCCATCCATATGCCTGCTCACCAGTCCGCCTACAATGGCCTCCAGATTTCTGGCCGCACTGCCTTCCCGGATGTGAACCGTCATTCCGTTTCTCCGCTCCATCATGGCATAATCAAAAGTGGAGCACTCATGATCCGTGGAAATGCCGGCCATCGCATAAGCCTGCAGGTCTTCCTCTGACAGAAACGGTGCGTGGCCGTCCCGGATTTTATCCGAAAACAGTTCCAGCTTTCTGTGCATCAATTCGTCCCCGTTTACCACGGATAAATAATCCATCACCTCTCCAAGGCCGAGTATCCGTTTCTCTTCAAGATATGGCGCCATGTCCTCTGCCGTAAGCATACAGCCATTATCATCGATGGCGGTTGCCGGCACACAGGACGGCATCATCACAAATACATTTGCCTTCACATCTGCTGTCTGATCCAGAATGTAATCAATTCCCGCAAGTCCGGAAACATTTGCAGATTCATGAGGATCCACAATAAAAGTCGTTGTACCATGTCTGGATGCAACCGTTACCAGCTCCGCCGGTGTCACCAAAGTAGATTCCAGGTGCAGATGGCTGTCAATGAAACCAGGGCAAACGTATTTCCCACTCAGATCTTTTTCTGTGTTCCCCTGAAACCTTCCGATTCCGGCAATGATACCGTCTGTAATGGCAATGTCGCCTTCTATGATCTCACGGGTAAAAACATTCACGATCTTTGCATTTTTCAACACAAGCTCTGCCTTTTCCAACCCACGGGCAATCCTGGAACATTTCTGATATTCCTTCAAATCCATTCTCATCACTCCTTTTGCCGTACCAAAGCAATGTGTAATCCATACAACAAAAAGCATAATTAAAACGTCCGATTATTAATTATGATATTACCATGAGTCAGAAAAAACATCAACTTTTAATCGTATTTTTTAAAAATTTTTGTAAAAAATTACTATCAGACGCGAAGCATCCGATATCCTACCCCGATATGCGTCTGAATATACTTTGGTTCCGATGGGACCGGTTCTATTTTTTTTCGAAGAGTCGCCATGAAAACCCGCAGGGACGGGGTGTCAGAAGCCAGCGCATTCCCCCACACTTCCTTTAAAATATAATTGTGTGTCAGCACTTTTCCCGTATTTTTCGCCAAAAGGCAAAGAAGCTTATATTCAATCGGTGTCAGATGAACCTCCCGTTCTCCCACATACACACAACCCGCAGCATAGTCAATCTTCAGTTCTCCGTTTACATAAATGCTGGATTCCTCCTTCAGCCTCTGGCTGTCATAGCGCACTCTGCGCAATGCCACTCGAAGCCTGGCCAGAAGTTCCTCCACGCTGAACGGTTTAGTCAGATAATCATCCGCTCCCGCATCCAGTGCCCCTACCTTATCGGAATCCTCACTTCTGGCACTCACGATGATGATGGGCATGTTGGACCATCCCCGAACCTTCCGGATGATTTCCACCCCGTCCATATCCGGCAGTCCCAGATCCAGTATCATCACATCCGGACTGTAGGAAGCTGCCTCCAAAAGCGCTGCCACCCCTGTTTTTGCCACATGATGCTGATATTCCTGTGTCTCCAGTGTGGTAGAAATCAGGTTACTGATTGCCGCATCGTCTTCTACTATTAAAATTTTAGCCTTGTTCATCAGATTTTACCTCCACTGCTTTCAAAGTGAAAACAAATACCGCCCCGTGGGGAAAAGCATCCTCCACCCATATTTTTCCTCCATGGGCATCCACGATGAATCTGCACAGGGCGAGACCAAGTCCGAGTCCCCTTCTCCCATCCCCGCGCTCATTGTCTGCGGTATAAAACATATCAAAAATATGATTTTTTTCTTCGTCCGGAATTCCAGGTCCGTCATCTTCGATCCGGAACTCCGTCTTCCCCTGTTTTTCCTGTACACGAAGCGTGATACAGGAACCGGGCTGTGTATATTTTATGGCATTGTTCACAATATTTACAATCACCTGGATGATCAGCCGTACATCCATCTCCGCCATAAGCATATCATCCTGCAGGACCGTTTTTATCGTATGCTCCTTTGCTCTCCTGTCCAGATGCTGCAGAGCTTCGTGAAATACCTCGTCAACCAGCTCCGGCTCTATCTTAAGCTGAACACTGCCATTTTCCAGTCTTGTGACAGCCAGAAGATTCTCTACCAGGTTGGCAAGCCAGATGGAATCGTCGTAAATATCACCATAGATCGTCTGTCTTTTTTCCGCATCAAGCTCCCCCGCATGTTCCATCAGAAAACCTGCATTTCCGCTGATACTGGTAAGCGGCGTGCGGAGGTCATGGGAAATGGTACGCAGGAGATTCGCCCGCAGAGATTCCTGTTTTGCCAGCATTTCCGCTTCCTGCTTCTGCCGCTCCTTCTCCTTGATCTGCATGGCCATGGAGCTGGTAAATACTCCCGCAATCATCATGACCAGAAATGTTACCGGATACTCCGACCCATGGGCAAACAGGGTGAAGCGCGGCTCTGTAAACAGGAAATTGAACACCATTACACTCAGAAAAGAAAATACTGCACTGTAAAGTCTGCTGTTCGTCCACGCCGCATAAATCAGCACACCGAGAATATAAATCATGATAATGCTTGCGTCTCTCAGACCCATCTCATAAAATAATTCGCCTACCAGAGATGAAGCAGAAATCACCACAATCGCTTTCATGCAAAGACACCTCATCGTTTCCGAAATCGCTTTTCAGCCATTTTATTAGTATAGCATACATTCATTTTGTAAAAAATAATCATACCATTGTTATTTCTTTTTGTACATTAAGATTGTATTAAGATTCTTTATGTTTTCTTAATGCAAAACAGAAAATCCTAATCAGTCATTAACTATAAGTGTGATATGCTACCCATAAAACCGAGACATCGGCGAACCGGATTTTGCCGGTTCCCGAGAGGCTTCCTGCAGGAGGAATAAGATGTGAATCGAAAAAAAATACGAAAGTTTATACCTCCCGGAAAAGTCATTACCCTCAGCTTTGGGGCAATGATTCTTCTGGGAGCTTTGTTATTGATGCTTCCTGTTTCAACACGTGACGGGAAGGGAGCTGCTTTTTTTGACGCTCTCTTCACTTCCACCTCAGCCACCTGTGTTACCGGACTGGTTCTTCATGATACCTGGAACTACTGGTCATATTTCGGACAGTTCGTGATTTTATTGCTGATCCAGATAGGCGGTATGGGCGTTGTGACTATGGGAATGGCCGTATTTTCCTTTACCGGCCGTAAAATCGGCCTGCGCCAGAGATATGTCATGCAGGAATCCATTTCTGCACCTCAGATGGGCGGCATCATGAGACTGACTTCCTTTATTCTGAAGGCCACTGCTATCTTCGAAGGCACAGGAATGCTCCTTCTTGCGATCCGCTTTATCCCGAAACTGGGATTTGAAAAAGGTCTCTGGTTTTCCCTTTTTCATTCCGTTTCCGCATTCTGCAATGCCGGTTTTGATCTGATGGGTGATAACAGCGACTTTTCGTCCCTGACTACATATTCAGGAGATGTGGTTGTAAACCTGGTGGTTATGGCCCTTATCGTCATAGGTGGTATCGGCTTCTTTGTGTGGCACGATATTTACACGCACAGGCTGCGGTTCAAGGTATACCGCCTTCATACAAAGCTTGTTTTGGTAACCACGCTGATTTTGCTGGCAGTTCCTGCCTTTTATTTATTTTTTGCTGAATTTTCCAGACCGGAATGGGGGCTGGGAAATATACGGGAACGGCTTTTAGCCTCCCTTTTCCAGACAGTAACGCCAAGAACAGCCGGTTTCAATACGGTAGACCTGACGAAAGCACTGGAGCCTACGATTTTGCTTCTCATCATTTTGATGCTTACCGGAGGTTCCCCTGGCTCTACCGCAGGCGGTTTCAAAACCACCACATTGGCTTCCATGCTCTTGTCCGTACGTGCGGTATTCAGAAACGAAGAAAATATTCAGAGTTTTGGACGGCGTTTTCCTTCGGAAACCCTTCGTCAGGCAGCCGCACTTTTTATACTGTATGTATCTTTATTCCTTTTCGGAGGAGCTGTTATCTGCTATATTGACGGAGTCCCATTGTTATCTGCCCTTTTTGAGACAGCATCGGCCATTGGTACAGTCGGGCTTTCCCTGGGGCTTACCCCGACATTAAGCATGGCTTCACAGTCTATTCTGATTTTTCTGATGTTCTTTGGAAGAATCGGAGGACTGACCATGATTTATGCAGTGACAAAGCGTCACGCACCTGAAGTATCACAGAAGCCGCTGGAAAAAATCACAGTAGGCTAAACCACAGTAGGAGGAATAGAATTTATGAAGTCAATTTTACTGATTGGACTTGGTCGTTTTGGACGGCATATCGCCATGAAGCTTATGGAATTAAAACACGAAGTGCTGGCAATTGATATCAGAGAATCCCGGGTAAATGACTGTTTGCCTTATGTGACAAATGCCCAGATAGGAGATGCCACAAGAGAAGCCTTTGTCGATTCGCTCGGTGTGCGCAATTTCGATCTCTGCATCGTAGCCATCGGAGATAATTTCCAGAGTTCTCTGGAGACAACGGCTTTGCTGAAAGACCATGGCGCAAAGTTTGTTCTTTCCAGAGCTAGCCGCGATGTGCATGCCAAATTTCTTCTGAGAAACGGAGCTGACGATGTGATCTATCCGGAAAAACAAATGGCAACCTGGGCTGCCATGCGCTACAGTGCAGACCATGTATTTGACTATGTCGAACTGACAAAAGAATATTCCATTTATGAAACAAATGTTCCTTTCGGGTGGGTCGGAAAATCTATTATTGAATTGCAGGTACGGCAAAAGCACCAGGTAAATGTTTTAGCCGTCAAGAGAAATGGCATTCTGGACCCGCTTCCCGGTCCGGATCACGTATTTTCTTCCAACGAGATGATTTATGTTATGGGAAGCAACAAAAGTCTTTCAAAATTTCTGCGCCTGTAAAAAGGCGCAGTTTTTTTCTTATCTTTCAACGTTAACGCAGTCTTAACACCGGCCCCGATACTTTAACTCCATCACAAGCCCCTTTTGTTTATAATGAAAGTATCAATAATAAGAGGTGATCATATGGAAGTTTTAGCACTGATTCTTCTCCTTGCTTACCTTGGCGTGACTGGCTACTGGATCATGAATAAAATTGATTATTTCTGCACAGATCTTAAGGCGCAGAATGATGAAGAATCCCGTAAAAACGAAAACTCATAAAAAAGCAAAGAGCCTATTTATCATCACCGGTAAGTCGTAAAATATCGCGGATTTCATCTACCTTCATATCCAGAATGACAGCAAGCTCATCTACTGTAAAACGGTTTTCCCCGTCCTCATCCGTCAGATCTTTCACCGCAGCCTCCAGCTTTTCCACCTTTGCCACCAGGCAGTCATCCCGGAACTTTTGCTGGAGCTGTTCTTCGATTGCCGCAATAATTCCTTTCCGGAGCGTAAGGCGCATCCAGGTATCATCCTTTACAGTCGGTTCCGGCTCTTCCAAAGCCGTCAGAAGCACCACATTTGCTTCCTGAATCAGGTCTGCAAGATGAATCTCTTTGCAGTTCATATCAGCTGCCATCTGCGCCGCTACGGGCAGATAAAGCTGCGTGAGTGCCGCACCGGCAAGAGCATCTCCTTCGCCAAGCGCCTGAAAAAGCTCCTCTGCCGGCCTTTTTTCTGACGCATCGCAGGAAAGTCCTTCCAGGTAATCTCTCAGGTATTCCTTCTCTTCTTCGGTCAGCGGCTCCCTGGTGCCTTTCTTTTCTTCCTGGCTGTTTTCGTCCTGAATGTTTTCGTCCACCCCCGTTTCCGCCTCCTGTTTCGTGGCCTCCGCTGCGCCTTCTATCTCAATTCCCTGAATTTTCAGGTACTGCAGTACTTTTACAAGCTGTTCTGTTTCCAGTTCCATACCGGAAAAATACTCCCGGATCTGCTGCTGAGTTAATTTTTTTCCATTTTGCTGTGCCAGTTCACAGATGCCCTTCAGCTTCTCCTGAAATTCCGCAACTTCCATGTTGTAATACCTCCTGATTTTCATTCTCATAAAAAAAGCAGGTATGCTGACCAAGATCAACATGCCCGCCTTCTCACTTCCTGCGGATAACAGGACTTGAACCTGCACGCCATGTGACAATAGAACCTAAATCTATCGCGTCTGCCAATTCCGCCATATCCGCATAATATCTGGTTTTGTAATCCTATATTTGCTAAACCGAAAAATTATCGGTGGGTGTGCCCCTTCCCACATTTCTTTTGACCCAAAGGGTGTGTAGCAGCACATTCTCTACTTCAATAATTTTCCGGGTAAAGCCTTAATATCATATGCTATTATACAGCAACTATTCTTTTTTGTAAAGAAGTCCATTCTTTTCAATCAATTTTTTAAGATTTTTTTGTTACTGTTCACAGGTATGTAAAAGTCATTGTGCAAAGTGCTGAATTTTAAATTTTTATTTTGGTGGATAACAATCAACAGCCGTAAAATCTATGTTTATAGGTTTTCCGGCTGTTGCATTTTATAATAGTTTTCCA
>JALERH010000120.1 GCA_022764275.1 Blautia sp. | reverse complement strand
TTGTGACCGGCTTTGCTGAATCAACTCCAATCTGAGAAAGATTTTTCCCACCCCATTCCTCCACTGGGGTGTTCATGTTCAGTATGGATTTTATATCGCCGTTTTGCTCATCAGCAAGGTTTGTTATATACTCATCGTAATCCATAGGGTTATGCAGCTCTGTGTCAGAATCTGTGGAGCCTGAATCCTGAGCTTTCAAAAGCTTCGCCGGAAGCAGGTAAGCAACCTGGGCTCCCTTTACAGTAATGCTCTCACCGGTCATAACATCGTTGTTCACATTGCCAAGTTTTGTACCATCTTCTCTGGTAATTCCATTCACCTTCGTGCTTCCCACATAGCTTCTTCCTGCAAGCATCATCTTGATAACACCAGACAGATCCAGAGTAGTATTTTTTCCGTTTACTACAATGGCACTGCTCAATGCCGTATCTGTCCACTTATCAAATTTGGTCCTATTATTGCTTTTCTTGGCCGATGTTGGGGAACCGTAACCATAATATTCCCCGGAAATTTTCACATTGCTGCCTGTTCCTGCCTCCACCGTAACGTCGTCTGACAGATAGGTTTTTCCAAGCAGGCTCACATTGGCAGATACCAGAGTAACTCCCTGCGCCCACAACGTAACTTCACGTGCGCAGTTAAATGTTCCGCCATTGGAAACGCGGATTTCCCCTTCACATACCAGCTTATCACCATTTGAGACCGAAAGACTTGCATTGTTTTCCAGAAGAATACTGGTATCAGTCAGAATATTTGTAAGAGCAGAGTCATTTTTATCAATATTTCCGGCATAAATGCTTCCCTGAATGGAATTTGAACCTGCGCCACCCTCACAGATAATACCGCCGTCCGCCACTACGATCATATTCATCAGGTCGGGAAGAGTGGAAGGCGTCGGATACTGTGTTTTCGGCACTCCAAGACGGATGTCCGTCTCAATTACGGACGCACGGCCTTTTTCATCTACATAGATGACCTTCAGATTCTTTAAAAGCACACCGCCGGAAACCGATTTTTCCATACGGGGCTGCGAGCCGGAAGGATTGGTGATAACCAGAGATTCGGACGAATCATCAAAATCCGCAGAGTCATCCAGATCTACGTAGCCTCTCAGCTTCTTCATGCTGTAATATTTCCCGCCCTGGTAACCATTTTCATCTTCCGCCGTGCCCTGCAAGGCCTTCGCCAGTTCTTTTATGAACAGCTCCCGGAAGCTGCTCTGGCGCAGTTCATCCAGAGATGCATCCCCGGAAAGCTCCTGGGTATTTTCATCGTAGGTCTCCATGGTAGTCAGATACGCCTTGGACATAGCGTTTCCCACATCCTCCTGCAGACCGATACGGATTTCCTCCAGGGCGCGCTCTGCCGTGTAAAAGCTGTCCTTCCCGCGCAGGTTCGTGGTTTTCATCTGGAAATTTGCCAGCGCAATATAAAGCAGCAGCATTCCCAGTATCCCGATAAAGGAAACCGCAATCATAACTGTAAACAGAGAAAATCCCCTGTCATCACTGCAAAAGCCGCGACTTGGGCGGTTCTGTCCGCTATTCAATTTTCTCCATCTCTGCTTTGTATTTTTCATGCTGCCTCCAGGGTAGAAAATTTTAATCTTCTTTTGCTCCGTCCAGAGTGGCTACCAGGTCTTCCTCCGGAAAATTCTTTGCAGCCGCTCCTGCCTTGTACACACTTACCTTCGCAGTGTAAATACGGTCCTTTACCTTTCTGTCATCCAGTCCGTTTACCTGCAGGATTGTTTTTGCATAGTTGCCGGAAACTGTTTTGACAACACTTGCGGTATCGCTGTAGGTTAAACTCATCTGCGTGATCTTGCTGCGGCTTTCTATCTCATCCACCTCGCTGATATCGTAATCCAGGTTCGTGCGCAGAATTGTCTTTGCCTTAAAGATACTGGGACTCGTATTCCAGTTTGGAGTCTCCTCTTCAGGGCTTTCCGTTACCTTCAGATTCATCCGGTAGCTGATCTCCTTTGCGGAGGTAAGGGGCTGTCCGGACTTTTCCTCTCTCTGCTTGATCACATAGAGATTCACAGGATAATTGATGGTGTTTTCAAATTCAATATAATCCAGCGGACTGCTGGTGCTGGTGGAATTGTAGTTGGGGTAGTAAAAAATATAAACGCCCTTCAGGTCTGTGTCCGCCTCAGAACTATAAAAAGAAGTAAAGGCGCTGCTGTACTTACAGAAGCACCCGTTTTCGCCTGTATGCTTCCCGCCTTTGGTGCTGTCACCCGCGCAGAGACTCATGGTCTCCAACTCGTTGCCGTCTTCTTTTGTATAGCCGCTGGCATCCAGAACGTACCGTGCCTTTGCGGTCACAATACCGCCGCTCTCTTCCAATGTGACTTGCAGGGTTCTTTTAATGTGGGCATATACATCGTCCTGATCCAGAAGCTCCGTATCCGGCATCTCCTTCATATTCAGTTCTTCCTTTTTATCATCGTTCCACTCAACCCACACCTTCTGAGCTTCCTTTAACTGCAGGTTTACCATCGTCTTCATGGCATTGTCGTCCCAGTTCTTTCCCATAACGAGAAAAGCATTGGTCTTTGTGTCCAGCTTGGCGATGTTTGGCATCTCGAAGTCGTTTTTCTCATTGTCGTCTAAGAAGGAATCCTTTTTATAACCAGAGTCCTCACTGCCGTCAAACTCCACCAGAACGTCAAAAGTCTCATGAAGATCCTTCACATTTGTCATCTCGAAATAATACTTGGACGCATTTTCTCCCGTTTCCCTGGGATTGAATTCATAAGTGGCGCCATTATCCTTAGAGATTACCGAGGCAGTGATATCATCCGTGTTATCCCCGTCCTCTTCCCGGTAAAGACGCACATCGTTATAGGAATCGCCCTCTTTTATCACTTCTTTGATGGTAAGGGAATTTGCTCCATTGCTATTGATCAGGCTCTTTTTGGATTCCAGAAAAGCAAAACGGCTCCGATTGGTAATTCTGTCCAGAGGATAATTAAACGCCGCCGAAACATCCGCGAAGGTCTTGGATTTCAGTTCCTCCATCACATTCTGTGCCGTGGTGGTGGCTTCCAGGTAAAGGTTTGATTTTTTGTTGATACGCCCTGAGGTCACAAAGCCCTGGAACAGGACAATAGCCGCAATGGAAAAAATGGAAATGGCGAGAATCAGCTCCAGAAGGGTCACGCCCCGGTCGTCATGGCTTTTATTCTTATTTCTGTGAAAAAGCATCTTCATCGGGTGTGCCTCCTTCTGTCTTCAATAACACGTTTAGAGGGTACCGAAAAGCCCCTCTAAATGTGCAAAAAATCATTCTGTTATTGCGGTGCGGCCTCTCCTGCACCTTCGCCCTCTGGGGCCGGAGCTTCTCCGCCCTCTGCAGTCTGGGCACCTTCCGGATTTTCCTCTCCGGCATTTTCCGGATTTGCAGGTACCTCAATGGTACCGAAAATATTATCCGTACCGTATGCCACGCTGCCTGCATCCGGCTCATAATAAGAGGTATTGGCTCCTGTCATATAATAAAGGTTTACCGCCATGGAGCCGGACAGATTGCCTGTGGCACTGTCAAAGGATGCGTTTACATTGTTCACGGTCATTCTTCCGGTCTGGTTCGCCAGATATTTCACCGCTTCCTTCAGACTGTTGTATGTACACTGGAACTGAAGCGTATCCTGCACGCGGTAAAGGCTCGGCGTAAAAAGCAGGATATCCAGGGTGTCGCTCACTGCGTCCACCGCATTCTGCGCTTCTGCCTTTTTCCTGGCTTCCTCCTCAGACAGGCCTTCCATCTCCTCAAGCTCCCGGATCTGCTCTTCCGTCGCAGCGTTTCCCTGCTGCATCAGAGTCTCAGATGCATTATCAATGCGCTCTTCGCTGCTCTGTCCATCCAGGGAGTAGAGGAATTCCGACTGGCCCAGGCCCACACTGGAAATTTTGATATCCAGGGAGCTTTCCATGTTCTTTGCCAGAACGATACCGTCCTCCTGTTTTACGGAAGCCGGGAAATTTCTGCAGTATTCTTCAATCTCCTGCTTCATGGACTCGGTTTCCTGCTCGTAAAATTCCCGGTTCTTTGCCATCTCCAGAAGCTGATCCAGACGCTCCTGAAGCGGAACATTCTGCGCTTCGATCTGGCTTGCTTCCTCCATCTGTGGCTTATATACGAAAAAGTAGCTCAAAACCAGAAAAAGGACTCCAAAAAACATCAGCAGTATTTTTACATCTTTTTTTGAAAGTTTCATCTTTTCGCCTCCTACTGGTTGTACTTGCCGCTGTCAATAGGCGCCGGGTTCGAATAGGTACAGCTTACGGACATGCTTACCGTGCCGTCCTCTGCTTCGGTGATTCCCGTGGTGGTCACGGTCGCCAGACTTTCAAAGGTTCGAAGCTGGATGAGCGTATTGGCTGCTTCCGATTTGCTGGTCACACGCAGGGAAAAGCTGACATCCGTTCCCGTGGAACTGAAGGAATCCACGGTAATGTTGGTGGGCATTTTTTCCTCCATCTCCTCGATAAAAGCGACGAGATTTTCATTGGGCGTGTTTGTATAATCATACATGATCTGAAATTTGTCGTATTTGTCTTTGGTCTCATTGTAGGTGTTGTAAACTTCCTCAATGGCTCTTTCCTCTTCAATCCGCCGGTTCAGCCGATCCTGCTCTTTCTGCTGATAAAGACGCACCATGACAGAAGAAGCAGAAAGCACAGCGGCAGCCCCCACACCGACCACGAAAACCAGAATTGCGCCGCTTAAGCTGTCTTTCTTTGCTTTGGCTTTGTCTTTTTTGACGGCTTTCTCCATCAGGTTGACGGCAGACTGCATGGAGCCTGCAATGGCCACATATCCTGCCATGCCGGTCTCCTCGCCCTTTGGCATCGTAACGCCATCCAGGCTTTCCACCACCTGTACCTCCTGGCCCAGTTCGTTGGTCAGAAGACGGGCAAATCCCATAAATTCCGCGCCCAGGCCGCAGCAGGCAATGGACTCGATTTCTTCGCCCTGATGTCTGGAAAGATAGTAGTCCAGAATACGGGAAATGTTTCCGATGAGATAACGAAGGCTCTCCGTCACTTCCCGGCGTGCCTCGCGCACTCCGTCCATATCCGGTCCTTCCTCCTCAGGCGGCATATCCATAGAGCTGTTGATGCATTCCTTTGTGCAAAGCAGTGCCTCTGCCGTCTCCACGTCCAGGTCCGAGCCAAATTCCGGGAAAGAACGCACGGTCTCAATGGCACTGTCCACCCCATAATTGACATTTCTCTGTAGCGCAAGCTCACCATCATGGATAAAAGTGATGAGCGTGGATTTTTCCTCTATTTTGATCAGCATATGGGTGCCCTGGGCGTACTGCCTGCGGACAGCCGTATAGATGCTGTTTCCTGCATAGTCCAGACGAATCAGATTCAGGCCCGCTGTTTTAGCAAGCTCCTGGTAACCGGCAGAAATGGATTTCGGGGAAGCAAATACCATCATATGGTACTGGCGATCCTTGCCTTTTCCACCCTCTGACGGCTGCTCTTCCACATCCAGAATGGACCAGGACATCACGTACTTGGTCACATCGATGGGGAAATAATCCGTGGCGTTTGCCTCGATGATGCTCTGAAGCCTGTTCTGTTTTACCATGGGCAAACGGATCTCACGGCTGGCAATCCTGCTGGAAGCGACCACGAAGCATACTTTTTTTGTCTTAATATGCCGGGCGTCCAGTTCACGCCGCAGTGCCTCGCCCACACTCTGGGTGTCACGAACATGTCCGTCCTCCACAGCTCCCTGGGGAACTGCAAAGCGAAAGACGTGATAGATCCTGCTCTTTTTGCCTTTTTCCTCAATCTCAGCCACTCGCACCTGAGACAGTTCTACTTCTATGCATAAAATTTTCGCCATTGCGATTCCTCCTGCGGTATAGAGTGATTCATTTTTTTCCGAATACAAAAACACACTGCTTCGAATGTATTTTTGTAACCGGAAAAGTCCGGTCATGCGATGCCCAGCAGGGACAGATAACCGGAAATCCAGGTATTTCCCCAGAGGGCGGATAAAAAGATACCCATGGACAGATAAGGACCAAGGGCCAGGACATGGGACTGCCCGGAACGCTTCATGCGGATCAGATGGATGATGGACCCAAGGATACACCCCAGAAGAAATGCCAGGATGATCTGTTTCCAGCCAAGGATGAGCCCGCAGGCAGCCATCAGCTTGATATCCCCGCCTCCAATGGCTCTGCCGGAGCTTGCCAGATAGAGGATGCCGAGAAAACCGCTGACGCACACCGCGCCGATCAGGTGGTCTGTCCAGTTGTTTTTGTCCAGCACTGCGGCAATCACGCCAAGCACTGCCAGAAAAAGGTTGATTCCCACGGGAATCTCGTATGTACGCCAGTCAATGACACTCAGAACAAGAAGCGCTGACACCATGAGACAGTACAGAAGGCTCTGTCCGTTCAGTCCATTGACCATGCATACCACCACATAGAGGATGCCGTTTGCGGCCTCCACGATGGGGTACTGTGCTGATATTTTCGCCTTACAGCTTCGGCATTTTCCACCCAGCACCAGCCAGCTGAATACCGGAACCATATCGTACCATTTCAGCTTCGAGCCACAGCTCATGCAGTGGGACGGAGCGGTCACGATGGACTCTCCCAACGGGATGCGGTAGATGCACACGTTCAGGAAGCTGCCGATGGTGATCCCGAATATAAAGACGACGATGTATGGGATAAGGTCAAGTAAAAGGAGCATGTGGTGTTTCCTTTCGGGATGGTATCAAGTAGGGTGTGGAATATGCGGAACAAGGGTGGAGAAATTATTCTGGGTCAATGGTTCCGTGATTGAGGTAATTGACAACGTTGTCGGAGTAGGTGACGGTAATGGCACCGGTGGAATTGTCAAGTACTACCTGAGCTGCAATACCAGAATCTGTAAATCCGTAGTTACTCCCATCAAATGATGCCTTTCCCCATTTATAAGATTTTATTTTAACATTATCAATTTGAAATGACTTACCAGAATCAGTGCCTGTTAAACCCGCATATTCAGCAAGCGCCTCTACAACCTGATCTCCTTCACCGAACTTTAATAAATATGTCATATCAACTGTTTCTGATTCACCAGAATAGGACCCCATTACTATTGTATAGTATTTACTTTCTAAATTATATTCAGGATCAATTGCCGCAATCTTTATGGCATTGACAATCTCGTTCAAATTATTTATGTCAGCAGTTTTTCTGGATTTCTCTACATATTTGGTATACTGAGGTGCCAACAATCCTACCAAAATTGCCAGAATTGCAACTACAATAATCAATTCTACCAAAGTAAAACCTTTATTCTTTTTCTTATTAGAAAACATATCTATTGCTTTCCTTCTTTCTTATTTATATTGGATAAACCATTTTTCCTACTCAATCAATATTTCAATCGTAACCAAAATTCTCACTCGTTTTTTCTTTACCGTTTACAAAAAGACACTGTTTCAAATGTATTTTGGTAAACGAAAAAGATATTTTCCATATTCTCTACAAAAAAATAAGCACTTTCCGCCCAGCACCCGTCAGCTGAATAACGGCGGAATCGTATCATTTTTGCTTCGCCCCACAATCCATATGATGGAAATGGGGCAAAGCAATCTATAGTGGTTCAGTTGTCAAGACATAAATTCAATCTTTTTATAATGAACTGATATATGTAGTTGAGGAAGGGGAAGATGCTTCCCCCCTATGCTGCATAATCAATCAACAGTACCGGATAGTAACAGGATGCTGGAGTCTG
>JALERH010000105.1 GCA_022764275.1 Blautia sp. | reverse complement strand
GGCGTGAAATTTATGAAAAGCGCTGTAAAGAACAGGGGTTTTCCGCGTATTTTGATTACAGCTAGCAGTGGGCTTATCGCGAAAAATTTGAACAGGCCGGACTGACTGCTCTTCTCGGCTGCGGATTTGACCCGGGTGTGACACAGGCCTACTGTGCCTATGCAAAAAAGCATGAATTTGATGCCATCGATACCATTGATATCCTGGACTGCAACGGCGGTGATCACGGCTATCCTTTTGCGACAAACTTCAATCCTGAAGTCAATTTACGTGAAGTTTCCGCTCCCGGAAGCTACTGGGAAGACGGTCATTGGGTAGAAATTCCTGCCATGAGCATCAAACGGGAATATGATTTTGACCGTGTAGGGCAGAAGGATATGTACCTTCTCCACCATGAGGAAATCGAATCTCTGGCGCAGAATATTCCGGAAGTGAAAAGGATCCGCTTTTTTATGACCTTTGGCCAGAGTTACCTTACACATATGAAGTGCCTTGAAAATGTCGGTATGCTTTCCACCACTCCCATTGATTTTGAAGGACAGGAAATCGTGCCCATCAAGTTTCTGAAGGCCCTCCTTCCGGATCCTGCAAGTCTCGGTCCCCGTACCCATGGAAAAACCAACATTGGCTGTATTTTTACCGGAAAAAAAGACGGTCAGGAAAAGAGCTATTATATCTACAATGTCTGCGATCATCAGGAATGTTACCGCGAAGTGGAAAGCCAGGCGATCAGCTATACGACAGGCGTTCCCGCCATGTGCGGAGCACTGATGCTTCTGACAGGAAAATGGGATATGACCGGTGTCCATACCGTAGAAGAATTCGATCCGGATCCATTCCTGGATGCGCTTGATAAATACGGACTTCCCCGCAGCGAAAGCCATAGTCCGGTATTGGTGGATTGATGATGGAAGCAATGGATCGTCGTCCGGCATTTCAATTATTAGACGGAAGGACCCCGGAAGAACTGTTTTCAGATCTGCCCACCCCCTGTTATATCATTGATGAGGCCGGGCTTCAAAGAAATGGAAAAATCCTTTCCTCTGTAATAAAAAACACCGGCTAAGAATCCTGCTGGCTCAGAAGGCGTTTTCAAATTATGATTTTTATCCCCTTCTTTCCGGATATCTTTCCGGAACAGAAGCCAGCGGATTGTTTGAAGCAAGACTTGGGGCCGAAAAGATGCCCGGGAAGGAAGTACACGTATTTTGTGCCGCATACCGGGATGACGAGTTCGATGAAATTTTAAAATATGCGGATCACATTGTTTTTAACTCTCCCGGACAGCTGAAAAAATACGGACAAAAGGCAAAGAGCTGTGGAAAAAGCATCGGGCTTCGCATCAACCCCCAGTGTTCCACACAGGAAGGACATGAAATCTATGATCCCTGTTCTTCCACAAGCCGCCTCGGCACCACCAGAGAAGTATGGAATCTGCAGATGACCGAGGAGCTGATCGGGCTTCTGGACGGACTGCACTTTCACACGCTCTGTGAGCAAAACTCTGATGCACTGAAAACGACTCTTGTGGCTGTGGAAGAAAAATTCGGGGATGTTCTTCCCCGTATGAAATGGATGAATATGGGGGGCGGACACCATATCACCCGGCAGGATTACGATGTTTCGCTTCTGGAAAAGCTGATTACCTATGCAAAAGACAAATGGAATGTGGACGTATATCTCGAACCCGGTGAAGCAGTGGCACTGAACGCAGGTTATCTTGCATGTCACGTGCTTGATATTGTGCAGAACGCCGATACCCGTATTGCAGTCCTGGATGTCAGTGCCGCATGCCATATGCCCGATGTCATCGAAATGCCCTACATGCCTCCACTGTACGGAGGAACGGAGGAGAAAAACGACGGGGATTCCTATCTTCTTGCAGGACCGACCTGCCTTGCCGGGGATGTCATTGGGCGATACCGCTTTCATCGGGAGCTTCGTCCCGGTGATCTTCTGCTCTTCGGCGACATGGCCATTTACTCCACCTGCAAAAACAACACCTTTAACGGTATGCCGCTTCCTGACATATGGAGAAGAAATATACAGGGAGAATTTGAAAAGCTTACGTGTTTTGGCTACGAGGATTTCAAAATGAGACTTGGGAAATAGGATCGTTCTCATATTCCCGTTACAAATTTGTTACCCGCCGCTTAGCGCTCTGCGCACTTGAAGGCGGGGGCATCCCAGCTGAAAGTTGTACTGCCTGAACTGCCATCGCAAGCCCCTCTTTCATGGAAGAGGGGCGAACCCATTCATCCCGGGTATGTGCGCCGCCTCCCTCAATCAGTCCGATGCATACGGAGGCTGATTCCCGCATATTGTTTCAGCGCTTCTGCCATTTTTATCCTCCGTTTACAACCTTCCTTAATTCTTCCAGTCTCCGGAAAACATTTTTTTCCATTCTATTTTATCTTCAAAAAGGGCTCCATCTATATCTTTAATCTGATGCAGCCCGATATTTCTGACTGCCTCAATTGCCGCCTCCCGCTGCGACTTTCTGTTCGGATATACGGTCTGACAATTTGCGCCTTCTATCGTATCATAACTTCCAAAACTCTGATTAAAATCCATGATCGGATACAAAGAAATATATGCATTCGTCTGATTATCAATCACAAATCCCCAGTTTTCCGGATGACGATCTATGTTGCCAACCAGATAATCCAGAATATTCATTCCGTAGTATGTCTCATTATCTATCCGCAGACATTCATCCAGGACATTCAGATCGTGATTTTGTGCATATATTTCAAACGCCATTCGGGAAACGATCGAATACTGTTTGGAAGTTATGATCTTACTTTCCGTCACTTTCTGGCCATCATAAAATCCTTCTCTATATTTCACCTGTCTGAAATCAAAACACTGACATATTTTGCTTGCCAAAAGTTCCTGATTCGTAACGGTCATTGGTTTCCCACGCAGAGAAAGCTGTACGATCGCCTCATTTAAAGAATGATCGTATAAATTGATTTTTTCATAAGAAATATCCTCGCAGGATTCTTTGACCCAATAAAGATCCGTCAAAGATACACAATGATAAGACAATGAGATTTGGGCGCGGTCACGGTCTGTTATCGCCTGTGCCATACCAATGCTGTTTAAAATCTCTGTCTTCTTCCAGATAAAGATCATACGGCAGAAAACGTTCATCGAAAATAACAGCCTCTCCCCGCGTACTCATCTCTGCTACTTTTCTTTCACCATGCATGATATCATAGTATTTCATATCATTTTTTTTCTTTTCACCGGTACCGTATGTGGCGTCAATCCTCTCACCTCACTGCTGCAATTGTGTTATTTATTCCATTATTACTATTCTATGTCAAAAATCTCCTTTTCACAACCGCTATTTTTTCCTTCCCTGACACATCCATTTCATTACACAAACATGTATTCATCCAAAATCAGGCAAAACATCCGCATATTCCTGTTCCAGTTCCTCTGCCAGATACACATCGCTCATGCAGTGCATATCCGATACACCGTCACGAATCAGCTGATAGGTCTCGGAATGGTAAAAGAAATCCAATGCCGTATCCAGTGAAAATCCCTGCCGTTTAGCAAAGCACTCAATGACACGGCTGTATTTTTTCTGAAGTAAAATCGGA
>JALERH010000071.1 GCA_022764275.1 Blautia sp. | reverse complement strand
AAAAAGATAGCTGTTGTAGCGCACAAGGACGATATTTTTCTGCAGATCTTCCTCCCGGATTTCAGAAAGGGGCCGTCCCCCGATCCGGATCTCGCCGCTGTATTCCCTGTTCTTTCCGGTCAGAAGGCCGGCAATGGTACTCTTTCCGCAGCCGGATTCTCCCACAAGGGAAACAAAGCTTCCGGACGGCAGAGTCAGGTCAATATCTTTTAAAATCTCCCGGTCTTTTTCATAGGAAAAGCGAATGCCGCGAAGCTCGATATCCAGCGGCCCGTCCGGAAGCGGCTCTGTCTTTTTTTCCGGCTGCGGGAGGTCCAGAATCCCGAAGATTTTATCACTTGCCGCCATTCCGTTCATGGCGATATGGAAAAAGGAGCCCAGGATTCGAAGGGGGAGAAAAAATTCACTGGCAAGAAGAATGATGCAGAGTGTTCCGGAAATCGTCAGATTTCCCTTCAGATATTGGGAAACAGCCACGATCATGCCGATCACTGCCCCGCCATATGCCACGATATCCATGACGCTGGTGGAATTTAACTGCATGGTCAGGACTTTCATGGTGATTTTTCGGAAATTCTGGGCCTCCACATCCATTTCCTTTGCTTTCTGCTCATCTGCCTGATAAATTTTCAGTGTGGTCAGCCCCTGAAGGTTTTCCAGGAAGCTGTCCCCCAGACCTGTGTACATACTCCAGTATCGGTTCAGAAGCCGTTTTGCAAACTTCTGCACCGCAACGATGGAAAGCGGGATCAGCGGCACACAGATCAGCAAAATCACGCTGGCCTTCAGGTTTACGAAGGACAGAACTGCAAACAGTGTCAGCGGCGCCAAAAGGCTGTAAAAGAGCTGAGGCAGATATTTTCCGAAATACGTTTCCAGCTGTTCCACGCCTTCCGTGCTCACCTGCACCACTTCCGAAGTAGATACCTGCTCCCGGTAGGATGCGCCCAGTTTCAGGAGCTTTTCATAGATTTTTTCACGAAGGATCCGTTTTACATCCACGCTGGCAAGGTAGGAAGCATGAGCCGCCATCCTTTCACAGAAAAACCGGATCAAAATTACGACCAGAAGAACCACGGCGGTCCACAGAGCACCTTCTGTTCCCAGGGTATGATGCACTGCCGTCTCCAGAAGTCCCGCAACGGAAAACACTGCCACAATCTGCGCCAGCAGGGAAACCCACTGGCACAATACGTTATATGCGATATACTTTTTGGCATGGGATAAAAGCCCAACCAGTCTTGTTTTTATCATTTAAGCGCTCCTTTTCACATCTCACTCTCATCTGCTGAGATTGTTTTCACTCTTCCGAAGAAATACAGCAAATGGAACACCCACACAACCGCAATGCAGATTCTTCCTGCCGGAACACTTTCCATACAGATAAATCCGATCAGCATGACACCTGAGGCCATTCCTACGACACGGAGCTTTGTTCCCATGGTCATGGCCCGGTTTTTCACAAAGCTGTCCAGGTATTTTTTGTACAGGCTGGTTCCCGTAAACCAGTCATGCAGCCTTCTGGAGCTTTTTGCAAAGCAGAATGCGGTTGCCATGTAAAACGGCACCGTGGGCAGGATGGGAAGAAAGATTCCCACAGTCCCAAGGCCGAGGCATAAAAAGCCCAGGAGGAGCCAGAACAGCCGCAGGGAGCTTTTTCCAAAGCGAAGCACCAGATATGTACCGAATACCACCGTATAACACAGGAAATCGACAAGGCTGCTCCATGCTGCGGCACCTGTGCCGGAATGCAGCGCTGCAGCTGCCTGGGGATACAGTGCCGCTGCCACGTGCAGATACAAAGCACCATAAAACAGGTAGGAAAATTTCTGAATGTTTTTCCATCGCTTTGCATTCATTTTTCTCTGGATTCGCTTAAAGGATGTAATCGTCAGGGGAATCAGAAGGACGATCAGCAAAACGGCACTTCCCATCATGATTCGTATCATTCCGGGATCAGCAAGCCCGCTTCCGGCGATTTTTCTCATGGCCTGACTGCAATTGGCAATGTGGGGAAGACAAAAAATGGACGCAAGAATCGCCATCTCCCCGCGCAGAGACATCATACAGCAAAAAATCCTGCTGTCTTTCGGAAAGGATGACGCGCTCATCACAAGGATAAACAGTGCTGCAGGAAGTGTGCCGCTTGACACATAGTCTGTCAGAATGGTCCGTACGATGCCCGGCTGCATTTTTATCTGTGCCAGACAGCACGCCAGTGCCATTATCACTGCTGCAAAGTAAAATGCACCGCTGTGCTTTTTTAACGGTTTCTCCAGAAGCATCAGCACGCATACACAAAGGAAAAGCATAATCAATAATCTCTTTTTCTACCCTCTCTATTTATTAGTTTGTCAAAACATAAGTTAGTTTAATATATATCAAGATAGATAGTCAACCGTATTTTTATAAATGAGAAAAATTACCAATAAAGCCTGTATATATAGAATTGGTTGTATATATGGAATTGATAATAAATGGGATACCACAAAAAGGCAGTGACCTGCTTG
>JALERH010000193.1 GCA_022764275.1 Blautia sp. | reverse complement strand
TACTCACATCTTCGGCGGCGGTCTGATGCTTGGCGCATGGTTCATGGCAACTGATTATGTCACATCACCCATTACTCCAAAAGGGCAGTATGTTTATGGTATCTGCCTTGGTGTACTGACTGCCATTTTCCGTCTTTTCGGCGCATCGGCAGAGGGTGTATCCTATGCAATCATTTTCTGCAACCTTCTGGTTCCGCAGATTGAGCGCTTCACCCGCCCGGTACCATTCGGGAAAGGAGGCAAAAAAGCATGAGTAACCGAATTATAAAAGATACCATTGCAATTACCGTGATCACGCTTGTGTCCGGTCTGCTTTTAGGTGTCGTAAACGATATTACGGCCGGTCCTATTGCAAAGCAGCAGGCTGCGGCGAAAGAAGCGGCCTATAAAGAGGTCTTTGCCGATGCCGATACTTTTGAGACGGTTTCTTCCGGCGAGGATGCTGATCTGGAGGCTTATCTGGATGAAAACGGCTTTAAGGGCCAGGATATCAATGAAGTCATGCTGGCAAAGGACAGCTCCGGTGCTGAGATCGGATATGCCTTTACCGTTACCACAAAGGAAGGCTACGGCGGCGATATTCAGTTCGCTATGGGCATTCAGGATGACGGAACCTTAAACGGCATCTCCATCCTGTCCATCGGTGAGACAGCCGGCCTGGGAATGAGAGCCACTACGGATGAATTTAAAAATCAGTTCAAAGACCGAAACGTGGAGAAATTCACTTACACAAAAACTGGTGCCACACAAGATGATGAGATCGATGCATTAAGCGGTGCCACCATTACAACAAATGCCATGACAAACGGCGTGAATGCCGGGCTGTGCGCATTCCGGTATGAGAAAGGAGGAAACTAAACGATGAAAGCGAATACACCTTCTGAACGCCTTGTAAACGGTATTATAAAAGAAAATCCTACCTTTGTGCTGATGCTGGGTATGTGTCCCACACTGGCCATCACCACATCGGCTGCCAATGGTATCGGAATGGGACTGACCACGACCGTGATCCTGGCAGCATCAAACCTTATGATCTCTCTGCTTCGTAATTTTATTCCGGACAGAGTGCGTATGCCTGCTTTTATCGTGGTTGTAGCTTCTTTCGTAACCATCGTGCAGATGCTCCTTCAGGGATTTATCCCCAGCCTTTACGATTCACTGGGAATTTACATTCCTCTGATCGTAGTAAACTGTATCATTCTTGGCCGTGCAGAGGCATATGCATCCAAGAATAAGCCGATTGCTTCGCTCTTTGATGGTATTGGAATGGGACTTGGATTTACTTTAAGTATTACCTGTATCGGTGCAGTGAGAGAGCTGATCGGTGCAGGATGCCTTTTCGGACATCAGATTCTTCCTCTGGCTGATGCAGCAGCAGGAAAAGCCGGCTATGAGCCCATTACCATCTTCATTCTTGCTCCTGGCGCATTTTTTGTACTTGCTGCCTTGTCTGCTCTTCAGAATAAGTTCAAACTGGGTGCTGCAAAACGAGGCATTGACCCCAGCAATCCGGACTGCGGCGGCAGCTGTGCAGCCTGCGGCAATACCATGTGCAAAGGCAAAAGGGGGTAAGGAAAGATGAAAGAATTGTTATTGATCATTATAAGCTCTGCGCTTGTAAATAACGTTGTTTTAAGCCAGTTTTTGGGACTGTGTCCGTTCCTTGGCGTGTCCAAGACCACAAATACAGCAGCAGGTATGGGCGGTGCGGTTATTTTCGTCATCACATTGTCCTCTTTTGTAACTGGTCTGATTTATAAGTTTATCCTTGTTCCTCTGGATCTGACTTACCTGCAGACGATTGTATTTATCCTGATCATTGCAGCATTGGTACAATTTGTGGAAATGTTCTTAAAGAAAGCAATGCCGTCTCTTTATAAAGCGCTTGGTGTGTACCTTCCTCTTATCACCACCAACTGTGCAGTTCTCGGTGTTGCACTTCTGAACGTACAGAACGATTACAATGTTCTTCAGGGCACAGTAAACGGTTTTGCTACTGCAGTTGGATTTACCATTTCCATCGTGCTGATGGCTGGTATCCGTGAAAAAATCGCATACAATGACATTCCGAAAGCATTCCAGGGATTCCCTACTGTGCTTCTCACAGCAGGACTGATGGCAATTGCATTTTTCGGATTTTCAGGTTTGATATAAGGAGGCGTGAATTATGAATGTTGGTGCAATTGTTGCGGCAACCGTACTGGTTGCGGCTGTAGGCCTCTTTATCGGTATTTTCCTTGGAGTGGCAGGAAAAAAATTTGCAGTGGAAGTAGATGAAAAGGAAATTGCCGTCCGGGAAGCTCTTCCGGGAAATAACTGCGGTGGCTGCGGCTATCCGGGCTGTGACGGTCTGGCAGCGGCGATCGCAAAAGGTGAGGCACCGGTAAACAAATGTCCGGTAGGCGGAGAGCCTGTGGGTAAAATCATCGCCGGAATTATGGGACAGGAGGTTGTGGAGACGGTACGTCAGACCGCCTATGTGAAATGTTCCGGTACCTGTGAAAAGACATCTTCCAACTATGAATATACCGGCGTGGAAGATTGCGAGATGATGGCGTTTGTGCCAAACGGCGGTCCGAAAGCATGTACTTATGGATGCCTTGGATTCGGAACCTGTGTCAAAGAATGTGCTTTTGATGCGATACATATCATCAACGGTGTTGCAGTGGTGGATAAAGAAGCCTGCAAAGCCTGCGGCAAATGTGTTGCCAAATGTCCGAAGCATCTGATCGAACTCATTCCATATGAGCAGAAGGTTACTGTAGGCTGCAGCTCCCATGCCAAAGGAAAGGCAGTGACCACGGCATGCGAGGTGGGATGTATCGGATGTAAGAAATGTGAAAAAACCTGTCCGAACGGTGCCATCACGGTGACAGATTTCTGTGCACATATTGATTATGCGAAATGCACAAACTGCGGTGCATGTAAAGAAGCTTGTCCGAGAGGAATCATCCGGTAAAAAGAGATTTTTGACGTCTACATATTTTTATATGCAGGAGGAAAAAAGATGATCACCATTAAAAAAATTGCCGCTCAGCTTGGGGTAAGCCCAACCACTGTCTCCAATGTCATTAATGGACGGACTGAAAAAATGTCTGAGGAAACCAGAAGAAAAGTTGAGATCGCTCTGGTGGAAAATCATTATGTAAATGATGTACGACGGGAGGATCAGTGTACGGATGTGAAGCTGATCACACTGGATTTTTATCTCCATGAAAAGCCTGAAATCATTACGGATCCTTTTTGCTCAGCTCTTCTGGATTCTGCCATCAAAGAAGCCAGTGCATATGGCCGGTATGTTCTCAGCGACTCTCCCGGGAATGATGAGAGGATACTGAAAAAGCTTTTATCCAGGAATGTGGAAGGAGCCATTGTTCTTGGATATCCTCCGGAAAAATGTGAAGATCTGACAAAGCGTTCCCCAAAGCCCATTGTATTTGTGGATTCCGGAGATGGAAACTATGACAATGTAGGGCTTCAGGATTTCAAAGGCGTTTACGACATCACCTCTTATATGATCAGCCAGGGACACAGGAAGATTGCTTATTTTTATGACAGCTACGGAGCCCAGACGACCAGTGGAACGGGACGATATCAGGGCTTTCGGGCTGCAATGGAAAGATACGGCCTTTCTGTTTCAAGAGAGGATTTCTATGGTTTGCCCGTTGATAAGCAGCTGCGCCGGGAAGTGATGCTGCAGTTTGCCAGAAACCTTGAGAAAACCGTTTATACCGCTGCTTTCTTTGTTTACGACCTGTTTGCAAATGAAGCAGCCAGTGTATTTTCGACCCAGGGCATTTCCGTTCCGGGGGACATTTCCATCACAGGATTTGACGATAACGTTTATGCGAGACTTTCCCGTCCTCCTCTTACCACAGTACGGCAGGATCCCAGGGAAAAAGGCAGGGTTTCAGTGGACCTTCTGATGAAACGCATTTATGGCGAACCTGTTCAGATTCATTCCCTGCACCTGCCGACGGAGCTGATCGTCCGTGAAAGTGTTCGAAATATTGCAAATAACTGGAAATAAAACAAACGGATATGTATACGAAAGAAGACTGTTTGTTTGTATGAATACACAAAGAGTCTTCTTTTTTTATAAAAAATTAACAAATTTAAAGCTCCAAAATTGGAAAAAACATTGGTGTTGCACACAACTTATTGCAAAACCAAACAAAACAAACTAGCATAATACACAGAAAAACACAAGAAGGAGGTAACAAGAAAATGAGAAACAAAGCAGCAGCCATCGCTCTTTTGGCGGGGCTCGGGACAGTTATGGCCGCAGGGCTGTCCGCCTGCAATGGAAACAAAACGGCAGATGGCAAGACCGTCATCGAAGTGGTTCAGTATAAGCCTGAAGCAGTTAAGGCTTTTGAGGCACTGGAAGAACGGTTTAATGCCACACATGACGACATTGAGCTGAAAATTGATTCACCCAATGACGCCATGACCATTTTAAAGACCAGGTTTATCCGTGAGGATTACCCGGACATCATCGGAATCGGCGGTGATATCAATTACTCGAACTTTCTCGATTCCGACATGCTGATGGATATCTCGGACTACGAAGGTCTGAGCGACATCAAGGAATCTTACCTGCGAAATGCTAAGGAACTGGAGTTTATCCCCATGGAAGGCACATATACGGTTCCTTATATGGCAAACGCAGCCGGTATCCTGTATAACAAAGACATCTTTGATGAGCACGGCTGGGAGATTCCGCAGACTCTCGATGAGTTTTATGCATTGTGTGATGACATTCAGGCAGAAGGAATCCAGCCGCTTTACTTTGGCTTCAAGGATACCTGGACCTGTCTGGCACCCTGGAATGCAATCTGCGTAGACTTGGCTCCCTCAGATATCTGTTCCCAGGTAAACAGTGGAAACGCAACGTTTGCTGATGCATATCGCGACGTAGCAATCGTTACAAAATCTTTGCTGGAATATGCGGAGGCGGATCCTTACACTTACAGCTACAACGATGCCTGCACCGCATTTGCAAGAGGCCAGTCTGCTATGTTCGTGATCGGAAGCTACGCAGTTCCTCAGATCAAATCCGTGAATCCGGACATCAACATTGATTCCTTTGTTTTCCCGGCAAGCAACGATCCGGATGGAAATGTGCTGAACTCCGGAAACGACCTGCAGTGGTCTGTCATGGCAGGATGTGAAAACAAAGAGGCTGCTTATGAGGTACTGGATTTCTTCCTGGAAGATGAAAATATTCAGACTTATCTGGATGACCAGAATGCAGTTCCCTGTAAGATCGGTGATTTTGAACTGCCTTCCATGCTGGATGGTATGAGAGAGTACATTGATAACGACAGAATGGCAGATTATCAGGATCATCATTATCCAAGTGAGATGGCTGTGGATGCCATGATCCAGACGTATCTCATGGATGACAGTGAAAATGCTCTGGATACATTCCTGGAAAAATTCGATACGGAATGGGCACGTTATAATCGTGATCTGATCACCAAAGTACAGAAATACTATGAAGAACATCCCGAAGCAGCAACGGAAGGAGGAGAAGAATCATGAAACCATCCAAAGGGACACAGGACAGGAAGCGGACTTTTATGCTGATTACCATCCCGGTAGTTGCCCTGTTTTTCTGCTTTAACACACTGCCGCTGATTAAAGGCTTTCTCTACAGCTTTACGAACTTTAAGGGATACGGCTCCTACGATTATGTAGGGCTTCGTAACTACATCGATCTGTTCCATGATGCACGTGTAGGAAAATCCTATCTGTTCACCTTTAAATATGCACTGGTTACCACCATTCTCACAAACATTGTCAGTCTGATCCTTGCATTGGGACTTAACAGCAAGATCAAAGGCAAAACTGTTCTGAGAGGAATTTACTTTATCCCTAATGTATTAGGAGGACTTGTAATCGGTTATATTTTCAGCTTCTTCTTTACCTACATCCTTCCCGCGATCGGCCAGGGACTTGGTATCGAAGCCATCAGCAGCAGTATGCTTTCCAGCACCAGCAAGGCATGGTTTGCCATCGTTCTGGTAGGCTGCTGGCAGGCAATTGCCATGAATACCATTATTTATATCTCTGGTCTGCAGACCGTGCCGGAGGATGTGTATGAAGCAGGCTCCATTGACGGCGCCACCGGATGGAAAAAATTCTGGAAGCTGACCTTCCCTCTGATTATTCCGTTTTTTACGATCAACATGGTCTTGAGTATGAAGAACTTCCTCATGGTATTTGATCAAATCATGGCCTTGACAAAGGGCGGTCCGTCCCAGAGCACCGAATCCATTTCCTACCTGATCTACAACAATGGTATGAGCGGCGGCCAGTTTGGATTCCAGAGTGCAAACGCATTTGTATTCTTTGTTGTGATCGTTGCGATTTCTGTGATTCAGATGACCATTTCCAGTAAGAAGGAGGAGCAGTTATGAGTGGAAAAACCAATAAACAGGCACAACGGACAAACTGGCCGGTTACAATTCTGCTGATTATCGGCTGTATCACCATTTTCTTTCCGCTGTATATGGCCGTAATCATCGCATTTAAGAAACCATCTGAGATGACAAACGATGTATCAGGAGCACTTTCCCTGCCATCATCCTGGAGTCTGGACAACTTCCGGGAAGCCATGGAGGTAACCGATTTCTGGCGTTCCCTTGGAAACAGTTTGCTGATTACCATTATCACCGTAGTCCTTGCCATTCTGATTCACGGAATTGCTGCCTATGCCATCGGAAGAAGTATGAGTAAGAGCAAGGTTTATAATTTTCTGTATCTCTACATAGTTAGTGGTATGTTCGTGCCTTTTGCCATCCTGATGATGCCTCTGGTAAAGCAGACTGCCCAGATGGGAATTGCAAACAGATTTGGTGTAATTGTACTTTATCTTGTGTTTTACATGCCGATTAATCTGCTTCTTTACAAGGGATATCTTACCAACATTCCCATTGCACTGGAGGAAGCGGCACGTGTGGACGGAGCAACCACATGGCGTACCTACTGGTCCATCGTATTCCCGATCATGAAGCCAATGCATGCAACCGTAGCTGTCCTCACTGCCATGGCAGTATGGAACGATGTAATGACTCCTCTTGTCATCCTTTCCGGAACCGGTGTCAACACACTGCCTCTGGCACAGTTGAACTTCCAGACCCAGTTCGGAACGAACTACAACCTTGCATTCGCTTCCTACCTGCTGGCTTTGATCCCAATCTTACTGTTCTACATTGTCTGCCAGAAGCAGATCATCAATGGAGTAGTAAACGGAGCAGTCAAATAAACATCTTTGGAGAACATATATGGACTTGAAACAAAGCTATTACGACCTTTATGGAAAAAATGAGATCACAGACTTCCGTTTCGGGCAGCTTATGGACATCATCGGGAATGCAAAAAAAGAAAGAAGGGCGGAGCTGAAAAAGCAGGATTCCCGCGGAAATGACTGGTATCTATCCGAAAAAATGGTGGGAATGATGCTGTACATAGACCGTTTCAGCAAAGATTTGAGGGGCTTTGAGGAAAAAATAGATTATCTGGCGGAATTGGGTGTCACGTATGTACATTTCATGCCTCTTCTGAAATCCCGCGAGGGAAACAACGACGGCGGCTATGCGGTTTCCGACTACCTGGAGGTGGATGATAAATTCGGCACAATGAAAGAACTGGAGCATGTGGTGAACCTTTTGAAGAAAAGGGGCATTCACACCTGCATTGATTTTGTGCTGAATCATACGGCCAAGGAGCATATCTGGGTAGAAGAGTACAAAAAGGGAAATCATGATTACGACAACATGTATTTCATGTACGACAACCCTTCCGTACCGGAGCAGTATGAAAAAAATATGACCGAGATTTTCCCCGGGGTGGCACCGAAGAATTTCACTTACTACCCGGATATGGGAAAATATGTCATGACACGTTTTTATGAATTCCAATGGGATCTGAACTATGCAAATCCCCAGGTTTTCAATAAAATCGTGGAGGTGCTTCTTACCCTTGCCAACAAAGGGATTGATATTTTCCGTCTGGATGCCATTCCTTATATGTGGAAGGAGATTGGCACAAGCTGTATGAACCACCCCAAGGTACATACCCTTCTTCGGATGATGTATTCCATCGTGCAGGATGTATGCCCATCCGTTATCTTTCTCGGGGAAGCTATCGTGGAGCCGCATGAGATCGTGAAATACTTCGGAACTCCCGAGGAAAAAGAATGTAACGTCATGTATAACGCCTCCCTGATGGTACTTCTCTGGAACTCTCTGGCAACCAGGGACGTGCGCCTGATGGAGCGCTCCCTGGCGAGGGACTACGGCGTTCCCTCGGACGGTGTCTGGATCAATTATGGGCGCTGCCACGATGACATCGGCTGGGGCTTTGAAAAAGACATCCTCCAGAATCTGGGATTCGATCCGGAAGCGCACAAGCAGTTTATGATTTCGTTTATGGAAGGGCGATATCCGGGAAGTTTTTCAGTAGGAGAGCTGTATGAATTCAATCCGGTGACACTGGATGCCAGAAACAGCGGAACCTTTGCCTCCATGTGCGGCCTGGAGCAGGCATTAAAGGAAAAACACAGCTACAAGATCGAACAGGCAATCAAGAGAATCCTGCTTCTGAATTCCATCATCATTTCCTACACGGGAATCCCGCTCCTTTACAGTGGAGATGAGATTGGCCAGCTCAACGACTGGACCTACAAAAATGACCGGAAGATCGCCGGGGATTCCAGGTGGCTTCACCGTGGAAAGATGGACTGGGATGCTGCAGCAAAACGATATGATTCCGGTACCGTTCAGGGAAAAATATTCACAGGCATCAGGAAAATGATTGAAATCCGTAAAGGCTGCTCTTATTTCCGCTCAGACCTGAAATCAGAGCCTGTGGACCTGGGTAACAATGCGGTATTCGGCTTCCACAGAGAAAACAAAATGATGGTACTGGCCAATTTCTCGGAACACGAACAGTGGGTGGACGCGAACCGTTTCAACTGGTTTGGCCTGCCCGGGGAGATGACTGACCTCCTCACAGGACGCCCTGTGCGCTCCTATAATAACGCCATTCTGCTCGGGCCATACGAGTATCTGTGGCTGGTATAAAAATTATTTTTCAGAAAAAATCTTCCCGGAACCCCCGTACATAAAAAGCTGGGGTTCCGGGAATTTTGGTCTATTTGTTTTCTGCTTTTAACTGCTTCACAGTTTCCAATGGCAAATCAGCCTCTGTCCGAGGTTTTCTTTATTGTTTGCTTTTCTTTTCCTGATATGTTATGATAACAGCGACATTTTATGAAGGTGGATGGATTATGATTTCGTATGTCCGTGGACGGGTTGCCGATATGACGGAAAGCTCCGTGATCGTGGAGACCGGAAATATTGGTTTTGAGATTTTTATGACGGGGAATGCACTTGCACAGCTCCATATTGGGGAGGATGTGAAGCTGCATACTTATTTTCAGGTACGTGAGGATGCCATGCTTCTTTATGGCTTTCCGAACAAAGATGATCTGCAGATATTTAAGCTGCTGCTGACGGTAAATGGAGTGGGCCCGAAAGGTGCGCTGGGGATTCTGTCCGGAATCACAGCGGATGAGCTTCGCTTCGCAGTGCTTTCCGATGATGTGAAAACGCTGTCGAAGGCACCTGGAATCGGGAAAAAGACTGCCCAGAAGCTGATTCTGGAACTGAAGGACAAGCTGAATCTGGAAGAAGCTTTCGAGACAAAGCTGATGCATGAAAAAGAGGCGGTTTCTGCGGCAGCGGGTGGTATGACGGATTCCAGACAGGAAGCGGTAGAAGCGCTCGTGGCACTCGGTTACAGCAGTACGGACGCCCTGAGGGCAGTGCGTAAAGTGACAGATGCGGATTCCGGCGATGTGGAAACAATCCTGAAGGCCGCTTTGAAGAATTTCTGAAGTATCTTTTATTGGGAGTATGGATATGAATGACAGAATTATCACCACCGATGTGACGGAGGAGGATTATACCCTGGAGGGAAGCCTTCGTCCGCAGACCCTTGATGAGTATATAGGTCAGGAAAAGACAAAAAATACCCTGAAAATCTATATTGAGGCAGCAAAGCAGCGCCATGATGCTCTGGATCATGTGCTTTTTTACGGCCCGCCCGGACTTGGAAAGACAACCCTTTCCGGTATCATTGCCAATGAGATGGGGGTACATATGAAGGTGACATCCGGACCAGCTATTGAGAAGCCCGGAGAGATGGCTGCGATCTTGAATAATCTTCAGGAGGGAGACATCCTGTTTGTGGACGAGATTCATCGTCTGAACCGACAGGTGGAGGAAGTCCTTTATCCTGCGATGGAAGACTTTGCCATTGACATTATGATCGGAAAAGGGGCATCTGCCCGTTCCATCCGTCTGGATCTGCCGAAATTTACACTGGTAGGTGCAACGACCAGGGCGGGACTTTTGTCCGCGCCGCTTCGTGACCGTTTCGGTGTGGTTCATCATCTGGAATTTTACAGCCAGAAAGAGCTGACGACTATAGTTATGCGTTCCGCCCAGGTGCTTGGCGTGGAGATCGACGCAAAAGGAGCCGCCGAGATTGCAAAGCGTTCCCGCGGGACACCGCGTCTTGCCAACCGGCTGTTAAAACGTGTTCGTGACTTTGCTCAGGTGAAATACGATGGAAAGATTACCTACGATGTCGCCTGCTTTGCCCTGGATCTGCTCGAAGTAGACCAGTACGGTCTGGACAAGCTGGACAGACGCATTCTGCAGACCCTGATCGTAAATTTCCAGGGCGGCCCGGTGGGACTGGAAACCCTGGCAGCCGCCATAGGAGAGGATTCCGGAACCCTGGAGGATGTATATGAGCCGTATCTTCTGCAGAATGGCTTTTTAAACCGTACGCCGAGAGGCAGAATGGCATCGGCTTTTGCCTACGAGCACCTGGGATATCCGGTACCTCAGACGGAAAAGTAAAGTTTTGCAAAAAAATTCTATACATTTCTACAAAATTCGATTATAATGATTACATAGATTACACACAGGAGGCTTGTAATGGCAGTCAAAAATACAGCACAGGTAATCATCGGCGGAAAGATTATCACTCTGGGAGGTTACGAATCGGAAGAATATTTCCAGCAGGTGGCGTCCTATATGAATAAAAAGATTTCGGAGTTAAGCGGAATGCCCGGCTACAGCAGACAGCCCATGGAGACGAAGCATACGCTGCTGAGCCTGAATATCACAGATGACTATTTCAAAGCCAGAAAACAGGTAGAAGCTTATGAGCAGGATCTGCAGCAGAAGGATCAGGAGATGTATGACCTGAAGCATGAGCTTATTTCTCTGCGCATGCAGATCGAGGAAGCGCAGAAAAGCGAGCAGGCGGCTCTGGCACAGAAGAGCCTTCTCGAAGGCAAGGTTAAGGAACTGGAAAAAGAACTGGATGAAATGCTGAAGTAAACGACAGAAGGGGGATTGCTTAGGTAATTCCCCTTTTTTATCGAATGATATTAATTGCTTTTTGTTTATTTGGAAAAAGTGAGGGGATAATTTGAATAAGACGAAAATTGAACTGCTGGCACCGGCAGGTTCTTACGAAGCATTTGAGGCAGCGCTTGGAGCAGGCGCAGATGCCATTTATGCAGGTGGGGAACTTTTCGGAGCCAGGGCATATGCTAAAAATTTCGAACAGGAGGAACTCCTTCGCGCCATCGACGTGGCACACATTCATGGTAAAAAACTGTATCTTACGGTAAATACACTTCTTAAAAACCGTGAGATAGACGGTCAGCTTGCAGACTATCTTCGTCCTTATTATGAGGCCGGTCTGGACGCCGTGATCGTTCAGGATATGGGAGTGTTTTCCTTTGTGAAAAAAATGTTTCCAGGGCTTCCCGTACATGTCAGTACTCAAATGACGGTGACCGGTCCTGCCGGTATGAAATTTCTGGAAAACCTCGGGGCAGACCGGGTTGTGGCAGCCAGGGAACTTTCTTTGAAAGAACTGACCCGTATGCATGAGGCAAGTCCCATTGAAATCGAGGCTTTTGTTCATGGCGCCCTTTGTTACAGCTATTCCGGACAGTGCCTGATGAGCAGCATTCTTGGCGGACGAAGCGGAAACCGGGGGCGGTGTGCTCAGCCCTGCCGTCTTCCTTATCAGGTATCCTGCGATGGAAAAAAATACAAAGGAAGCGTCGATTTATGCCCTTTAAGCCTGAAAGACATCTGCACCATTGAGATTTTACCGGAAATCCTTGCCTCCGGTGTGACTTCCTTAAAAATCGAAGGGCGTATGAAGCAGTCGAACTATACGGCCGGAGTAACACGGATATACCGGAAATATCTGGATCTCCTTCTGGAGAAAGGACCGGAGCATTACCAGGTGCAGGAACAGGATAAAAAATATCTTCTGGATCTGTTTAACCGGGGCGGTTCCTGTACCGGCTACTATGAGATGCAGAACGGTCCCTCCATGATGGCCTTTTCCAATGAAAAAAAGACCGGTGATGTACAGGAAAAAATTAAAAAAAGAAAAGAAAAAATTTACGGGAAGTTAATACTTTTTCCTGGAAGTCCTGCTATACTGGAGGTATCCTGCCGGGGAACAAAAGCATCTGCCTGCGCGGGAGAAGTACAGTTTGCAAAAAACCAGCCCATGGAAGAGATGCGTATCCGTCAGCAAATGGAAAAACTGGGTAACACACCATTTGAGTGGGAAGCACTGGAGATTGAGATGGACAACCACATATTTGTGCCGATGAAGGTCTTAAATGAAGTACGCCGTGAAGCAATGGAGACACTGGAAAATGCGCTCGTCGCTCCATACCGCAGAAACTGTGAGCCTGGCAGCACAGACAGTGTTTCTGTGGGAAAACGTACTCTTTCCCACAGATCAGAGAATCGAAAGGGAGGTAATTCTCCTGCTCTGTATGTATCCTGTGAGGAGCTGCAGACGGCACATGCCATGTGCCGGGCAGAGGGTGTGACTGGTGTATACCTTCCATATTCTGTGATGGAGGAATGCCTGGAGGAAGGACTTGCAGGCGGAAAAGAAATGTATCTGTCTCTTCCCCATATTGTGAGAGGGAAAGCTCCGGAGCTTTTCTGGGAAAATGCAGAGGAATGGCTGGAAAAAGGGATGAAAGGTTTCCTCGTGAGAAATCTGGAGTCTTATGCCATGCTGAAGGAACGCGGACTTTCAGGGCTGTGTGTGTGCGACCACTCCTTGTATACCTGGAATCATGAAGCAGTTGATTTCTGGAAAAGAGAGGGAATTCTGAGAAATACAGTTCCACTTGAATTAAATGAGAAAGAGCTGCGCCACAGGGACAACCGTGACAGCGAAATGCTGGTTTACGGACGGCTGCCGCTGATGCATTCCGCACAGTGTGTGCGCAAAAATCTCTTTGGCTGCAACCAAAACGAAGAGACGCTTTTTTTGAAAGACCGGTATGAGAAGGATTTTCCGGTGGTATGCTATTGCCATCCCTGGAAAACCGGAAATACAAAAGAAAAAAGTATCTGTTATAATATCATTTACAACAGTCTGCCCTATGGACTTTTAGCGGAGAAGGAACAGGTGGAGGCGCTTGGTATATCCTGCATCCGTCTGTCTTTTACAACGGAAAAGGCATCTGAAGCAATGGAAATTCTCCGGGAATTTCAGGAGACTTATCTTTGGGGCAAAAAGGCAGCAAAGCGCGAATATACAAAAGGACATTTTAAAAGAGGAGCCGAGTAAAGGCGTATGATCAATATTGTAGTAGAATTATCAAAATATGTAATCCTTACCCTCATGATCGTCTATACGTTTTTCTGCTTTTACATGGTAAAAAAGCAGAATGAGGAGGAAAAAAAGGAATCTTTGCGAAAGCAGCTTACCCTTATCTTTTTTATGGATTTCACTGCTTTTCTCGTGATTTTCCTGAAAACCTATGACATTCGTGTGGTAATCTTTTACGGAGAGATGATGGCGTATTTCGCCATTGTACAGATTCTGTACCGGCTGATTTACAAAAAGGCATCCATGCTTTTGCTGAATAATATGTGCATGCTTTTGAGTATCGGGTTTATCATGCTGTGCCGCCTGAACATCGATTCGGCAACACGGCAGCTGGTCATTGTGGCAGGAGGAAGTGCCATCGCGCTGGTGATTCCTGTTATCATCCGGAAAATGAAGTTTTTAAAGAATCTTACCTGGGTTTATGCCGGACTGGGCATTGTACTTCTGGCAGCGGTTTTTTTGCTGGCGCAGACCAGCTATGGCGCAAAGCTTTCCCTTATGGGAATCCAGCCATCTGAAGCGATCAAGATTACTTTCGTATTCTTTATGGCTGCCCTTTTATGGCGGGATGTCACCTTCAAAAAGGTGGTACAGGCCACGATCGTAGCGGGGCTTCACGTAGGAATTCTTGTGCTCTCCAGAGACCTGGGAAGTGCGGTGATCTTTTTCGTTGCATATCTGGTGATGATTTATGTATCCACCAAAAAGCCAGTCTATCTGGGCGTAGGAGCAGCGGGAGGATGCGCAGCATCTGTTATTGCCTATCATCTGTTCGGCCATGTCCGTCAGAGAGTCAGCGCCTGGAAGGATCCGATGGCAGTTTATCAGAATGAGGGATACCAGATCGTCCAGTCACTGTTTGCCATCGGCACAGGCGGATGGTTTGGCATGGGGCTTTGCCAGGGATCACCGGAAAAAATCCCGATCGTAAAAAATGACTTTATCTTCAGCGCCATCTGTGAGGAACTGGGAGGTATTTTTGCAATCTGCCTGATTCTTGTATGCATGAGCTTTTTCCTCATGATCGTGAATATTGCCATTCAGATTGAGAATCCGTTTTACAAGCTGATTGCTCTTGGCCTTGGTACCGAATATGCCTTTCAGGTGTTTCTGACCATCGGAGGAGCTACCAAATTTATCCCGCTGACAGGTGTAACCCTTCCTCTTGTCAGCTATGGAGGAAGCTCAGTCATGTGTACGATTCTGATGATTGCCATTATCCAGGGCTTATATATTTATAGGGAAGATGAGGACGAAGAAATTGAGAGACATCGAAGAGAGGCGGCGAAGAGAGCTCGAGAGAGAGCGCAGGCTGCGGCAGAAAGAAATTATTAAAAGGCGCAAAGCCAGAAACAGAGAATATACTTTTGTTTCCTGGTTTTTTGTGGCAATCTTTGTCAGTCTGATCGGATACCTGATATATTATAACGGTGTAAAAAGTGAGGACTTTATCAACAGTCCTTATAATACAAGGCAGGATACCTTTTCAGACAGGGTGATAAGAGGAAAGATCATGTCCTCTGACGGAGAAGTGCTCGCACAGACGAATGTATATGACGACGGAACAGAAGAAAGAGTATATCCATACAGCAATATTTTTGCCCATGTTGTGGGATTCGACTCAAATGGAAAGAGCGGACTGGAATCAGAAGCAAACTTTTCTCTTTTGAGTTCCCATCAGTTTTTTGTGGATCAGATGAAAAACGAGTTTCTGGACCGGAAGAATATGGGAGATACGGTGATTTCCACGCTGGATGCCTCTCTTCAGGCAGCGGCATACAATGCTCTCGGTGACAGAAGGGGCGCTGTTGTGGTGATGGAGCCTTCTACCGGAAAAATACTGGCAGAAGTGAGCAAGCCTGATTTTGATCCGAATTCCATTGCGCAGGAATGGGATTATCTGGTAAATGATGCAAACAACAGCTGTCTGCTGAACAGAGCCACCAATGGTGCCTATCCGCCAGGTTCTACTTTTAAAGTCGTGACAGCGCTGGATTATTTCCGCACAAAAGGTACCTTTGAAGGCTATTCCTATAACTGTGAAGGAAGTATCACATTGGAAGACCATACCATTCACTGCTATAAAGGCAATGTGCACGGCCAGGAGGATTTTTATTCTGCTTTTGCAAGCTCCTGTAACTGTGCATTCGCCGATATCGGAGTCGATCTGGGTGGGGCATCCCTCAGGGAAACGGCAGAAGAACTGCTTTTTAATAAAAAGCTTCCCCTGGATTCCTATAAAACCAGTATTTTTTCCCTTGATAAGAAGTCACCTACGCCTCTT
>JALERH010000065.1 GCA_022764275.1 Blautia sp. | reverse complement strand
CAATGCCCGGTACATTTTTTTCTGCGCATCTGTCAGCTCATCACTCGTCTCCAGAAACGGGAAACGCATTGCCTCTTTTCCTATCACATCGCGAAACGAGTTACATGCCTCTTCAAAGGTCCGTCCTTCCACGTCCTTCAGGCTTATGGATATTACCGGGAATCTTCCCATGTATTTTTCACATAATTCCTTCTCTTTCGTAATCTCCAGGCCATCAAAAATATGTTTATTTCCTTCGGGTTCAAAGAAGTATTTCAGCATACTCATGTTCAGGGATTTTCCAAAACGCCTTGGTCTTGTAAAAAGATTCACTTCACCCCAATTCTGGAGCAAATCCCTGATCAGTCCTGTTTTATCAACATAGTAAAAGTCTTCGAAACGCAGCTTCTCAAAATCATCTATCCCTATTGGAAGCTTCTTTTTCATAACTGCCACGCTTTTCACCTGCCTTTACACAAATCTTCCTCTTATCACTCCATTTCTATCATTTATTATAACCTGTCTTCCTGTTTTTCTCAATCGCTTCTTTTCAATACTTTTCCGGGGCAGGCTCCTTCTCTTCCATGACGCTCATATAAGCCGGACGGATGATCTTGTTCATACCGATCAGCTCCTCGATGCGGTGTGCACTCCAGCCTACGATCCTGGCCACGGCAAAGATTGGTGTATAAAGCTCCACCGGAATGCCCAGCATATCGTACACAAATCCACTGTAGAAGTCCACATTCGGGCTGACACCTTTGAAGATATGGCGCTTCTCTGCAATCAGCTCCGGCGCAAGCTCCTCAATATTGTTATAGAGCTCCATGTCATCTTCCCGTCCCTTTTCATGGGCCAGTTCTTCCACAAAGCTCTTGAAAATCCGTTCTCTCGGGTCGGAAAGGGAATAAACCGCATGGCCCATGCCATAAATCAGCCCCTTATGATCAAATACCTGGCCATCCAGCATTTTGCTCAGATAATCCCGGATTTCGTCCCTGTCATGGATATCATGGAGATTATTCCGTATGTTGTCCATCATTTCCATAACCTTGATGTTAGCCCCGCCGTGCTTCGGCCCTTTCAGAGAAGACATGGCTGCTGCAATGGCCGAATAGGTATCGGAACCGGAAGAAGTAACCACTCTGGTGGTAAAAGTGGAGTTGTTTCCGCCGCCATGCTCCATATGAAGCATCAGCGCCACATCCAGTACCTTTGCCTCTGTGAGGGTGTATTTCTTATCCGGTCTGAGCATCATTAACAGATTCTCCGCCGTGGAAAGCTCCGGATCCGGCCGATGGATATACATGCTCTGGTTATTATCAAAATGGTTGTATGCATGGTATCCGTACACAGCCAGCATGGGAAATACACTGATAAGCTGGATGCACTGGCGGATACAGTTTTCAAGATCCGCAGACCCGATATTATCATCATAGGACGACAGTGTCAGGATGCTTTTTGTCATGGAATTCATGATATCTTTGGTAGGCGCCTTCATGATGACGTCTCTTGTAAAAGCCTTGGGCAGGTTCCGGCATTCCCCCATCACCTGTTTGAACTCCTCCAGCTGACTGGCATCCGGCTTCTCTCCAAACAACAGCAGGTATGCTGTCTTCTCAAACCCGAATTCCGTCTCTCCGAGCTCCCGTATCAGATTCTGTACATTGTATCCGCGGTACCAAAGCTGTCCGTCACAGGGAACCCTGACTCCGTTTTCCGATTTAAAGGACACAATTTTTGAAATGTTTGTAAGACCGGTCAGCACGCCTTTTCCGTTCTGGTCACGCAGTCCCCGGTTTACGCCATATTCCTTGAAAAGGGTATCGGAAATACTGTCATTTGCAATGCAGAGCTCCTTCTTTTCGCTCGCGTAACCATTTATCTTTTCTTCAAAACTCATGGCTGTTCCTCCTTTTCAATGACGAATTTTTCTGATTCCTCGTCCATAATTCTTTCCAGTCGGGCAAGCATCTGGAGCATGCTGACAAATTCTTCTTTTCCGAATTCTTCTATCACATTTCGGTAATAGCTTCCAAGTATTTCCTGCTGCTTTTTCATCGCTTCCTGTCCGCTCTCGGTAAGTTTTACGTACGTTCCTTCGCTGCCATCGCCATCGTGAGTCCAGATCAGGACCCCTTTATCCCTCAGCTTTTGTATCATTTCCGAAACCCGGTTCATAGGAACCTTCAGATCTGCCGCAATGTCCTGCAGATAGATTTTATCGATGTCCGGTTTCTTCTCCGCCAGTCTGGAGATGACCCACAGGGCTATATAATCCATAGTGGAAATATCCGGAAAAATCTTCGTCAGATTCACCTTATCCATCATATATCTTCTGTAGGTAATCTCGCTGGCAAGTTCGTTAAATTCTTTTCTGTCTACTTCTGTGATTGGTTTGTCCATATGAATACCTCCTATATCTGTTCTGCTATTTTCTTTGCAAAAGCTGCTGCAGCAGCAAAATCCTCCTCATCCGGATGACTCTCGGATTCATCCAGGAGCTGGCGGATACTGTCCGCATATCCACTGATCTCACCCTGGTTCAACATAGATTGCCGCATCTCTTTCTCAATCTTTCCCTGGCAGAGAAACATCCCCAGATAATCCGAGTCTTCCGGAAGCCAGACCTGTACGGCAGATTCGATCTGCTTTTTATAATGGTCTGTCGGACAGCTTCCACACGTAGCAAAGAGAGCAATTTTTCCTCCCTTTATTTTCTCAAATAAATTGATAATTTCCATGCTGCAGGTTCCTCTTTGGACTCCAAACCCGATAAAATAAACCTCCGCCAAAGGGATCTCACCGCCCTTGTCAATATCATAAATATCCGTATCCCATTCCGGAAGATTCTGATAGATCTCTTCTGCAATCTTCTCCGTGTTTCCGCTTTTTGACTGATACATAACCACATATTTCATAACTAAAATGCTCACTGCCTTTCCCGATTACTCATATAATCCAGCTATATAAAATTCTGATTCTGCCGCGCAGGTTTAGCACTCTTTTCATCCGAGTGCTAATCCCATTTTACAAAAAAAGAATCTCGCTCAGCAAGATTCTTCGCCTGCGGTACGTTATACTGTTCAAATTAGAACTGTTTGATTTTAAACTATTTTATCATAAAGTCAGACATTGTCAATATATTTTATATTTATTTAATGATTTCATTTGACAGAAGTTCTACTCCTCCAGAGAAAATTTGTTTACGACAATGCCCGTTCCATATTTTTCGCTATTTTGGCCGCCACACTTAACAAAGCTTCTTTTTCCTCCGGCGTTATCCCCTGAAAAATCGTCTCATACATCTGCTGCCTGATAGAAGAAATCTGCCCAATTACCTTTATCGCCTTGTCTGTGAGCAAAAGATGAATTCTCCTTCTGTCCTCAGCATCTGTCCGGTACTCAATAAATTCCGCCTGCTTCATCCGGTCAACAGACTGGGAAATGTGTCCCTTGGTAAAAAGCTGCAGTTCCTTCAGATCTTTGGATGTATTTTTCTCCCCGGAAATATACAGAAAATACAGAATCTCCACATCTATCTTCCTTAGTCCGTACTTTTCCCGCAGAGAAGCAATCTCGCTCTCATACAATCTTTTAAACTGATTTCCACTCAGAATCACTTCCAGTGCCTGCTGATCCATCCATATCCCCCATATGGTCTTACATTTATCTCACGACGAAACCGCTATGTAAGATCTTGTTTACTATTACCAAATGTAAATAAATCATCTGGTTTTGTCAATATAATTTTTCACATGCTGAACACATGTTTTTTGTCCGCATTTTACTAAGGTAAATGGACTCCGGGTAGCAAGGAATGATTCTTTCTGAAATTCTGGTCTAAAAAGACCAGTCTGATATCCTCGTCGGGGTCTATGCAGAAAAAGCTCATGGTCAGAGCCAAATTACCGCAAAAATCAAGCTAAAATCTGTAGATTCGAATGTCCAAAGTATCTATAGAAAAAAAATTCGCTTCCAGACCCCGGAATTCCTCAAAAGCGGGGTCTCTGGGGAATATTTTTCTATATAGGAAAAATTCACCCGTTAAATCCATAATTTTCCCTGAATTTCATAGATAAATGGGATCTTGCAGCGCAAAAATTTTGCATAGACCCCGCCGAAGAATATAACCCGGTTTTCTTTCCATCTAAACCTAAAAAAGCCGCCATCTCGACCTTTTAGTCTTCATGGCGGCTTCCGGTATTTTTTTCAAGTAGAACTTATTCTGCAGCTTCCTCTGTTTCTGCATTTTCTTCGGCTGTATCCTCAGCTGTCTCTTCTTCAGCTGCATCTTCTGCAGTGTCTTCCTCAAATGGAATAACTGCTCCATCATAAGTCTCGTTGATGTAGTTTTTGATTTCATCAGATTTTAATACGTCAACCAGAGCTTTGATCTTGTCACTGTTTTCATTGCCTTCTTTGACTGCGATTACGTTTACATAGGTCTTTGCTGCTTCAGAATCGGATTTCTCATATGCAAGTGCATCTTTTGCTACAGAATAGCCAGCTTCCAGAGCATAGTTTCCGTTCAGGACAACATATGCAGTCTCATCTACGACACGTGCAACCTGTGCAGCTTCCAGCTCAACAATTTCAACATTGTATGGATTCTCAGCAATATCATTAACAGTTGCGGAAAGGCCTGCGCCCTCTTTCAGAGTAATGATGCCGTTGTCCTGAAGAAGCAGTAAAGCTCTTGCCTCATTGGTGGTATCGTTCGGAACTGCGATGCTGTCGCCGTCTGCGATGTCATCCAGGCTGTCTTTTGTTCCCGGGTAAATTCCGAATGGCTCATAGTGGATGCCGCCTGCGTTTACAAGGTGTGTTCCTTTTTCTTCATTGAAGCTTTCCAGATACGGAATGTGCTGGAAATAGTTTGCGTCAAAGTCGCCGCTCTCTACTACTTCGTTTGGCTGCACATAGTCGTTGAATACCTCAACCTCCAGTTCATATCCCTGCTCCTCCAGAAGCGGTTTTGCCTGCTCCAGAATCTCTGCATGCGGGGTAGCGGATGCTGCAACGGTAATCTTCTTGTCATCCTCTGCAAATACGGCTGTGGTTCCGATGGTTCCCAGAACTAATGCTCCAGTAAGAGCTGCTGCTACTAATTTTTTCATAATTTTTTCCTCCATTTTCCTTTTATATTATTGTTTTTATTTTTATTTTCTTTTATCCAGTCGGTTTGCAATAAACATACCGATGGACTGGAATAACTGAACTAATACCACCAGCAGGATAACTGTGACGATCATGATATCCGATTCATACCGGTAATATCCATATCGGATGGCGATGTCACCGAGGCCTCCGCCTCCTACGGTTCCTGCCATTGCGGAATATCCAAGGATGGTTCCGGTGGCGATGGTTGCGCCGGAAATGAGGGACGTTCTTGCCTCAACCAGCATAACCTTTATCACAATTCTGATATCACTCGCACCCATGGAACGTGCCGCTTCGATCACTCCCGCATCCACCTCATTTAATGAAGATTCCACCATTCGTGCGATAAAAGGAATGGCTGCGATTGTCAACGGAACGATGGTCGCTGTGGTTCCATAGCTTTTTCCTACCACAAATCTCGTAAAAGGAATCAGCAAAATCAGCAGAATCAAAAACGGGATGCTTCGGAAAATATTTGCAATGACATCCAGAATCTTATATAAAACAGCGTTCGGGCGAAGCCCTTCTTTATCAGATACCTTCAGAAGAACTCCCATGGGAAGTCCGAACACGTATCCAAGGAGAGTGGATACCAAAGTCATATACAATGTCTCGCCCACACCGCTTATAATCATCTGTGTTACTTCTTTTGACCACATAATCAATCCACCTCCCCGATCGCAAGTCCGTGTGTAACCAGATATTCTTTCATGGCTGCCACATTCGTGCTGTCCTTCATAAACTGGAGAATCATTTCTCCTTTGGCAACGCCGCCTACATTTTTCGTATCGGCTTTCAGGATATTCACCGGCTCATGGAAGGTGAGGACCAGATTTGCGATAACCGGCTCAAACGCGGAGTTTTCAGAGAAAACAATTCGGATTTTCTCACCGCTCTGAATCTCCGGCTGAGTTGGCTTCGGTTTGCTTTCCACATCATTTCCTGTATCCTTAAGAATCAGTTCCTTCGCCACCTGTGATTTCGGATTGGTGAATATCTCTGAGACAAGTCCCTGTTCTTTCACTTCTCCCTCCTTCATGATGGCCACATGCGTACAGATTTCTCTGACTACAGACATCTGATGGGTGATGATCACAATCGTAATATTAAATTTTTTATTAATTTCCTTTAAAAGCTCCAGGATGGAAGAGGTCGTCTGCGGGTCGAGCGCGCTGGTGGCCTCATCGCAGAGAAGAATCTTCGGGTCGGAAGCAAGGGCTCTGGCGATTGCCACTCTCTGCTTCTGCCCTCCGGAAAGCTGTGCCGGATAAGCTTTTGCCTTATCGCTCAAGCCTACGATTTCCAGAAGCTCTGCGGCGCGTTTTCTTGCCTCAGGTTTCTTTTTCCCCTGAATATACAGAGGAAAACAGACATTTTCCAGAACTGATTTCTGCATCAGAAGGTTAAAGTGCTGGAAGATCATTCCAATGCTTTCCCGCTGTTTGCGGAGCTCCTTTTCGCTATAATCACCAAGGGATTTTCCGTTTATCAGTACACGCCCCTCTGAAGGCGTTTCCAGAAAGTTCATGCAGCGTACCAGGGTACTTTTTCCTGCACCGGACATTCCGATAATTCCATAGATGTCACCGGACTCTATGGACAAACTTACATTCTTAAGTGCTTCCACCACTCCGTCTTTTGTGACGAAGGTTTTACACACATTTTCAACAAGGATAGCAGACATGTCTCTTTTTCTTTCCCTTTCTCTTTCATTCATCGTCGATAATGATACTATAACACCTTTTTCTGAAAAGTGTTAATTCGTAAATTTTAGCGCGGGCTATAGTTTTATCCTATATCCGGGTGGGTATACATACAAATGCCATATAATGGTGTCTTTTTTGTACTGCCCTTCCCCACTTTCAGCGCAGCGCTTTATCTTTGTATTTGGAGATTTCTTCCAGGTACTTCTGCCCCAGAGGGCTGATGGTCACGCCCTTCCTGACCAGATATCCGATCGTCATGACCTCATCCGAATCCAACTTTACAGCACAGTAATCCGAGCCATTCAGCTCCTCACAGATAATACCGGAACACAACGTATAAGCATTCAGGCCCACCATCAGATTCAGAAGCGTGGCCCGGTCATCTGCTTTTATCAGCCTTTTGTATTCATAGGTACTCAGCACCTCTTCTGCAAAGTAAAAGGAGTTGTAAGCACCCTGTTCAAAGGACAGGCACGGGTATTCCCGCAAATCCTCCAGAGTAATCATTTCCTGCCCGGCAAGGGGATGCCCCTTCCACATGTATACGTAAATGCTGCATTCCAGAATGGGGTGAAATTCCAGATTCGATTCGTGGAAAAGCTTGGTGAGCACATTCCTGTTAAAGTCGTTGATGTAAAGAATCCCGATCTCGCTTTTAAAATTTTTCACATCCTGTATGACGTCATAGGTTCTGGTCTCATGAATCGCAAACTCATATTCGTCCATCCCAAACTGCTTCACCAGCTGTACAAAGGCACTCACCGCGAATGTATAATGCTGCATGGAAACACTGAATTTTTTCTTGGTCTGCTCTTTTGCCACATATTTTGATTCGATCAGAGCGTACTGCTCCACCACCTGTCTGGCATAGCCGAGAAATTCTTCCCCTTCCGGTGTCACGGAAATTCCACGATTCGTCCGCCGGAAAAGCTCAACGCCAATCTCCTCCTCCAGCTCCTTAATCGCAGTAGACAGGCTTGGCTGAGAAATAAACAGATTTCTGGCCGCTTCATTCATGGAGCTGGAATTAGCCACCATAATGGCATATCGAAGCTGTGTCAGTGTCATCTGATCTTCACCACAAATCCTTCTTTACGCGGCTTTGCTGCCGGATAGTCACAGGCTCTGTAGCCCAGGATGCAGTTTCCGATTCCGATGTAGGAATCCGGAACGCCCCACTCTTTTTTAAGCACCTGTCCCTCCGGTTCTGCAAAAACTTCCCGTGCGCGGTGAATCCAGCAGGAATCCACTCCAAGGGCATGAGCGGCATTCATCAGATTTCCCATCACCAGACTGCCGTTTTCCACACAGGTTCCCTGATCGCTGTCTGCAAATACCATAATTACGGCAGGTGCACCGTAAAATGGGTCGCTTGTGGTTCCCATTACTTCCGCATTCATTTTGGACAGTCTTGCCACAAGTTCCGGATTCTGTGTCATTACCATCATAGTACCCTGGCAGTTCATTCCGCTTGGTGCATATTTACCAGCCTCCAGAATTTCATCCAGCACTTCCTCCGGCACCAGATCTTTTTTATATGCACGAATGCTTCTGCGTTCGATTAAAGATTTTACTGTTTCGTTCATTTTGTGTACCTCCTGTAAATTTATAGGCTGACAGCAGAGAACCTTGAAGTCGAATTTCCAGTCCTCTGATGTTTTATCCATATGCTTTCTCAGTATAGCATTTTCTATGGAAAAACGCTACATTTTCTGTTTTCAAATTCACTGTCAGGATGGTATAATAAAGAAAAATCGACTCCCTGGTATCCACATCATATGAGCAGCATTTACTATGAATCATTCTTGTGTAGGAGGTTGTCTTATGGAAACAAAAATGTTTAAAATCTATGCCCGCAGTGATGATCGTATTCAGTTAAAAATTTATCCGGGCCACTTCGCAACACCCCAGTCCCATATCACACATTATCTGGACATGACCACCATGAAATCCCGCTGTTCTGAAGCGCGCCGGATTGCCCAGGCACTTGCTGTGAACTACGAGACATCTATCCCCATCGACACGATCATCTGCATGGATGGCCTGGAGGTCATCGGGGCCTATCTTGCTGAGGAACTGACGAAAGCAGGTGTTCTCTCCATGAATGCCCATCAGACCATTTACATCACCTCTCCCGAATATAACAGCGGAGGTCAGATGATTTTCCGCGACAATGTACAGATGATGCTTCAGGGAAAGAATATTCTCATTCTCAATGGCTCTGTCACCACCGGCGGTACTCTGAACCGCGCTGTGGAGAGTATTTTATATTACGGTGGAAAAATCCGTGGAATTGCTGCCATTTTCAGTGCGATCAACAAAATAGCAGATATGCCGGTACATGCAATTTTCCAACAGAAGGATATTCCGAATTACGGTACTTACAGCAGCCACGATTGCCCACTCTGCAAAAAACGTCAGAAAATTGATGCGATCGTGAGCAGTTATGGATATTCGAAGCTTTAGTTTTTCGTAAACGAAACACCCCCGGATTCCTGCGAATCCGGGGG
>JALERH010000021.1 GCA_022764275.1 Blautia sp. | reverse complement strand
GGAGCAGATCATCGATGGTTCTCTGAATTCCATCGGCTCCCCGAATACAGGATTCTCTTCCATCACAAAGGGTGAAGATGGCAGCTTCTACATCGGTTCCAACAATTTCAGTTCCGGAAATTCTCAGGGCAATCTCTTCCGATATGTATATTCCAAGGATACCCCTTCCGTGCCGGACACCGAACTTAAGGTATACGCCCTGAAAGATAATTCCCTGATCCGGCAGGCGACAGCCATTTTCCAGAAAAAATATCCGGATATCTACCTGAATGTGGAAGTTGGCATGACCGGAGATGACGCGGTGACCAGCACCGATGCCCTGAAAAATCTGAATACAGAAATCATGGCAGATAAAGGCCCGGACATTCTGATCATGGATGGAATCCCGGCTGACACCTATGCAGAAAAAGGAATGCTGGAGGACATCAGCGGAATCATCAATGAGGCGGGGCTTCTTTCTAATATCCAGAATGCCTATACCCAGGAAGACGGAAGCATTTATACCATGCCGGTTAAATTCGGAATTCCTATGCTTCTGGGACATAGAGAGGATATGGAAACTGTCATAGATCTGACTTCCATGGCGGATGTGATAGAAAGCCACAGAGAAGAATACAAAGTCGGAGACGGCAATTCCTTTTACTATCTGCCTCTTTCCTCCTGTTTTGGACCGCAGATGACTCTGGAAAGCCTGGCAGATACAAGTTCCGCTGCCTGGATGAACGACGACGGCACCCTGGATGAAGCGCTCGTAAAGGATTTCCTGGAACAGACAGAACGGATCTATCAGGCAGGCACAAATTGTCTTTCTGAGCTTACAGAACAGTATGGAATCGATTTGTCTGAAATGGGTGGTTATGACCGCTCCGTTGGAATAAACGGCACCTCTGCTGTTGAAAATCTTTTCACTTTCTCTATCGGAGGAATTTACAGTCCATTGGATGTTGCACAGCTTGATTCCGTAGAGAAGGCGGATTCCTCTATAGTCAGCAAGCTCTGGAACGGTCAGGCACAGAATTGCTTTATTCCCGTCACCACAGTGGGAATCAGCGCCAAATCCACAGAAAAAGAGGCAGCCGAAAAGTTTATCCGCTTCCTTTTCTCTGAGGATGGTCAGAAGATTACCAGATTTGGTGGCTTTCCGGTTAATCAAAAAGTCTATGAAAGCGAGGCCTACTGGGATCAGGGGGAGGAAGGAACGACCATCATGACCACATCCAGTTATAATTCCAAAACTGGCACAGATACTACCTTTTACGTAAACGCCCCTTCCTGGGAGGTAGTAAAAGAATACCAGGATTTAGGGAAAACACTTACCACTCCTGCTGCTGACAACGCCATTATCCAAAGTGCCGTAACAGACGCCGGCATCCGGTATCTCAGTGGCGAGATCAGCCTGGACGAAGCGGCCGACAGCGTGATGCAGGAAGTAAATCTGTATCTTTCTGAGTAAATAGATTGTGGTTTGGGCATATATAACGCATACTTCTCTCCAGACCCAGAATTTTTCGTTTTTCTGGGTCTGGGGACAAATTATGTCTGCTATAGATACAAAAGGCATCTTAAAACGCTCTGTTTTACCTTAAAATCCAAGTTTTTTTCTCCATGCAGGTATATGTTTCTCTATATGCCCAAAAATTTCCGAACAGTAACAACTGTTCCCTATCCATACGGTTACTATAGAAATTTAGAAAATTTCAACCGTACAACTAAGATCGCCCATACGGTTATTTCAAAAGCTTTTGAAATTTTAACCGTCAGAATAAGACTTACTATACGGTTATTTTGGAATTTTTTCGAATGTTAACCGTTGAAATGAGACCAACTATACGGTTATTCTAGAATTTTCTAAAAATATAACCGTTCAGATGGGGTTACTTATACAGCTATTATAGGACTTTTTTAAATCTTAACCGTTAATAGGGCCAGTCTGCATGGTTTTGGCGACATCAGCCTGGATGAAGTGTCAGACAGCGTGATGCAAAAAGTAAATCTGTATCTTTCTGAATAAAAATGAAAAAGCCCGCCGACAGATGGTGTCTGAATTTCCAACTATCTGCCGTGGGCTTTATCACTATACGATCAATGCTTTTATACCCCGTATATTTTCCTCAGTTTTGAAATCGTCACCAAGGATTTGCTTTGGAGTTTTATGAATCCCTTCCCATATTACTCTACTCGCTTCTCAGCGCGTCAATTGGGTTCAGATTGGCCGCCTTCACGGACGGAAGCAATCCGAAAATAATTCCGATCAGCATGGAGAATACCACCGAGCCAATGATAGCCGGTACGCTGATGGCCGTGGGCGACCCCGCCACTTTGGAAACGATCTTTGACAACCCGATTCCCAGAAAGACGCCAATGATGCCTCCAATACTTGTAAGAACCGCAGCCTCCGTCAGGAACTGATGGAGAATCGTTCTCTTTCTGGCGCCTATAGCCTTTTTCAGACCGATTTCACGGGTACGCTCTGTCACAGATACCAGCATGATGTTCATAACGCCGATTCCACCAACCAGAAGGGAGATGCTGGCAATCCAGATCAGCTGCTGGTTTGTGCTCTCACTGAGCTTCTGCAGGCTCTTTACCCTTTCCATCACATCATCGGCACGGTATTCAAACCTTTTGGAGCCGGATGAATTATCGATTGCCTGATTCATGATCTTTGCTGCAGCATTTCCCGCTGAACTCATATTGTCTGTGCTGTTGGCACGGACAATGGCATTTTCCGGTTCATCAAATTTAAATACGATGGGCCAGCATTTGCCGGGGATCATCACAGTTCCCATGATACTCTGGTAATATTCATAAAACTGGTCAAGACTTTCAATATTCGGCATGCTGTCCTCACTCTGGCATACTACGCCAACCACAGTAAAAGGCTCTGAGCCAATCTCGATTACTTTTCCTATTGGGTCTTCCCCCGGAAAAATACTTTCTGCCGCATTGCTGTCCACCAGCGCTACCTTTCGGTAATCGTCATAATCCCTCTGTACGAACCCTCTTCCGGAACGGATCTGATACCCACAGGTATCCAGATAATTTGCATCAATTCCGTAAATCTTTCCACCCTGGAAGCTGGTGTTGCCATAGTAAATATTGCTGGTGTAGGATCTGCTGTAGAAAAAGGTTGCATTTTCCACATTCTCAGCCTTTAACACCTCATCCTTCTGTTCCCGGGTAAGAAGAGGCGTACCTGATGAACCAGTTCCATAATCCGAGTCATAAGTATTATCCCCTTCATAAAGGCTGATAGTCACCGTATTATTTCCGGAACCGATGAGGTCCTCCTTGATCTGCTCGCTTGTCCCCTTTATGGTGGAAACAATGGCAATAATCGATGCAATACCGATAATAATACCAAGCATGGTCAGGAAGGATCTCATTTTGTGTGACCATATTCCCTGAAACGCAAGGCGTATATTTTCAAACATGAACTCCCTCCTTATCAATAACCATAAAATTCTTCCAGACTGCCTTCTCTGGTCCTCAGACCTTCCTTTACGGACTTCCCGTATGGAAAAGCAATCTTGTCGTCTCTCGTGAGGCCTCCGGTGATCAGGACACTGTATCCGCCCTCCACATTGCCGCCTACAGAAACGATCTGTTTTTTGAGAGTACCGTTGTCATCCTTATATACATAACTGCTGCCGTTTTCGGTACGGACAAAGGCCTTGGAAAGGACGATTCCTGTGGTGGAAACCTCTTCCGCCAGCATGATGTTCACATAGTCTCCATCCTGTACCTTGACCGATTTGTCTTCAATCTCAGCAGTAAAGGTGTAGGAAGATACATTAGGATTGCTGTCCCCGTAATAGTAATAACCACTGCTGCCGCTCACGGGATAATCGGAAACGTCCAGTACCTTTGCCTCAAACTGGCTGGAGCCTCCATCATAATAAGAGTAACAGTTACACTGCAAAATGGTGCCTTCCTTCATCTGATCCAGAAGGAGCTCACTCACCGTACCTTTTACAAAAAATCCGTCTCCGCTTTTGATGCTCATGAAAGCATCCCCATCCGTATTGGTCAGGGTCACCGGGTCTCCAACGGTGGAAACCGTTCCGTCCAGCTTACTGGTAATCAGCTTCTGTGATACTTTTTTCTCAAGCTTGGTGATATTGATATTGCTCTCCTGGATATCCAGATTCAAATTGGAAATCCTGTTTTTCCAAAGCTTGATTGCCTCTGCCCTGGTCAGAGTACTGCTTCCGCCGCCAACGCCCGGAATATCCGGCATTTCCGGCTCTTCCGCTTCGTACTGTGATGCTCCGTCCAGACTGAACTCCATCTCTGCAAAACGGTCCACCGGCTGTGTCAAGAGACTTCCCTCAACCAGATAATAGCCTGTACAGGATAGCTTCCGATCCGTATAATCTGCGATGGTGTCCCTTTCGTGGAATTCAAGCAGATACCAGTAACCGCCTTCCTGGAGCACCTGTGTACCATCGGCATTATATCCTGCCATTTTATTCAGAAATGCACCTGTCGCTTTTACATATCCTTTCGCACTGGAACACAGATACACAAATGGGTCATCCTTTGTTCCGCTTCCTGCATAAGGCTCCGTGTCATACTCCAGGGTCTGATAAAAGGTCTCATCCCCATCTGTAAAACCGGAATCTCCCACTTGTCCGTTCGGATCTGCATACTCAAAACCATCTATCGGCTCCGGTGTGGGAGTCGGCTCAGGAAAAAGAGGCTCACTGCCGTCTGACCCAAATTCACCCGGATCTGTTCTGTCACCTCCATCGCCGAACCCGGTATCCGGAGTCTGATCATAATAGTCCAGTGCACTGTTTTCCGAAATCGGCTCCTCTATGGAAATGTCCGCACTTTGTTCCTGAGAAATCTCTGCGCTCTCTTCTTCAATGCCGAATCCATCGGTCATAACAGTTAAAAGCAACGGCTGAATGGCGGCTGCCAGATATTGATCGCCCATTCCATCCGATGCAGACGCAAGATCGTCCGAACTGTCATAGGAAATTTCACTGTTACCAATGATATTATCCGCTGTACCTACGGAATCGTCATCCGTCACAGGACCGCCGTTTTGCAGACTGTTTAAACGCTTCTGCGCTTTTTTCAGATCCAGCTCCAGCTTTTCATACTTCAGCTTCGCAATGTTCAATTCCATCTCCACAAGCGTCATATCAAAGGAGATCAGCTTGTCACCTTTTTTTACGGTATCACCCTTCTGGACATAGATTTCTTCAATGATCATATCCTTATCCACCGTGATATTCTGTGTGGCACTTGTGGTTACATTTCCGTCGAGGGTCGTACTGGGATAATAATAGTCACTGGCAAGGCTGCCGACACTGGCTACCAGAATCTCTTTCTGGTTGTTTTTCCTCATATACACCAGAGCGCCTCCCACAGCACTGACCACCAGCGCCGTTACCACCACGCCAATGATGACTTTTTTTACCTTGCTCATGTGCTCACCTCTTTTCCTGCAGGATACCGTCCCGGATGGTCACAACACGTTTTGCATGTTCTGCGATCTCCGCATCGTGGGTGATCATCAGCACGGATACACCTTCGTCATTCAGACTCTGGAAAAGCTCCATGACCTGTGCCCCTGATTTACTGTCCAGGGCACCCGTGGGCTCATCCGCCAGAAGAAGCTTCGGCCTGTTCACAATCGCCCGGGCAATTGCAACCCTCTGCATCTGGCCTCCGGAAAGCTGATTTGGCCTGAAATCCACCCTGTCCGCCAGTCCCACACGTTCCAGCGCATGCAGCGCTCTCTCTTTTCGTTCTTTTTTAGGAACCTTTGCATAATTCAAGGGCATCTCAACATTTGACAGGGCGGTCTGCCTTGGAAGAAGGTGAAAGCTCTGGAATACAAACCCGATTTTTTTCAGCCGGATATCGGACATTTCATTTTCCGAGCATGCACTGATATCCTGGCCGTCCAGAAAAAAGTTTCCTTTTGTAGCCTGATCCAGACAGCCGATGATGTTCATCAGAGTTGACTTTCCGGAGCCCGAGGGACCCATGATTGCCACGTATTCTCCCTCTTCCATGGAAAAATTCACGTCCTTCAGAACCGGAACCGTTAATTTTCCCTGCTGGTAATCTTTATAGATTCCTTTTAATTCAAGTATCATCCTGCTGCCTCCATGTCATCGGAGCCGTACATCTCGGATTCATCCATAAAGTAGTCGTCATCTCCGTCAATCGGCACCATCTCATCGTCTCCGTAAATCTCTCCCATGTCTGCTTCTCCGACATCGCCAAAGTCTTCGATGATCATATCAGAATCACCGTCAGAATCTGACTCCATATCAATACTGTCATCCAGATATCCGTCCATTCCCAGATCCGCTGCCATGGATGCGTCAGCCGTTGCCATTCCTTCCTGCAGATTATCTGCCGGGAAAGCAATGCTGTCCTCTTCCGTAAGACCATCTGCGATCTCATATTCGCCCATTTCCTCGTCATACTGCCCCAGGACTACCGTTCTCTTTTCCAGTCTGCCCTTTTCATCCGCAGCCCAGACATACGGGCTGTCCGTATCTGCATCCACGATATAGAAGTCACTGAGCCAGATGCCGATTTTCTGCTCTTCCTGTCCCACATCCTTTTCTATGTAGACATGCTGCCCAAGCATCAGTCCATCTGAAGATTCCAGTTCCACATAAAACGGATAGGAGCTAGAGCTTGTCTGAGCGTCTCCGCTGCTGTCGATCATACCGTAATACATGTTACTGCTGCTGTCAGAGCTTGCATTCTGCTCATCCACAGCTCCCATGGTTCCATGCCATATCTGGGTCTCATCCACCCTGGAGCGGATGATGACCGGTTCTCCCGGAATAATGGAGGATTTATTCTGCTCATTTACCATTCCCTTGATCCGATACGCACCTGTACTGAGAATGGTGATAAATGCGTTGCTGTCGCCATTTCCGGAATCTCCGGAGTAATAGCTGTCTGAACCGTCCGTAAGGATATCTCCGTCATCAGAGCTCAGCTTACTGGTATCGATTTTCTGGATAATACCATCGATCTCGCTTCGCACTTCCGTATTGCCGGTAGCATTCTGAAGCTTTGTGATCTCTGCCTCTTTACTCTTCTGGTCATATTCGTTCTTTTTGAGATTCATTTTGTTCGTTTCAATCTCGATGGTATAGGAAAGCTGATTATCCTTGGATGCTTTCTTTTTCTCTTTTTCCAGTGTCGCAATCTGCTCATTCAGGCTGAGAGCTTCATTTTTCAGACGATCAAGAGAAAGCTTTGCCTCCTGCAGATCCTCCTCGATACTTGTCAGATCATACTCAAATAAAAGCTGTCCGGCCTTTACCTCGTCTCCGGTCTTGACCTGAACCTCCCTGACCTTACGGCCGCTCTCTATACTTACCGTCACTGTCTTCTGCGGTTCCACCACGCCTGCGAACCGGTTCAGCAGACCGGAAGACTCCTCATCCAGGCTGCTTATCTTCGTCACATATGCGACTTCTCCACTGGTTGTCATCTGATCCCTTCCATACAGATAATACCAGGCGCCGGCGCCAATAGCACCGGCGAGGATGACAATCCCCCCAATGACTAAAATCTTTTTTTTCATCGTTACCTCCTATGCTGCCTTTTACAGCTTCCATCAGGTATTTGTGTCATTTACTTTTCTATCATAACAGATTCCCGGATAAAAGGAAAGCCTTCTTGGCTCTCCCTGCAAATTTCACAATTTTTTCACTCTTTTTTTATAAAAATCGTATATTATTAATGGTTTTTTGACAATTTTACATAAATCTGGTAGAATAAAAGGAACAACAAGGAAAGGAAAAAATCCGTATGAAGACAGCAAAACGACTGCTCCCTTTTCTTCTTCTGATTTTCACATTAGCCTGGACCGGATGCTTCGGAAGTGAAAAAAAGGAAGTGGAGGGAGTCATAAAAAACGAACTGGATTTATTA
>JALERH010000015.1 GCA_022764275.1 Blautia sp. | reverse complement strand
ACTGCCTTTCCACCCTTACCCGGAAACATGTCCCGGGCGGTTTATTTCTGTTGCACTGGTCTGGGAGTCACCTCCACCGGACGTTATCCGGCATCCTGCCCTGCGAAGCCCGGACTTTCCTCGTCTGAACCCTTTCGTCTGTCCAGCCGCGATTACCTGGCCTGGTTGCGCATCTGCTATTCTAGCATGGATTTTTTTCTGTGTAAAGGGTAAAAAACAAGTTTTATCTGGAGTGTGAACCCCCATTCTTTTATAATTCATAAAATACCTGTCAAAAAAACCACAGCGGGGTCTATGCAGATTTTTTGCATCCCAATATGATTAACTCATGAATAATAACTCGTTTTTGACCCCGCGATTAAAAAGCATTATAAACCAGGCTGCCGGATTTCATTCGGCAGCCCGTTTTTTATAGGATCAGAGCAACTTACGATCATTCAGAAAAATTATACATTAAAGCAGCTTCCCCCGATAAATTCCCGCAGAAGAGAATTATTGGGAATCTCCTCACTGGGAACTGCCACGAAGTAATCAAAAAATTTCAGAAGACGCTTTGCCTCCAGATATTCCGGCTCGCTTTTGTCGATTCCAAACAGAAGGGGTTCCGCATATACCTTCAGGCAGGCAAGCTCGTAAATCAATGCGGAATTGAACATCACATCCGCTTCCTCCTGATATGGGAAAATATACTGCTCCTCTCCCCTTCGTACGGACGGCCACCTTGCAATGGTCTCCTTTGCTGAGGTACCTCTCGTTCTGGCATCCCGCACGATGCGCCGGATCAGACGTCCATCCGTGGTAGGAATGCGATTGTGCTCGTCAATGTTCAGCTGTGTCAGGGCACTGATATAGATTTTGAACTTGCTTTCCTTTGGAAGCGCATAGCTCAGTTTGTCGTTCAGTCCGTGGATTCCCTCAATGACCAGGATGTCTTCTTTTCCAAGCTGTAGAAAATCTCCCTTGTACTCCCGGTGTCCGGTTTTGAAATTATAGGTGGGCATATCCACCCGTTTTCCCTCCAGAAGATCCAGCATATCTTTGTTAAACTGCTCCACATCCAGGGCTTCCAGGCATTCGTAATTCTTTTCCCCGTATTCATCCAGGGGTGTATGCTCCCGGTCTACAAAATAATTATCCACAGCAATGGGATGTGGTTTCAGGCCATGAGCGGTAAGCTGAATGGAAAGTCTGTGGGAAAATGATGTCTTTCCTGAGGAAGATGGGCCGGCGATCATGACAAACTTTTTATTGCCAGCCTCCGCGATCTGCTCCGCAATCCGCGAAATCTTTGATTCCTGAAGAGCCTCCTGAATCAGCATAACGCTTCGGATTCCCTGTCTGACGATCTGGTCATTCAGCTCTCCAACCGTAGAAATCTCCAGTTTCTCGCCCCATTCTTCGGATTCCTTCTGCACCTGGAAAATCTTTTCTCTTGGGTGAAACTCCGGAATCACATCCGGCTGCTCTTTTTGCGGAAGAAGCAGCACAAATCCATCATCGTAAAGCCGCAGGTCAAAATAGCGGATATATCCCGTACTGAACGCCATGGCTCCGTAATAATAATCCTCAAAGTTCCCGATGCTGTAGAGATTTACACTGGAAACTCTGCGATAGCGGAAAAGCTTCTCCTTATCATACATGCCATGCCTGTGAAACAATGCGATGGCTTCGTCCGTGTTGACGCTCCTTTTTAAAATCGGAATATCCGCTTCTACAAGCTCCTCCATGCGCGCCTTTACTTTGTCCAGAAATTCCTGATTCAGCACGACATTTCCCTTTATTGTGAAGTAGAATCCGGAGCCTGCTGAAAAATGATTCACCACTTTTTCAATGTTTTCTTTTCCCGCCACATCATAAATCGCTTTCAACAGAAGGTGGCAGGCACTTCTTTTATACGTTTTGTTTCCGATACTGTCCCTGGTAGTAATAAATTTCACCACGGAATCATCGTTTATCTTTTTGTGCAGTTCCCGGATTTTCCCATTGGAAATAACAAGGATAATGGGTGCGTCCGTCGTACCTTCATACTCTTTTACCACATCTGCGTAACGGATTCCCTTTGGATATTCTTTTGTGCTGTCACCGATCGTGACCTTTACCATTTCGCCGTCCATCATTTCCTCCTTACTGCCATCTGTCGTCTCCGGCTCACGGACAATCTGCCCGCACATTCGTTTTCGATTTTCCAGTTACTATAACTATATGATTGTATATGGGCTTTTTACTTCTGCACATGTTACTTTCAGGCTGGAAAAAGCCTCCTTCAGTTCTTTTTTCATGGCATTCATAAAAATGTATTCCGTGCCGTAATGTCCCGCATCAATGATTGCAAGCCCCTGAGCCACCGTGTCAATCCCTGTATGATGGTCAATGTCGCCCGTCACATACACGTCTGCTCCGGCGGCAATGGCTTCCTGAATCATGCTTTTTCCGGATCCGGTACAGATAGCTGCACACTTCACTTCTTTCTCCAGGTCTCCATAGACTTTCACATCGCCCAGTTTCAGAGAGTCTTTCACAAGATGTGCATACTCTCTCAGCGTCATTTTTTGCGGAAGTCTTCCAACTCTTCCAAAGCCCTGCACGTGATTTTCATCCTCCTCTGTCACAGAAAGCACTTTCGTGTCAGATAAACGGATATAATCCGCACTCAGGTCTGCCATCCCCAGGATATCGTAATTGGTATGCATGGCATAATAAGGAATGTCATGCCGGATCAGCTTTAAGATTTTTCTGCCTGTAAAGCTGTGATTATTTATTTTTTTCATCCCGGAAAAAATCATGGGATGATGAGTGATGATCATATCCGCTCCGGCGGCAATGGCTTCCTCCAGAGTCTCCTCCGTCAGATCCAGAGCCAGAAAGATATGGGAAATCTCTTTTTCGTCGCTTCCCACCAGCAGTCCCACATTATCCCATTCTTCCGCTGCGGAAGCAGGATATTTTTCTTCCAGCCAGGAAATCAGTTCATATGCTTTCATATCGATTCAAAGCAGCCTCTATAAGCTGCTGTTCCTCCTTTACTTCCCGTAAACGTGCCTCTACGGATGATGCTTCCGGCGCAGCCTCAAGTCTGTCACAAATCTCCTTTCGGATACGCGCCTCCCGAAGCAGATACTCCTTCAGGACAGGATGCCGCCTCTCCAGCAGAAGTTTTCCATAGGCTTCTTCCTCCCCGGTGTACGCCGGGAGAAAATCCGCTTTTACCACACGCATCATGGGATAAAACTTTCCATCCTCCAGGATGATGTTTTCCTGCACGATCTCCCATCCAAGTCCCCGGATAAAATGCCGGAAATGCGGAACATCCGACTGTGGCTGCAGGATCATCTCCTGAAAGGATTCCCTCTGAGAGGCACTGTCTGTCAGGATTCTTTCCATCAGAGGACCGCCCATACCGGCGATCACCAGAGTATCCCCCTCACCGGGAGCCATTTTCTCCAATCCATCCGAAAGACGTGTCTCTATGTATTTCTCCAGACCAAACTGCGCGATATGCTCCTGTGCCCTGGAAAGGGGGCCTTTTCGCACATCCATGGCAATCGCGGAAGGGATTTTCTTTTCTGATACAAGGTACACCGGCAGATATCCATGGTCACATCCCACATCCACCAGCCGGTTTCCTTCTGTTACCATATCTGCAATTGCAGACAGGCGTAAGGACAGCTGCATTGTTTTGCTCCTTAATCCAGATAATCCTTCAGCTTGCGGCTGCGGCTGGGGTGACGAAGCTTTCTCAGTGCCTTTGCCTCAATCTGACGGATACGCTCTCTGGTTACATTAAATTCCTTTCCAACCTCTTCAAGAGTTCTGGCACGGCCATCATCCAGGCCAAAACGCAGACGGAGAACCTTCTGCTCTCTCTCGGTCAGAGTTCCCAGCACCTCCACCAGCTGTTCCTTTAATAGAGTAAACGCTGCGGCGTCTGCCGGAACCGGAACATTGTCATCCTGGATGAAATCGCCCAGATGGCTGTCCTCCTCCTCACCGATCGGAGTTTCCAGTGAAACCGGCTCCTGAGAAATTTTCAGGATCTCACGGACACGGTCTACGGACATGTCCATTTCCTCCGCGATTTCCTCCGGGGTAGGTTCACGTCCTAATTCCTGCAGCAACTGACGGGAAACACGAATCAGTTTGTTGATGGTTTCAACCATATGCACCGGGATACGGATGGTACGTGCCTGATCGGCGATGGCTCTTGTGATGGCCTGACGGATCCACCAGGTTGCATAAGTACTGAATTTATAACCCTTGCGGTAATCAAATTTTTCCACTGCTTTGATAAGGCCTAAGTTTCCTTCCTGGATCAGGTCCAGGAAAAGCATTCCACGTCCCACATAACGCTTCGCAATGCTGACAACCAGACGGAGGTTCGCTTCTGCCAGACGTTTCTTGGCATCTTCGTCCCCATTCTCCATTCTCTTGGCAAGCTCGATTTCTTCCTCCGCAGTCAGAAGCGGAACCTTACCGATTTCTTTCAGATACATACGAACCGGATCTTCGATGCTGACGCCCTCCGGAACAGAAAGGTCGATCTTGTCAAGTTCTACCTCTTCCTCCTCATCCAGTCCATCAATATCCATATCATCATCCAGCATCAGGGTATCGTCCACATCATTTCCGGTGATACGCAGAACATCCACTCCGCTTGCTTCCAGAAAATCAAAGATTTTATCCATCTGCTCCGCATCCAGGGGCTGGTCTTTGAAAAAGTCGTTGATTTCCTGGTATTCCAGTACATTTTTCTTCTTTTTTGCAAATTCCAGAAGCTCTACCAGTTTTTCACTGAATTTGCCCATATTCGTTTCCATAGGTGTCTTAACCTCCATATAGTGTTTATATTTTATCCTTATTCAAAAGAAATATGCAGTTCCTGCCGTTTTCTTCCAAGGTCTTCCAGATCCTTTTTTGCTTTCACCAGCTCCTGAAGTCCCTTCATATCGGTAGGATCCCAGTTCCGGTTCTTTTCATTCAGGCTTTCCTGCTTGATGCGTATCAAGGCATCGGAAAATGCCCGGTCCTGTTCCCCCGCCGTCTCCAGATGAATGGTGGCGTTAAACAGGGATGCCACTTCCCGCTGCTCTTCACTGTCCGTGAATGCATTCAGAAGCCTCGCTGGGTTCACATCGCCTTCCTTATGCTGCGCATAAAGCATTTCCGCCACCTCCCGGTACAGGGGAACCACAAAATCCGAAGGAGACAGGTATTTCTCCACGGTATCAAAAATCCCCGGATAGGTCACCAGCCATGTAAGCATCAGCTTCTGCGCCTTATCGGCTGCGGATTCCGGTTTCTTTTTCTCCGGATTTCCCGTCTTTGGCTGAATACGGCGCTCTGCAGGAGTCCCCTTCATAGCCAGGGTATTCACCCGTTTTCTCAGATCCTCCGTACTGATTCCAAACCGTCGGTACTGCTTTACAATGGCTTCAATGTACAGATTTCTCTCCAGCTCATCGGAAAGCTCCAGAAGCATCTGGGCACATTGTTCAAAAAACCGATTTTGGCCCTGGGGTTCTTCCATGGAAAACTCTTTTTCGGCAATCGTCACCCGGAACATAAAGCTGTCCATGGCCTGCTCCAGACGTTTTTCAAAGGCTTCCGGCCCTTCTGCCTTAATAAATTCATCGGGATCCTTGTGGGGCTTTAAATTCACCACGCGGGAGGTAACCCCGGCTTCCTTCAGAATCGGTATCGCGCGAAGTGCCGCCCGGATGCCAGCCTCATCACTGTCATACAGAAGAAGGACTTCCTGGGTATAACGCTTCACAAGGCTTGCGTGGCCCGAAGTCAGTGCTGTACCCAGGGATGCCACAGCATTTGTAAAGCCCGCCTGATGCATGGAAATCACATCCATGTAGCCTTCACACAGGATCAGATAATTTTTTCTGGTGGTTCTGGCAACATTCAGGCCGTACAGATTACGGCTTTTATCGAAAATCTGCGTTTCCGGAGAATTCAGATATTTGGGCTTTCCATCGCCCATCACGCGCCCTCCGAAACCGATCACCCGGTTATTCACATCCATTATGGGAAAAATCACCCGGTTCCAGAATTTATCATACATTCCGTGGCGTTCATCTACGTTAAACAGTCCTGACTCCCGAAGGAGCTCGTCACTGTAATTTTTTCCTTTCAGGTATTTATAAAGATCATCGCTGTATTTGTCCGAATAACCCAGACCGAATTTCCGGATCGTTTCCTCGCTTAAGCCTCTGCCGGTCAGATAGGCATAAGCGCTGCGGCCATTCTCCCTGCGGAGCTGATAATAAAAATACTGTGCCGCCAGTTTATTGATTTCCAAAAGAGTGGAACGCTTCTCGGCTTTTGCCTTTGCCTCTTTTGAATACTCGATTTTGGGAAGCTGCACACCTGCACGGTCTGCGAGATGCGACAAAGCCTCGCCAAAGGAATAATTTTCATATTCCATAACAAAGGTAAATACATTCCCCCCTGCTCCGCAGCCAAAGCAGTAATACATCTGCTTGGATGGAGTCACGGAGAAGGATGGAGTCTTTTCATTGTGGAACGGGCAGAGCCCGAAATAGGAGCTTCCCTTTCTGGTCAGCTTCACATACTGGGATATCACATCTACAATATCATTTTTCATCCGTACTTCTTCAATGATATCGTCAGAATACCGCATGTTTCTCCTCCTTTGATCCATTTCACCAGCATCGCATTTCACAGACAGTATGTAACTGAAAATGCGATACTAATATACTTCCCAGGCTTTCGGAATATAGATTTCCCGGAATTTCTCCATGGAATACTGGTCTGTCATACCGGACAGGTAATCGCAGACCGCCTGGGACTTCGGCACTCCCCTGTAGGCCACCAGTTCCCGGTACTCCCGGGACATGGCATCGGGGTGCTCTATGTAATACTGATATAATTCCGTCAGCATTTTAATTGCTTTACTTTCTTCTTTTTTTGCCACAGGATTCAGGTAAACGTTTCGGAACATAATGGAACGCAGATCCGTCAGCGCTTCCTGTACCTGGGGAGACATCTGAATCACATCTCTGTCCATGCTGTTTTCAATGATGTCATGGACAAAGGTATTCAGGCGTTCTCTGGTAGTGTAGCCCAGAAACATGCGCAGGGTAATGGGAATGTCGTCCTCTGTAATAATCCCGGCGCGTTGGGCGTCATCCATGTCGTGGTGAATGTAAGCAATCTTATCTGAAAACCGAACTACCTGACCTTCCAGGGTGGCCGGATGTCCGCTGGTACGATGATTCAGAATCCCGTCTCTGGTCTCCCAGGTCAGGTTCAGTCCTTCGCCGTTTTTCTCCAGGACTTCCACCACACGAATGCTCTGCTTATAGTGCGCAAAGCCGTCCGGATGGATATCATTCAATGCCCGCTCCCCGGCATGACCAAAAGGGGTATGTCCCAGATCATGGCCGAGAGCAATAGCTTCCACCAGATCCTCGTTCAGCCGAAGTGCCTTGGCAATGGTCCGTGCGATCTGGGAAACCTCCAGGGTGTGGGTAAGCCGATTCCGGTAGTGGTCTCCCTGGGGTGCAAGAAATACCTGTGTCTTGTCTTTTAGCCGCCGGAAAGCCTTGCAGTGCAGAATTCTGTCCCGGTCCCGCTGATACACGGTCCGCACGTCGCACTCCTCCTCCGGACGGTCCCTTCCTCTGGAACGGCCGCTGCAGGCCGCATAAGGGCTTAAAAGTTCCAATTCCCGTTGTTCCATGCTTTCCCTGATATTCATATTTCCATCCTCCACAGACTGACAAAACACCACATATCGCCGTGTGGCAGCAACAACTGAAAAACACCTCTTATTAATTATATTCTACACAAAATTTCAAATTCCTCTTTTTTTCAAAAAAAACTTGAAAATTTTTTATTTTTTTCAAAAAAGGTGTTGACTTTCTATCTACCCTTTGCTATACTATCACTTGTCGCGAGGGAGAAACAAAAAAATCCCAAAGAAATGCGATATGCGGAAGTGTCGGAACTGGCAGACGAGCAAGACTAAGGATCTTGTGAGCATTGCGCTCGTGTGGGTTCAAGTCCCATCTTCCGCATTTTTGTTATGAGGCTGAAATGCTTGATTTATCAGGTGTTTCGGTCTTTTTCTTTGTCTGAAAGTTTACAATCTTTTGGTCACTTCTGGTCACTTTCTTATCATTAACCTTTTCTGATGATGTTTTATCACTTTCTATAAGAGCTTTCTTTACTACATCACCTGTTGTCTCATTTGTCTCAGTATTGTAAACGTAATGTCGCAAAGTTGTAGATTCATCAGCGTGTCCAAGCATTTCTTTTACGACTGAAATATTAACACCATTATGCAATAATGTAGAAGCATACGTTTTTCTGATTTTGTGCATTGTCTTAATAGGTATACCAATATATTGACATCCTCTTACAAGCTGAGCGTCAACCGTATCAGGACTCATAACATATCCATCACGCACAAATAAATAATCTCCGTATGATTCCCCGTATTCCTCATTGATTTCTTGAATTTTCTGAATTGTTTTTATTGCCTTTTCTGTTAATGGAATCCACCTATCTCCGTCTTCTGATTTCGTATAATCAACGACTTTGAAACCTTTGCTATGGATATGGTCTATATCACTTATGTCAAAATCTTCTATCAACTGTCGCTGTATATGTATCCATTCATTTTGAATATCAGAATATCGCAGAGCCATCATTTCACCCTTCCTTAATCCCAATTCAAAATCAAGGATTACAGCTAGGCAGGCTGTATTTGACGGATTCTCGGATAGTCTTCGTTCCATTTCTTGAATTATCAGGGTTTTTTCGTCCCCCTGATAAACTTCTTGAGTTGCAGGCTTCTTTTTGGTTGGCACAAATTTCTTTTTGTTAATTTTTAGTCTATATGGATTCTTACTGATATATTCCGCATCTTCTGCATACTGTAACATCTGTTTTAAGATGCCACACATATTATAGAAGCCTTTCTTTTTTATATCATTTTCCGTAAGAATTTCATTGAAGAAATTGTCCATATCAATTTTAGTCAGGCTGCGAAATGGTTTTTGGATAAAATCCTCATGAGGAACATAGAATTTTTCCCAATCTGCTTTCATCCTTTTTATTGTACCAGGCGTAACTTGATTACTTTTATACTCCATAAATTCATAGAACAGATCAGAAATTGTATTAATCCCATCTCCCGGTTGTGGCTCAGATGTTTTTTTAGTTGCATCTGTGTCAGAAGGAGAATTTTGTTTTTCAGCTTCCATCCAGTATTCGCATAAGATATTTTCAATATCCTCTTTCTTTTTCCTCTTGACCTTCCTTCTTCCACCTTTTTTCGTTGCATCTGGTATGTGACAATACCAACAATTCTCTGATTCACTGTACCATATACAGGAACCATGCTTTTCCAATATTTCTGCCTTTTTCTTCATCATAATTTGTTTTCTGACATCTTCATAGTTAATTATACCCATGCCAAATGCCATTTTCAATAGTTCATCTTCAGTTTTATCTATAATCAATCACTCCTTTTCAAAATAACGTCAATTAAACAAGGGACTGTGTACCGACAAGCACAACAGCCCCTTTTACACACAATATAAGGATTGCCCCGGGACTTATCCACCAGGTGCAATCAATTAACTTATGCTATATTATAACCCATTTGGGGTAAATTCTGCGAGTAAAAGTTTTATTTTTTTGATTTATAGCTCAAACTCCTAATCTCCCTATACAAATTCTCGAAATTATCCTTTGCAATCCGTGCTTCCTTAATATTATCTTCCCATTCCTTCTTTAGAAGTTCAGAGTCCACGATAAGTTTATTCAATTTATCTTCACGACTTTTATAGACTTCTAATTCATTTTTCAGTCTGATATTTTCAATCCTTAACTCACGATTCTCTTCACGTAAATCTTTATCTGATTTCTTTTTGAACATATTTATATTCAAATCCTCCTATAGTAAGAGGTGCCATTACGACACCTCTAAAAGTTTATTTTGTATTTACCTTTGGTTCCCTTACCAGCAATAGCATCAATGGTCATACTCTGAACAAATCGTTCAAAATTATTATCATGCTGAAGCTCTTGCATAAATTCTTTGTAATTGGTGACACCTGGCATGTTAAAGGTTACATTATCGAGACTAAAATGATTCTCAATATTCCCACCTCTAACCATATTACTCGTCTGACGTAACTCATCCATACTCTTATTAATAAAGTCCATTGGATTATTGGCAAA
>JALERH010000014.1 GCA_022764275.1 Blautia sp. | reverse complement strand
GTGCGTCTGTTATTTTTATACTTTAAACTACATAATTTATAAAACCGAGGTGATATTATGCATACTTTTGATAATGTCTGCATCTATCTCAGGAAATCCCGTGCTGATCGCGAAGCAGAGGCCAGAGGAGAGGGAGAAACTCTATCCAGACACGAGCATATCCTTCTGGATCTCGCAAAGAAGCGTGGGTATCATGTAGGTGCAATCTACAAAGAAGTCGTCTCAGGAGAAACCATATCTGCCCGTCCAGTGATGCAGAAGCTCCTGAAAGAAGTTGAAGCAGGCATGTGGGATGCCGTCCTGGTGGTAGAAGTGGAACGTCTGGCAAGAGGAGATACCATTGATCAGGGAGTTGTTTCCAGAGCCTTCCAGTATTCCGATACCAAGATCGTTACTCCGATAAAGGTTTATGATCCAAACAACGAATTTGATGAAGAATACTTTGAATTCGGCCTGTTTATGAGTCGTCGTGAATATAAGACGATTAAGCGCCGTCTGAACGCAGGTCGAATATCCTCTGTCAAAGAAGGAAAGTATTGTGGAAACATAGCCCCGTATGGGTACAAAAGAGTTAAACTTGAGCACGATAAGGGATTTACCCTGGAACCTGTACCGGAACAGGCAGATGTTGTAAGAATGATATTTAACTGGTACACCGTGGGTATAGACGGAGAACGCATTGGAATATCCAGAATCACTAATCGGCTTAACAATATGGGTATACCGGCGTTAAAGCGTAAGGACTGGAGTCCGGCCAGTGTAAGAGACATACTGCAAAATCCTACCTATTGTGGAAAGATCCGTTGGAATCGAAGGAAAAGTGTAAGGCATATCGAAAATGGGCAGGTGGTGGTCTCGAGGCCCCGTGCAGGTGAATACATAATCACTGACGGGATTCATACCCCCATTATTTCTGAGAATACTTTTGCATCCGCGGAAAAGATTATGAACAGTAAAGCAATACGCCCTGTACCTGCTCAAAGAGCAACTAAAAATCCTCTTTCCGGAATTGTCTACTGTAAGAAATGTGGACGCTCTATGGTCCGGAGGCCGTTTGCCAAAAACGGATATGATGATATATTGATGTGCGCGTATACATCCTGCAGCACCGTAAGCAGTAAGCTCCACCTGGTAGAAAAGGCCGTAATAGACGGACTCAGTGATATCGTGGAGAATTATAAAATAAACAATACTCTGCAGGATAAGGACGGGACTGATATTATCTCCTCAAAAGAGGCGTTGCTGGAGCAAAAGCAATCCGCTCTTGCTAAGCTTCAAGAACAGAAGACGAAGCAATTTGATCTGCTTGAACAGGGCGTGTATTCCACAGAAATGTTTCTCGAGCGTTCTAACGCTATTGCGAAAAAGATGGATGAGTGTTCTGCTGCCATTGATCAGATTAAAAATGAGCTGGAGCACGATCGGAAGCTTCTGAGCCAGAAAAACAGTTTTATACCAAAATGCGAACATCTGTTATCAAACTACTGGGACTGGGATGCAAATACGAAAAATGAGGTCTTAAAAGAGCTGATTGAACGGATTGACTACTCAAAGGACACGAAAAACAATTTCCGTGAAGGAGATAAGATAACTTTTACCCTTGATATTTACCCCAAAATACAGTAATTTCAAGGATTTTTAACCATTGATAACTTACTTGGGAGCACGAACTCGCACATCTGGAAATGGTGTCCACCATCGTCCATCAGCTTACCCGTGATCTTTCCATGGAAGAAATCGAAAAATCCGGGTTCGGACCGTACTATATCGACCACACGGTGGGCATATGGCCCCAGGCGGCTGGCGGAGTACCTTTTAATGCCTGTGAATTTCAAAGCAAGGGAGATCCCATCACCGATCTTTTTGAAAATCTTGCTGCGGAACAGAAAGCCCGTTCCACTTATGACAACATTCTCCGTGTGGTACGCAACCTGCCGGAAGTGGCAGATCCGATCCGCTTCCTGCGCGCCAGAGAAGTCGTGCACTTCCAGCGTTTCGGAGAAGCACTCCGCTCCATTCAGGATCAGCTGGATGCAAAGAATTTCTATGCGTTTAACCCAAGCTTTGACAATCCCTGCAAGGCAAGCTGCGATGACTGTAAGAAAAAAGAAAACTGAAATTCCCATTGCCCCGGTATCTGTCCGGGGCATTTTTCGGAGGTTGTTCTCCCCTGCAGGAATTCCTGAAATATTTGTTTTAAAATACTGTCCACAGTGCTATAATGTCTTTACCAAAATAAATTTACCACTTTGGAGGAATTATGCAGATAATTATTGTTGGGTGTGGGAAAGTCGGACGCACACTTGCCGAACAACTGCAGGAAGAAGAGACTGACCTGACACTGATCGACATTTCCCAGGACAAGATCAACGCTGTCTCCGATGATATTGATGCTATGGGTATTGTAGGAAACGGTGCCAGTATCAACACTCTGATGGAGGCAGGTATTGAAACGGCTGACATTCTCATTGCCGTGACAGCATCCGATGAACTGAATCTTCTCTGCTGCCTTATCGCACAAAAAACCGGTCACTGCCATACCATTGCCCGTGTTCGTAATCCTGTATACAGCAAAGAAATAGGCTTTATCAAGGAACGCCTTGGTGTCACCATGATCATCAATCCCGAACTGGCGGCCGCACAGGAGATTTCACGTCTCCTCCGTTTTCCGTCGGCCATTAAGATTGATACCTTTGCCAGAGGCAAGGTAGAACTCCTGAAATTCAAGGTACTGCCGGAATTTGGTCTGGACGGGATGAGTATCTCCACAATGACCGAGAAGTTCCGCTGCGATATTCTGGTCTGTGCCATTGAAAGAAAAGACAGTGTTGCCATTCCCGGCGGCAATCATATTCTCCGTGATGGTGATATGGTGTCCATTCTGGCATCTCCTCAGAATGCTGCCCTGTTTTTCAAGAAAATAGGTCTCAAGACCCATCAGGTAAAAAATACCATTATTGTGGGAGGCGGCACCATTTCCTATTATCTGGCGATGGCTCTTCTTTCCATGAAAATCAATGTCAAAATCATTGAAAAAGATAAAGACCGCTGCGAAGTGTTAAGCGATCTGCTTCCAAATGCCACCGTCATCAATGGTGACGGTACGGATCGTTCCCTTCTTCTGGAAGAAGGACTGGGAAAAGCGGAATCTTTTGTTGCCCTCACCAATCTGGACGAGGAAAATGTGTTTCTCTCCCTTTTTGCAAAAACCGTATCCTCTGCCAAGCTTGTGGCAAAGGTCAACCGGCTGGCCTATGATGACATCATTGACAGTCTGGACATCGGAAGTGTCATTTATCCAAAGTACATAACTGCAGATTACATACTTCAATATGTACGTGCCACGCAGAATTCCATCGGCAGTAATGTGGAAACTCTGTATCATATCCTGGATAATGAAGCCGAAGCACTGGAATTCGTCATTCGTGAGAATTCCCCCGTTATCGGCAAACCTTTGTCTGAACTGAATCTCAGGAAAAATCTCCTTGTGGGCTGCCTGAACCGAAATGGTGTTGTACGGATTCCCCGGGGCCACGATACGATTCAGATCGGTGATACAGTTGTAATTGTCACTACCAACAAAGGGCTTCGTGATATCAGCGACATCCTTGAAAAGTAAAGGAGACGGGCGATGAATTATTCCATGACTTTTTATATTATCGGATGGATTTTAAGACTGGAAGCTGTTTTCATGGTGCTTCCCGGCGTAACAGCCATTCTTTACCATGAGAAAGACGGTTTTGCATTTCTCATCACCCTGCTCATCTGTCTGGCGATCGGGCTTCCCCTGACGTGGAAAAAGCCTTCCGATAAAGTTTTTCATACAAAAGAGGGATTCGTAACCGTTGCCTTAAGCTGGATCGTGCTCAGTGTGGCAGGTGCTGTTCCTTTCGTAATTTCAGGAAGTATTCCGAATCCCATCGATGCATTATTTGAAACGGTTTCCGGCTTCACCACCACAGGAGCCAGCATTCTTTCGGAGGTAGAACCTCTTTCCCACTGTGTTCTGATCTGGCGATCCTTCACACACTGGATCGGGGGTATGGGAGTACTGGTATTTATCCTGTGCCTGCTTCCCCTTACCGGAGGGTATCATATGAACCTCATGAAGGCAGAAAGCCCCGGACCGTCCGTAAGCAGGCTCGTTCCAAAAGTACAGTCAACGGCAAAGATTTTGTACACCATTTATATTTCTCTTACCATTTTGCAGATTATTTTTCTGTTAATCGGAAAAATGCCTCTGTTTGACACCATCTGTACCGCCTTTGGTACAGCCGGAACGGGTGGTTTCGGAATAAAAAATGACAGTATTGCCGGTTACAGCACTTACCTGCAGATTGTGATCACAGTGTTTATGATACTTTTTGGTGTCAATTTTAATATTTATTTTCTTCTTCTGACGAAGAAGTTTGCTCAGGCATTCAAAAGCGAAGAAATTCGCTACTATTTTGGAATTATTGCAGCTGCCATCCTCGTGATCACCATTAACACCCGGCATATGTTTGATAATATCGGAACTGCATTACAGCAGGTTTCCTTTCAGGTGGGCTCCATCATCACCACCACCGGTTTTGCCACCACAGACTTTAATGAGTGGCCTGTGGTGTCTCAGACCATCCTGGTCATGCTGATGTTTGTAGGTGCCTGTGCCGGCAGTACCGGAGGCGGCTTCAAGGTTTCCCGTCTTGTCATCCTGTGCAAGACGGTACGAAAAGAACTGCACATTTATCTGCATCCCAACGCAGTGAAGAAAGTAAAAATGGATGGAAAATCCATACCTCATGAGATTGTCCGTTCCACCAATATTTTTCTTATTGTTTATGTGCTGATTTTCTCAGTCTCCGTGCTTCTGATCGGTTTTGACAATTTTGACCTTGTGACAAACTTTACCGCAGTTGCGGCAACCTTCAATAACATCGGCCCCGGTCTTGAGCTGGTGGGACCTACACAGAATTTCAGTCTCTTCTCTTCTTTTTCAAAGTGTGTCCTGATCTTCGATATGCTTGCAGGTCGACTGGAGATCTTTCCTCTCCTTCTTCTGTTCAAACCGGATACATGGAAAAAATTTTAAAAGGATCGCTGTATTTTCGCATATCATGCGGATTTACAGCGATCCCTTTTTGATCATTCGGCTAAAATATATTTGTTATCTGCAGAATACCCTCTGCCTGCAGATGTCGGAATAAAGCTCCATGCCTTTTACATCAATGACTTTGATGACATGTTCATACTCTGCAGATTCCGGCAGGATTTTTGCCAGAAGATTTTCTCCCTTCAGGCGCTCTTCATGGAAAATAACGCCCTCCTGTTCCTTAAACAGCGCAATATAGAAGACTCCGGATTCCACCAGATCCTGGAAGAAATGGCTTCCGTAGGAAAGCTCCGGCATCAGCCCCTCGGACTGATAGGATATTTCACACATTGCTGCCATATTGCTGATTTCTGTAAAATGTACCGGAACGCCCAGTGAAGGTGTGGTGGTTCCCCATCTGCCCGGTCCCATAAGCAGCACACTTTCTTCTTTCAAAGCATTGTTCAGCTTGCCGATATCTCTCGCGATCTGGTATTTATCCTGTTCCGGGCACGCCAGGTACGCATGGATATCTACAAAAATCACCTTATCCAGATCTATTCGCAGATTTCCGCCCATAAAGTTTCCTTCCGAGTAAAACAGGCAGTCATCTGTAGATTCCAGTTTCGGTATCTCAACCGTCTTTCCCAGGCCTCTTGTCTGCAGTGGCCTGCACTGTACAAGATTAAAGAAAAATTCCTTTTCGTTCTGGAAATTCACCGTAAACTCAATATCTACCGGATAATCGTATTCCTCGGACAAAAGCTTCAGTGTTTTTTTCATGATTTCCGGAAATCTGGTGTCGGAAAGCATCTTTTTAAAATTCACAGTGAAAGGAACCGGAAGATTGGTATAGCCCAGATCCCGCAGGCGGTCTGCCTCTGCATAATCCATGGTAAAAAACAGATTTTTCCGTACCTTGATGTTTTGCTTCATCAGGTCAGAAATGTCCTTGCTGCACCATTTATTATTTTTCAGATCCAGCACGTCTGCTTTGTGCTGGGAATATTTCCGCTCGTCCTGCGCCGTGAGAAGAGGAAGTCTCGATGGATCATCCAGTGCCACGATTTTCACATAATCGCCGATTACACGGTCTACCGCCCGGGTGCCGAGACCAAATACAAGACGGAGCATGCCTGCATCCATGTCCATATTTTTATCCCAGACATAGAGGTTGGAAGAATTTCCCACTCCTGCTGCATGCGGGAAGAAGTAGTCGCCATAATAATCACCGGAAACACGCTGTACCAGGATTGCCATCTGCTCGTCTTTCAGCGCCAGTCCTCTCTGTCTGCGGTACTGAAGTGCATCCGGGTTCATAGTGCTGGCATACACGCGCCGCACAGCATCTTCAAAGGCCTTCAGACGCTCCTGCGGAGTCCCCTGGTTGACGCAGAATACACTTTCATATTTTCCTGCAAAAGCATTTCCAAAATTGTCTTCCTGAAGTGAACTGGAACGCACGATAACCGGCGACTGTCCGAAATACTCCAGCATATGGACAAATTCTTCCTCAATGATTGCCGGAAAAACACCGCCAAGCAGCTTTTCCCGAAACGACTCTGCCATGGAAAAATAGCCTTCCTCGCTCTTTTGCTGGAGCCTCAGTTCCCACCATCCATTCTGCACAATGTAAGTGTAGTACACATCTGCTCCGATAAAAAAGGAATCATCCGGTTCCAGATAATTTTGTATTTCTGCCATCTCACCCCGGGCATTTTTAATGATCTTACGTGCCAGCAGCATACCCACACTTTTTCCGCCGATATATCCGGTTCCAACTTCCCTTGAAACAATCTTCAGCAAATCCTTCAGTTCAAAATGTATGCTGCTCAGCTCCCGGATTCTCTTTTCTCTGCCGATGAACAGGCTGATCAGAAGGTTTTTCATCTCTTCCTGTTCCTCTTTTGGCTTTTTCAGCAGCTCTCTCGCCTCATCCATGGTCACATTCCAGTAATCCAGACGTTTTTTGTCCCACTCGAAGTCAGAAAACAGCTCCGCCGCACGGGTGCTGGAGGTAATGCTTTCAAATTTATCCCCTTCAATAAGATGCGGAAAAAACATAGTGGGGGAATATCTTCCATCTGCTTTTAATGGATGAATATACATACTTCCATCAATCATGTACAGGTCAAAAAGACACTGCGTTGTCTCCCTGATTCTGGCAATGGTATCAAATACATGATTATTTCTCTTAATTGCAAAATAGGCTACCGTATCCAGAATATAGAGATACGGGCAGGTTACTTTAAAAAAGTTTCCGATCATCAGATCCGAATACCAGAATTTCAAAAGCTCTGTCAGGCAGTCGAAGACGTAAAAAACATCATAACCTTCCTGTTCCGCAATCTGATGGACATTCGTGGCAAACTGCTCGAAGCCCTGTGCGGCATCCACATGGTATACCTGGATATCCTCTGCTTCTTCCACCACAGGCTTATGGCTCCCAAACCGCACGTATACAATACGCCTGTTATCTTTTCTTGCCTGTGCAATATAAGGTTTCACTACTTCTATATAGTCCTCAATTTCATCAATCTGCCATACCACATTATCCCCCATACGCAGCATGTCGATTGTCTTGTCAAAACCAGGCATTCCTGTGCTTACCTTGATATGATGCTTCATAGTCTTCCTCCTCCATCCATTTTTATATAGCTTTCACCGATTTTTAATTAGAAAAAGACGCTCTGCTATCCGCAGAACGCCTTTGTTCTCTTAAATGATTTCTGTATTTAGCCTCTGGTTGTGTAACCGAAGAAGAAGAATCCAAGTGGTGTATAGTACATACCCTGAATGTCTTCTTTCAGCATATATGGCTGTGTATAGAAGTAGATCGGAGCAAGTACGCTGTCCTGACCGATGAGGATATCCTCAGCAGCATGGAATGCAGTCATACGCTCTGCCGGATCGGATGTAGCCTTTGCAGCGTCAATCTGTGCATCATAGTCCGGATTGGAGTACTGAGCATCATTGTTTCCGCCGCCGGTGTACCACATATCCAGGAATGAGCAAGGATCATTGTAGTCAGCGATCCAGCCGTTACGTGCGATCTGGTAGTTACCCTGTTTTCTGTTCTCAAGGAATACATTCCAGTCCTGATTGTTCAGAGTAACCGTTACGCCAAGCTGTTCCTGCCACATGTTCTGAAGAGCCTCACCAATCTTCTTATGGTTGTCTGCTGTGTTGTACAGGTACTCTACAGTCGGGAAGCCTTCGCCGTCCGGATAGCCAGCCTCTGCCAACAGAGCACGAGCCTCCTCGCAGTTCTTCTCATAGTCTTCCTCGGAAACGCTGTAATATGAACCGCCTGTGGTACGGAAATCGTCACCGCTCGGGCCTTCAGCATCGCTCACACCTGCCGGTACGAAACCATCTGCCGGAACCTCACCTGTCTGAGATACGTTCTCTACAATGTAGTTACGGTCGATAACCAGGGAGAATGCCTTACGGATACGTGGGTCAGAGAAAATCTCATCCTCAGTATTGAAGCATACATAATAGATTCCCATGTAATCTGCGATGTTCAGCTCGCCGGATGCCAGATAATTTGGGATCTCATCCATCGGAAGATTCTCGATGAAATCAAGCTCGCCGCTCTTGTAGCCTGCAAGCATAGCGTTCTCATCGTCTAACAGAGTGTATTTGATCGTATCCGGACCAAGATTTTCATAGTCATAGTAATACTCGTTTTTCTCTGTCAGAATGTATGCATTGTGAGACCATTCTTTCATCTTGTATGGTCCGTTGCCTACATAAGATTCTACATCAAATGTCCAGTTATCGTTTCCTTCTACCTTATCCTGACGAACCGGGAAAGTTGCCGGGAATGCCACGATTTCTTCAAAATACGGGCAGTCATAGGTAAGAACGACTTCCAGTGTCTTGTCATCAAGTGCTTTTACAGCCAGAGTATCCGGATCTGCGCTTCCGTCAGCAACCTCTGCATAACCTTTTACCATATCGATCATATAGCAGTAGTCAGCAGCTGTTTCCGGATTTGCAAGACGTTTCCAGCTGTACTCGAAATCACCAGCTGTTACATCCTGTCCGTCGGACCATTTGATACCGTCACGCAGTGTGAAAGTATAGGTAACAGTACCATCATCATTTGCAACTTTTTCCCAGGATTCTGCCTGTCCAGGTGCGGTAACTGCGTTACCTTCTCCATCATCGGTCCATTTTACAAGACCTTCAAACATATGCTGCACCATGATAGCTCCGTCAATTGCAGAGTTTAATGCAGGGTCGATCGTCTGCGGCTCAGAAGCGAGGCATACGGAAAGGTCATAGCTCTCAGAAGCTCCTTCTTCGGCAGAAACAGTTGTGGTTGCCAGGCTGAGCACCATTGCTGCAGACAGGGCAAGGGAGACAAATTTTTTTGCCTTTTTCATTTTTAATCCTCCTTTTAACTTTTTTGCGCATTCTGCGCTTGTATTAATATACTCTGTTAAGAGTTTAATACCGTAAATCATTTTTCCGGAAGTAAATTCCATCTTTATTTATCCAGCAGATGACATGCTGCCCAGTGCCCCGGTTCATGCTCTTTAAATACAGGCGTTTCCTGACTGCACTTTTCTGTAGCATATGGGCATCTCGTATGGAAACGGCATCCGCTTGGCGGATTCATGGGGCTTGGCACATCGCCTTCCAGAATAATTCTCTTTCTTGTACGACTGAGCTTTGGATCCGGTACCGGAACTGCGGACAACAGTGTTTTCGTATATGGATGAATCGGGTGACGGTTCAGCTCATAGCTTTCGCCCAGTTCCACCAGGGAACCAAGGTACATAACGCCAATTCTGTTGGAGATATGACGTACAACGGACAGGTCGTGGGCAATAAACAGGTACGTAAGTCCCATCTCTTCCTGCATATCCTCCAGCATGTTCACAACCTGCGACTGAATGGAAACATCCAATGCAGAAATCGGCTCATCACATACAATAAACTCCGGTTTCACAGCCAGAGCACGGGCAATTCCCACACGCTGCTGCTGTCCTCCGGAAAACTCATGAGGATAGCGGTTGGCATGCTCCGTATTCAGACCTACCCGTGCAAGCAGTTCCTTGATCATGTCGGAACGGTCTTTTTTGCTTGCGGCAAGCTTATGAATATCAATCGCCTCACCGATGATTTCTCCAACTGTCATACGGGGATCCAGAGAAGCAGACGGATCCTGGAAGATAATCTGCATTTTTCTCCGGTATGGAAGCATCTTTACAGCTTTCGCTTTTCCCAGTGGCTGACCATCCGGTCCCAGTGGATTGTCATAAATGGTCTCTCCGTCATAAATGATCTTACCGCCTGTAGGCTCATGAAGGCGGAGAATCGTTCTTCCAAGAGTTGTCTTTCCACAGCCGGACTCTCCTACCAATCCCAGGGTCTCTCCTTTTTTGATAAAGAAAGATACATCCTGAACCGCCTGGACTCCGGGTCCTTTTACTCCTTTAATCGGAAAATATTTTCTCAGATTCTCTATTTCAAGGAGATTCTTTTCTTCTTTTGCCATCTCAGTTATCCTCCTTGTTCAGTTGCTCCTGCACACGCAGCCAACATGCGGAACGGTGGTTCTCTCCTACTTCTACATAAGGAGGCATCTTTTTCAGGCAGATTTTCATGCACTTCTCACATCTCGGTGCAAACGGACATCCTTCCGGCGGATTCAGCATGTCTACCGGTGTTCCCTCAATGGGAATCAGACGCTCATAGCTCTGTGCATCCACACGGGGCATGGAACGAAGCAGTCCCACGGTATAAGGATGGGCAGGTTCATAGAAAATGTCATCCACAGGGCCCTGTTCCACAATCTTTCCTGCGTACATAACGGACACTTTGTCACAGATATCTGCCACTACTCCAAGGTTATGGGTGATAAAAATAATGCCCATTCCGGTCTTTTTCTGCAGATCTTTCATCAGGTCCAGAATCTGTGCCTGAATGGTAACATCCAGAGCTGTGGTCGGCTCATCTGCGATCAGGAGCTGCGGATGGCAGATAAGTCCCATGGCAATCATGACCCTCTGACGCATACCGCCTGAAAACTCATGAGGGTACTGTTTCATACGCTTTTCCACATTATTGATTCCGACCATTTCCATCATTTCCATGGCACGTTTCTCAGCATCGGCCCGGCTTATTTTTTTATCATGGGCACGAAGTGCCTCCACAAGCTGATTTCCAACAGTATAGACCGGATTCAGGCAGGTCATCGGATTCTGAAAGATCATAGCTACTTTATTTCCACGAAAGGCAGTCATTTCTTCCTTGGAAAAGGAAAGTACATCTTTTCCCTCGAAGGTTATAGATCCGCCGATAACTTTACCCGGAGACTGAAGAAGTCCCATGATGGAATACGCTTCCTGGCTCTTGCCTGAGCCCGATTCTCCCACAACACCCATGACTTCACCGTAATCCAGGTCATAGGATATTCCTCCTACGGCTTTTACTTCTCCGGCAGGTGTAAAGAAGGAGACTCTCAGGTCTTTTACTTCCAATAATTTATTTTTCTGTTCTGACATCGTTCTCCTCCTTTCTATTTTTTCAGCTTCGGATCCAGTGCATCTCTTAAGCCATCGCCAAACAGGTTAAAGGCAAGGATCATGACACTCAGGATCACGGAAGGAATTATCAGACGATACGTATACGTATACATACCACTTAATGCATCAGTAGCCATGGAGCCAAGACTTGGAAGAGGCGCAGACACACCTACACCAAGGTAAGACAGGAAGGACTCCAGGAAAATTGCAGAAGGAATCTGCAGACAGGTTGTCACGACAATCTGTCCAATACAGTTTGGAAGCAGATGACGGCGGATAATACGGCCGCCGGATGCCCCCAGCGCTTTCGCAGCTGTTACATATTCCTGCTGTTTCAGCTGCAGAACCTGTCCGCGAATGATACGGCTCATGGTTACCCAGTATAACATTCCAAATGCTATGAACATGGAAATCAGGTTTGGTCCCAGCACGGATACGAAAGATTTTATCGCTCCGCCGCCCGGGGAATTCACATATTCAGTCAGAATCGGTTTCATTGCCGTTGCGATCAGAAGTACCACCAGCATCTCCGGAACAGAATAGATCAGTTCCACAATACGCTGCATAACAGCATCTACTTTACCGCCGCAGTATCCGGAAATAGATCCGTACACTGCACCGATGATCAGAACCAACAGTGCCGCAAAAATACCTACAGCCATGGAAACTCTGGCACCATACATAACACGTACCAGGATATCACGGCCATACATATCCGTGCCGAAAATATGAGGAAATACTTTTTCTCCGGCTGCCTTGCGTTCCAGTTCCTGTTTTGAATAGCCAAACAGATGCTTCTTGATGCCCAGTTCCCTGCGGACAGCATCCGGGTCTGTAGTTTCGGCATTTTCGTCTGAGGAAGTATTCTTTGCAGCGACTTTGGCCTGTGCACGGATAACTGCCTCATCCTTTTTTGTAAACTTCTCACCCTTAGCCTCAGCTTCTTCTTTTGCTTTGGCAATCATTTCATCCACATCCACCACTTCGCTCTGGCTTCTTGCGGCGATTTCCTCATCTACCCGGTTCTGGTCTTCAAGGGTATAATGGTATGGATATAGGTTCTCCGCACCGGAATTAAACTGCTCATATCCATATGGAACCAAAAGCGGTCCTGCAAATGCAAACAGAAACAAAAATATAATAATGCCAAGGGCAATCATTGCCACAACGTTCTTTCTTAATCTACGCCATGCATCCTTCCAATATGACACACTCTGGCGATCCTGGATAAAATCATCCCGTTCTTCCTTTGTAGCAGGGCTGAAATCATCTTCTGACAGATCATTTAACAGATTTTCAATATCCGGCTGAAGACTTACCGGACACCGTTTCATCTTTTTCTTTTCCGCCACCGTTACTCTCCTCCCTTCGTAAGATTGATTCTCGGGTCGGCCACTTTATAGAGGAGATCTACTACCAGGTTCATCAGAATAATGAAGCTGGCGAGGAAGATCGTGGTTCCCATGATAACCGGATAATCACGGTTCTGGATGGACTGTACAAAATAACGTCCAAGTCCCGGAATAGAAAATACACTTTCTACAACAAAACCACCGCAAAGTGTAAAAGCAACCTGCGGTCCCAGATAAGTAATAACCGGAATCAGAGCATTTCTAAGTGCATGTTTGAAAATTATTCTATCGTTTTTCAGACCTTTCGCTTTTGCTGTTTTTATGTACTCCTGATTCAGTGAGTCGAGCATAGCAGAACGCGTCTGCCGCGCTGTATAACACATCGGATAGAATCCCAGTGCGAAACAGGGAAGCACATATGCCCGCCACCCCTGGGAAGCGTCAAAAATCGTCGGGAATAATTTAAAGGAGGACAAGCCGCCCGCAAATACAACCAGCAAAATGGAAGCCACCACAAAACTTGGCATAGAGATACCAAGCGTGCAGATCACTCTCAGAATACTGTCTGTCATTTTCCCACGTTTAAAAGCAGCCAGACATCCCAGCGGCACCCCTATCAGTACCGCCCATGCCAGCGCAATGGCTCCTACTTTGGCGGATACCGGAAACATTTCTTTAATAATACTTAAAACCTCACGGTTTTTCTGCATCTTCAGGGATACACCAAAATCTCCATGGAGAATATTCTTCAGATACATATACAACTGGACATAAACCGGTTTGTCCATACCGTACTTTGCATTCAATGCTGCAATGGTTGCCTCTGACGGCGATTTTTCACTCAGCCACGGACTTCCCGGTACCGCATTCATCAGCAGGAATGTCAGACATGCCACCAATAAGATTGTCAGCAATGCCATTCCAAATCTTTTTGCAAAATATTTTCCCATTTTTTATCACATCCTAATTTTCTTTTTTTCGGTATATGATACCGTTCCTCTAATAATACCAAAACGTAAAACGCTTTTATGGTCATAAAGTATTACAATTAAAAAAAGCTGTCTTTCCTCCTTTCCCCTTTTTAAGTAACACTTTAAATAATATATCACTTTTTGTCATATTAAGCAAGAACTCTCTGCTTTTCCATCCAGGTTTTTATATATTTTATATAGAAATAATTTAACATTTTTATCGTTTCTGTCTTTTAACTCTTTCACATTTTTTTCAATTCTTTTTCACATTTTCATCACATTTTATGGGTATATTAATATCCGTAGAAAGCAATACGTCTTTCTTAATTTAATATTTTTCTTTTTCATACGCGCCGGTACGAAAGTACCGGCCTCCTTCCATTTATGGGGTATTTTTAAATTCCCTCGTAGTCAAAAGCGGGAATAAAGCTTTCTTTTGATGTTTCTCCTTCCTGAAAAAAACCATTTTCGATGCCGATTTCCAGTGCGGCATTTAAAACTTTTTCATACTCTCTCCCTGTAACTCTGCGATTCAGTTCCGGATACTTTTCCTGATGCCATACGGGAGTGTACTGATTCATAATGCTGATATAAATGGTGTTTCCATATGTCTTATGAAGGTAGTCCAGTACCTGAATGGAATTTCTGGTATGTCCCGGCAAAATAAGATGACGGACGATCGTCCCTTTTTTTATATATCCATCTTCTCCGAAGATACATTCTCCCGTCTGCCTTACCATTTCTTTTATGGCTTGTTTCGCAATCACGGGATAATCTGGAGCATGAGAAAAACTCTGTGCCAGATTCTCATCGAGATACTTTAAATCCGGAAGATAAACGTCTATCAATCCATCCAGCATATGCACGGTCTCTTTCTTTTCATATCCGCTGGAATTGTATACCACCGGAATGGAAAGCCCATCTGTTTTTGCCATTTCAAGGGCATGCACAATCTGAGGCACATAATGTGTTCCCGTTACAAGATTGATATTTGCTGCTCCTTTTTGTTCCAGTTCCAGAAAAATCCTGGAAAGTCTGGAAACCGATATTTCTTTTCCACTGTCTCCAATTGCAATCTCTCTGTTCTGGCAATAACAGCATCGCAGTCCACATCCGGTAAAAAAAACCGCTCCTGATCCCTTTTTTCCCGATATACACGGTTCCTCCCACATATGCAAAGCGGCACGGGCAGCACGAATAGTGCCGTCCATGCCGCAATAGCCATGGATACCGCTCCTGCGATCCGCATGACAATTTCTCGGGCATAATGTGCAATCGGATAAAATATCATAATATTTTTCCATGCCTTTAATCCCTTTTAATGTTCACAATTATGGCTGCTCCCGCAGGAATGACCTTCTCCATGACCACCACAGTTATGCTCTCCATTTCCATGAGCATGATGGCTGCATACCGTATTTGGATTATAATTCAGGCAGCCTGCAAGAAAAGATTCCACCTGCGCATCTGCATTTCCGCCTGCGCCCGGAAAAAGCTGTATTCCTGCCTCTGCAAGAGCATTTCTGGCTCCTCCTCCGATTCCTCCGCAGATTAAGGTATCCACCCCCTGCGCTTTCAGAAATCCCGCAAGAGCTCCATGACCACTTCCGTTCGTATCGATTACTTCGGAAGAAATTATTTTCCCTTCTGAGATTTCGTAGATTTTGAACTGTTCTGTATGTCCGAAATGCTGAAATACCTGTCCATTTTCATATGTTACTGCAATTTTCATAAGATTATCCCCTTTCATGTGCGTATTATGATTTTTTATGCCAACAGACTGCTGTTCAGGACAGATATCATAATTTCCACCCTGTATTCTCAGCCGGGATGCCTCTACCAGATATCTGGCGATTTTTTTTCTTGCTTCCGTATAAAGATTCTGCACCGTCGCCCGGCCCACGTCCATCTGTCTGGCGCATTCTTCCTGTGTCATACCCATGTAATCAATGAGGCGGATTGTCTCATATTCTTCTACTGTGAGAATAATCTCGTGTGTGCAATCCGTCTGTGCTGCCGAAAAGTAAGTGGTACATATGGGCATTCGGCAGACTTTTTTGGGTTTATTTGGTCTTGGCATAAATCCCCCTGTATTATTGGCATATGTTTATAATTAATTGTAACTATTATAACATGTTATTGTCATATGTCAATAATAAACTATTATAAATTCCGTCACTTCTTATATTCATCTGATTTTGGATAATAAAAAACGATAACCGAAATGGTTACCGTTTCAATAAGGTTTGCACCTTCAAAACTACATACATGTGACATTTCCCTGAAAATCATCTTACCTTGCGTAATCTCGGAAGTTCCATCTCACTTCGTTCAATGGAACGACCAAAACCCTAACCTCAGCCTGCGACTTCGTCTTGTCT
>JALERH010000203.1 GCA_022764275.1 Blautia sp. | reverse complement strand
GGCAACAGTTGGCCTGGAGCTGGTATACGTGACCTTCTGTTGGCTCGTAACAGGCAAAACCGTAACTTTAAGCTGATAAGTTCTCCCCTTCTTTGCCAGTGTAACCTTACGGGTATTCAGACTGATCTCCGCTGTTTTGACAACTCCTGTCTGTACTCTTACTTTTATGTTCTTTGTAAGCCCACTGATCAATGTAACGGTAATCGTCGTTGTCCCGGACTTCTTACCTGTAATCTTCCCCTTCGAATTGACCGTGGCAATTTTGGTATTGTTGGACTTCCAGCTTTTTACCTTATCCCCGGCCCCCAGCCCGGATACTTTCACGGTATAAGACTGCCCTGCTCTCAGGCGAAAGCTCGTAACGCTCAGCTGAATAGTCTTTGGAACCTTATCAACAGAAGCAGTTATGGTGTCCCCGCACCTGGTGCAGGAAGCCGTCTTGATTCCTGTTTCCAGAACAGTAGGCGCTTTTGTCACCACATATTCTCCGTAGCTGTGCCCCAATGCAGGAATGCTCACCAGCTCTTCTTTTTTCTCGCCGCATATACTGCAGCGGGATGTTCCGCTTCCTTCTTCCGTACAGGTCGGTTCTTTTACTACGGTTCCCAGCTCCCAGTTATGCCGGCACACAAACCCGGTACTGCTGCACTCCGGAAATGTAAAATGCATGCCTCCTGTTCCGGATAAATCCGTACCTTCCGTACGCTCGTCACAGATTTTTATGTTGCGTCCCATGGACTCCCATCCGGCAAGAAAATAACCGGTATAAGGAACGGCCGGATCTCCGCTGTCATCCCATGTTGCATCCACCAGATACCAGTTTCCATCCCCCAGCTGAATGTAATTCCACATATGAGCAACAGAAGAAGCGGTTAATGTGGACTTTGCCTTTCCGCTGACGCATGCACAGTTTACTCCCAGGCGATCGCAGAGAATTTTTATCGTCCTCGCATAGCCTTCGCAGACAAAACCGTGATCCGTTCCCAGGAATGCCGGTTTTGCAGTGTGAACTACCAGATTTCCGGAATCACCTGAGCCTTTATAGGTAGCCAGTTCGCATACGTAGTCATGAATCCTCTTTATCTTTTCGTATGCTGTGGCAGTACCGATTTCAGCCTCAAGCCTGCTCACCGTGGCATTTACCGATTCCATAAATTCCGGCATCTCTTTATGGGCATCTGTTTTAATCTCTTTACTGCTCAGATCCAGATCTATGTTCGTACTGATATAGCCCTGTACGGTTCCATCTGCACCTTTTGTATATCCATATCTGTGTATATATGTGCACCCTCTGAACCAGAATACTTCGGGATGATCGTAGGAAAAGGCATCCACTGCCGCCTGGACATAATATTTCACCAGATTTTTTGCTTCCGTATAATTGTCATCCATCACGAGTTTATTATTTTCATCCAGAGTCGCGTCAAAATAAATTTTATTCGACAGGGCAACCGGAAGCTTCGTATAATCCCGCTGATCAATACCATCCGCATAACGTGCTACGTATCTGTCCACCATTGCGTCATACAGACGCTTCGCTTCCATATCCAGCTGCTCGCCATAGCTTCCGCTGTAGTATCCGTTGGAAAAAAGGCTGATTCCGGATTCACAGCCCCCCGTTACGGCAACAGGCGCCTCTACCGTATCTTCTGCCAGAAATTCTGCGGAAGCTTCTTCCTCTGCAAAGCTCTGAGCAGTTTCCAGATTATTCTCATCTGCGAAGCCATCTTCCCCCGTATCTTCTGCCAGGAAGCTTTCCAAATCCGCCTCCTGCTGATCGTCATCAGGTACATACCCTTCATCATCCATAAGTTCAGAAGCACCGAATTCCTCCTGTGCGGGCATCTCTTCTCCCACCGCAGTTATCGGCTGCAGAATCAGCGCTGCAGTTAAAAGTCCCGCCAAAAATCTTCTGTTTTTTCTCATTGTCGTAGAACGCCCTTTCATTCATTCCATGTCAAAAGTGTCTCTTCTGTCTCTCTGAAAGTTCCCGGTTGATTCTCCTGAAATCTCTGAGTGCCTGCTTTCCTGTGCGGAAAATATTCTTCATATTCACCGAATTTACGCCTCCCTGACGTGGCCGGAAGGTAATCGGAATATATTTTATCTTTCTCTTTTTCTTTGTAAAAATGACGGAAATCAACACGTTGGAAAGATTAAAATTTTCTGGTATCAAGCCAATATCTTTCCTCAGAACTTCCGCCTTCATCAGGCGATACGGTGTATTGGCATCCCGCACGGAAACGCCAAAGCACAGCCGGATAACGCCCTTTAAAACCTTCGTGGTAAACACCCTCGCAGCGCCATCCTCCCGTCCTTTTCTCCATCCGATCACCATATCATACTGCTGTCTCTGCCTCCAGAACGGTTCAAATTCCTCCGGAAGCGTCTGCCCGTCTGAATCCGTCTGAAAAATGTAATCCGCACCATGCTCCAGTGCATAATGATACCCATACAGCACGGTCGCACCATGTCCTCCGTTTGGCTTTGTCAGCGGCTGAAAAAGAGGTCTCTCTTCTGCATACTCCTTCAGGATTGAATAAGTGGAATCTTTGCTCCCATCGTCTATGATCACAAGCCTTGATCGTCCATCTCCGTTGTGCTTTTCCACCACCGGATACCAGTCTTCTATGACCTGCCGGATGTTGGCTTCCTCGTTGTACGCTGGAATAACAATAAATAATCTGTCCATACTTCCACCTTTCCATTTTGCGGTTAGTATAACACAGCTGCCTGCCAATTACAATCCGGGAAAACTTTTTCGGATTGAGGTTAGCGCTATCCCGTCATTCTCTGGATCAGCTCTCCACCGTTTTCTTTCAGCCATTTGTTCCATTTCCAGTAATCCGGAAACACCCTCAGAACCTCTGCATAGAATCGGTCTGAATGATTCATTTCTTTTCTGTGGCATAATTCATGGACCACCACGCTGTCGATTACTTCCGGCGGAGTCAGCATCAAAAGGCAGTTAAAGTTCAGATTCCCCTTGCTGCTGCAGCTTCCCCATCTGGACTTCTGATTCCGGATTGTAATTTTTCCGTAGCTTACTCCCACCTTTTGGGCATAATAGGCCACTCTTTCAGGAATCACTTTCAGCGCCTGGTCTGCAAGTTCC
>JALERH010000200.1 GCA_022764275.1 Blautia sp. | reverse complement strand
AGGCTTGGCCAGCTCTTTATGAGGCTTTTTGCTGAGCTTTTATAATGGGCATTTCAGCATCTGAGACCAGCCATATCACTTGCCTGATTTTGCATTGTAATGGTACATTTTTCTTGCCTAACCAGGCTCGGCGTGCTAAAGTGTTTAGCAGAGTTATTGAAACACAACCAACATCAGAAACCAGAAAGGAACCCAATTATGATGGAACACTTCGATCCCATTCACGAGACCTCTTATCTGTCTGTTCCAAACGCACACATATACCGGAAGATTATGCGCTGTTTTTACCGGGAATATGAGAAGATGCATTTTCAGTTATATAAAGAAGATATCTTCCAGCTGATTAAGCAGGATGAGGCTTTTGGCGATTATTCCATGGAGCAGCTGGAGCAGGATCTGGATGCTCTGGTGAAGTGGAAGAATCTCACCCCGATACAGGATCCGGGGCGGGTGTATACCATAGCCGATTACAAAAATAAACAGTACCGGTATACCATGTCGGAATATGCGGTGGAGATAGAGCGACTGACCGTGAGACTGGAAAATATTTTTCTGGAATCGGGGAATCTGTCCACGAATTTCTTTGTGCGTCTGGAGAAGAGCCTGGAGGATGCCCAGATGATGGAGCATGCTGGGCTTAAGGAGGTCAACGAATGGTGGAGCCTGCTTCAGGAAGATTTTAAGCGGCTGAATCAGAATTATCAGGATTATCTGAGGGATTTTTATTCGGGAAAAACGGATCATCTGATGAAATCCGTGGAATTTGTGATTCACAAGGACAAATTTATCAAGTATCTGAATGAATTTGTACAGGAACTGCAGCTCCATTCCAGGCGGATCGAGCAGATACTGGTAAAAAATGTTCCGGTGATGGAAAACGTGATACTGGAGAAAGTGGTGCAGAGTGAACTGGATATCCCACACGCACTTCTGGAGATACATGGAAATGCGGAACCGAGTATCCGTGAAAACGTCATGGGCAAATGGGAGTCCCTGAAAAACTGGTTTATCGACTCTCAGGGGCGCGAGTGTGAGTGCAAAAAGGTTCTGAAAATTACAAATGACGTCATCCGAAGTATCATTCAGAATGCGGCGCTGATCGTGCAGATTCAGAACTGGGGAATCAGCAGGAAGGATGACTATCGGAAGTTTCTGGAGATGTTTTTGAAATGTGGGGATCTGGACGAGGCGCACCGGCTGTCCGCACATGTTTTTGGAATACAGAAAATACAACACTTTAAGACAAATGAACCGCGGGAGGAAGACGCGATCAACAGCAGCGTATACGAGGAAGCCCCCGCGGAATTTTTATTGAAACCGCATACAAGAACCTACCGGGAGAAAAAAGACCGGAGGGGATTTGCGGATAAATCCCTGGAAAAAATGATGCAGAGAGAAAGCTATCTGCGCAGCGCCAGGCAGCAAAAGGAAATCGAGATGCGGTATATCAAAAATAACCGGATCGTCTTTTCTGAAATTGAGGAGGTCATTTCGGAATCCACAAGAAATACGTTTCTGCAGTGGATTACACAGGCAAATATGAATTCCCGGAAAATGGGCAGAACCGAGTACGGACAGGAGTACCGGCTGATTCGGAAAAAGGGAAACTGTGTATTGAAGTGTGAGGACGGATTATTGACCATGCCGGCGTATATATTGGAGTTTAAAGAACGATGAACGAAGTCAGAACGCTGTTTGAAAATTTTTGGATCTGCAAGGACAGAGACAAAGAAACATACTATAAAGTGAAAAGGGATATCCCGAATTTTCAGCGGTTTGTCAGGGAACAGCTTGGCTGGAAACTGGTCCATACGGAGAATTTGCTGAAGCTCGAAAAACGGCCGGCACATGCAGAACCGTTTATGGGAATTCAGGAGTTTACAGACATCAGGGACTACTGCATTCTGTGCGTGGTGCTGATGTACCTGGAAGACAAAGAGGAACAGGAGCAGTTCCTTTTGTCAGAGCTTATCGATTACGTTGAGACACAATTAAAATCTTATATGACCATTGACTGGACTTCTTTTACCCAGAGAAAATCCCTGGTGCGTGTGCTGCAATATATGGAAAGACTGCAGATGCTTCGGGTGTACGAGGGAAGCAGTGAGGCATTCGGCGCGGAGGCCGGGCAGGAAGTGCTGTACGAAAATACCGGCTATTCCAAGTATTTTGCCACCAGCTTTCCCACGGATATTTCCGGGTATGAATCCTGGGAGGATTTTGAAAAAACAGACTTTGCGGAATTCCAGGAAGACAGAGGAACCAGACGCATCAATCGCGTATACCGGCAGCTTGCCGTATGCCCGGCGTTTTACTGGGAAGGAAATGACGACGCGGATGCCCTGTATCTGAAAAATCAACGGCAGTGGGTTGCCAGATATCTGAACGAAAACCTGGGCGGCAATCTGGACATTTATCGGAATGCCGCATTTTTCACATTGGATGCAGACGACTGTTATGGGACCGTGCATCCCCGGGATGCCATGCTCCCGGAAGCTGTGCTTTTGGTGTGTGCAAAAATACAGGAGAAAGTGGTCTCGGGAAAATGGAAAAAGCAGGAAAACGAGTGCATTTACCTGACAAGGCAGGAGTTTGCAGATCTGATAGTGGAGTGCAGAATGTCGTGGAAAAGTGCATGGAGCAAGGAATTCCGCGAGATGGATGAGGACAGGCTGCTGGAAACGGTTTTGGGCTATATGAAAAACTGGATGATGGTCCGATGTGAGGAGGAAAAAATTACGGTACTGCCATCTGTCGGAAGGGCAGCAGGCTATTATCCGGACGACTTTAAAGGAGGTACAGAGGAGTGAGCGACCGTTGGAAAATGAACCGGATAGGATTCGTGAATTTCTGGTTATATGACGAAGAAGATTTTGAATTTGAGGATGGGAAGCTTCTCCTTCGCGGGCAGAATGGTTCCGGAAAATCCATCACCACGCAGAGTTTTATTCCTTTTGTGCTGGATGGTGACCGTACCCCAAGCCGTCTGGATCCCTTTGGCTCCAGCGACCGAAGGATGGAATATTATTTTCTGGGCGAAGAAGGAAAGGATGAGGCAACCGGATATCTTTTCCTGGAATTCAAAAAAGAGGAGTCCGGAGAATACCGTACCATAGGAATCGGGCAGCGGGCAAAGCGCGGGAAACCCATGGATTTCTGGGGCTTTATTATTCTGGACGGGCAGAGGATCGGCTATGACCTCTGGCTGTATAAGGAAGTGGGCTCCACCAGAATTCCCCTTGACAAACGGGAGATGAAGGCGAAACTGGGCGAGGCAAATTTTTTCACAGACAGCCAGAGCGAGTATAAAAAACATGTCAATCAGTATATTTTCGGATTCCGGAAAGCGGAGCAGTATGAGCAGTTTATCAGGCTGCTCGTGAAGGTTCGTGCCCCGAAGCTTTCCAAGGAATTCAAGCCTACAAAGGTGTATGATATTCTGAACGATTCCCTGCAGACCCTCACGGATGAGGACCTGCGTCCCATGGTCGACGCCATGGAAAAAATGGATGAGATTCAGGACAGCCTGGATATGCTGAAACGTGCTTTTGCTGATGTGAAAATTATCCGAAATGAATATACTCGCTATAATCAGTACATGCTTGCGAAAAAAGCGCAGGGATATCTTGGGAAAAAGCAGGAAGTGGAGTCTGCGCAGCAAAAACTGGATACCCAGGAACAGAAAATGCGCGAAATGGAGGGCGAGCAGAGGGAAAAGCAGCAGCGGCTGGAGGAACTGACGGAGAAAAAGCGGCTGGCAGAGACGGAGCGAAACGGGCTTTTGGATACGGATCTGGAGGAAATGGACCGTAAGCTTACTCTGGCAAAGGAACAGAAAGAGGAGGCGTTAAAGCACGAGAAACGCTGGGACGATAAGATTCAGGAATGTAAGGATCGGATCCGCGAGGGTGAGCAGCAGCTGAAAAATCTTCAGGAGCGCCTGGAACAAAGGCAGGAGAAGCTGCTGGAAGAGAAACAGGAGCTGGAAGAAGCACAGGAAATCCTGCAGTGGGATCAGCATGAAAAGGCAATGCAGGTGATGGAAACGGAGGAACATGAAAAAGCCGATGAGATCGCAAAAAGTCTTATCATGCTTAAAAACCTCATAGAGGAATGCAAAAAAGCGATACGGCAGTACGAAGAGCTTGCAAGGCAATACGACGAGGCGTCCAGCCAGCTGGAACAGATCAGGAAGCAGAAGGCAGAGGAAGAGCAGAGGCTTCTGGCGGCACAGGAACAGGTTACAGATGCTGTTGACCAGTGGATTACAGATGTTTTTGACATAGAAAAGAAGTCCGAAGAGTGGCATCCGTCGGAAGAAGTGCTGAAAGAGGCAGAGCAGATCAT
>JALERH010000194.1 GCA_022764275.1 Blautia sp. | reverse complement strand
GATCAGAATATCCACTCCCGACGCGATCTGCCTCCTTATGGCTTCCAGGGGAAGATCCACTCCCATGAGGGTCATAGTCTCCAAACGCGAGAGCATATCCCGGCAGCTGTTTGCGTGCCCGGTACTAAGGCTCCCCTCATGACCCGTATTTAGAGCCTGAAGCATATCCAGGGTTTCCGCGCCCCGCACCTCGCCAACTATAATTCTGTCCGGCCGCATTCTCAAAGCCGTTTTGATCAAATCGCGAATTGTCACAGCCGAAGCACCGTTTCCATTTTCCATCCGGGCCTCCAGCCGCACCAGATTTGGGATACCCTGGATTTTCAGCTCTGCATTATCCTCTATGGTGATAATTCGTTCATCTCCTGGAATGTACTCAGATAATGCTCCCAGAAATGTTGTTTTTCCACTTCCGGTTCCACCGCCGATGACCATGGAATATCTTGCTTTTACCAGTTTTTCCAAAAAATCTGCGCATTCTTCCGGCAGGCTTTCAAGCTCGATCAACTTTTCCATTGTAATGGGTTTGTCCGGAAAACGACGAATCGTAAGAATCGGCCCGTCCAGCGCTACAGGGCGAATGACGGCATTTACTCTGGCGCCGTTTTCCAGGCGCGCATCCACAATGGGCATGGATTCATTCACCACCCGGTTGCACTTTCCCACGATCTGCTGGATCACATCCTCCAGCTTCTCCCTGGAGGTAAAGGATTTGTGCCATTTTCTCACCTTTCCTCCCTGCTCCACAAAGATAGAATCCGGCCCGTTTACCATGATTTCCGTCACCGTCTCATCTTCGATAAGCTCCTGAAGAACATCCAGTTTCCTCACGGAATAGAAAAGTTCCTGGCGAAGCTGTACCTTTTCCTTCAGGGAAATGTGGGAATCCCGCATGTGATTCAAAACCAGTTCATCAATGGCATCCAGGATCTCCTGATCGGAAAGCTCCCGACACAGATCCAGTTTTTCCATCAGCCTCTGTCTCAGCTCACGAAAAGTTTCTCTGCTCATTCCCCATCCTTTCTCAGGACTTCTCTCACGTAATCTCCCAGTTCACTCCAGAGGAGTCCCTCCACATAGTTTTCCGCAGGCCCGTTTCCCATATGAAAAGGCGGCCTCACCCTGACGGTTTTTGCCAGGATCTGTGAAAAATCCCAGATTCTTATCAGATTCTCAAACTGGGCAAGCTTACTGACCGACACCACATCTGTCAGGACAGGCATGTAAATTCTTGTACACATGTCCAACATCTGAAAAGTGTCATCAATTCCGCTTCCCATATCCAGAATCAGCACTTCATAGGAGCTGTGAGCTGCGATTTCCTGTATCAGCCTCTCCCAGTCCCGCCAACAGGTTCCCCGGATATCTCCCGGAGTCTGCACCGGAGGAATATAATCCAGATTGTTTACTGTCTCGACCATCCCGTTCATCCTGTGAATCAGATTCTGGTTGTCCTGGCGCACGTAGTACAGCAGATCACTGAGATTGTGAGCAAAGGATTTTCCCATCAGCTCGTCAAACCCGGAATATTCCTCCAGATTGAGATATAGCACTGCTTTTTCTCTGGCAAGTACCTGCCCAAGCGTAAGTGCGAAGGAGGTTTTCAGGCATCGTCCTATGGGAGAGTAAACGCCGTAAATTTCCGTTGTTTTTTTCAGCACGGGAAATGGAACCGGCTCTACTGCTTTTTCTGCCCCATAGCAGGCCATGACCTCACGGATTACTTCAGAAGAGGACTGATACTTGTACACACTTGGATACTGGTCCAGCTCCGGAGGATGCACTCCCTCGGAAAGTATTACAATCTTGCCAATATCCATTTCCCGGATCTGCCGGCACATTGCCTTTCCGGAAATCAGCAGCAACTCAATGTGTGTCTTTTTCCCATAAGCTATCAGGCTCTCCACTGTTGTAAATGCCTGGATTTCAAAGGGAATGTTCTTCTTCTGGTTCAGATAGTCCATGAAATTCAGAGCATAATCCACCTCCAGATCACAGACTGCAAAGATGTTTTTCTTCAATATACACCTCCTGCATAAAGCACTACACTTAAAAACACGGGTACCGTAAAATGAAAATTTTCCGGGGCTGACATGCCACTTCGGTAATAGGGTTTTCTCTCCCCCGTTCTGGCAAAGCCGCTCATATACCTGATAAAATAGAGGAATCTCCGGCGGATATTGCCGGTTGAAATCAGAATTGCTGCAGAAATGCAGGCTCCGATAAGAATGGAAAAGACAATGCATTTCAGTATTTTCTCTGCTCCGAGAATACTGCCGATGGCACAGAAAAGTTTAATATCTCCCGGTCCAAGCATCCTCAGAACAAAAAGCCATCCCAGAAGCATCAACGGAAGCAGGATGCCAAAGAGTGCATCCGGCAGCCCACCCGGTCCGTCTCTGAACATCCGGACAGTCAGACCTGTTACCAGACAAAATACGATCCAGCCATTGTCTACCCTGGCAGTACGCAGATCCATGATCATTGCTGCTCCCGCCATCACAACAGGCAGACAGGTGTCACACAGCATATCTTCACCCCTTTTCTGTCAGGCCGCTTTAAATTTTTATCATAAGTAAAATTGGGAATTTTCGTCTGAACAGACGTTTTTTTGATGCCAGATGATTTCTGGTGAGTCTCATTATAGAACCACGGCAAGTGATTTGTCCAGTCCTTTTTTTCATTTAATTCTAAAAAAACTATAAACTGGTTTCTTACTGTACTTTGGTCAGAAAAAAATGGAGGGCTAAAATCCCATCGCAGAGCCTGTGCAGAAAGATTTCCGTTATTTTTGCACAGACTCCGCCGGGAAACGATAAGCCGGTTTCTGAATTTATCCAGGTTCTAGAAAGAACTATTATTATCTATATATACCCTGTGCCATACCAGGAAAGTATAAACCGTCCATATCTTACGGCTGTTGTCCTTTACGCCTTTCCGGTGTTCTTCCAAAAGGCGTACAAGCTCCTCCGTGTGAAAAAACTCTCTGGCCGCTTTTCCTGTAAAAGCTTCCCTCACCGCAAAATAATACGGCTCTTCCTTCAGCCATACACGGATTGGTACAGGAAAGCCAAGCTTTTTCTTTCTGGCACTTTCCTTCGGCAGATATTTTTCCGTGATTCTGCGAAACAGATATTTTGTCTGTTTGTGCCGGATCTTGGTGTCTGCGGGCATGATCTTTGCCGTCTCAAACACTTCCCGATCCAGATATGGCACCCTAAGTTCCAGGGAATGCGCCATGCTCATTCTGTCTGCGTTCAGCAGAATGTCCCCCTCCAGCCAGCAGGTCAGATCAATATACTGCATCTTGTCTACATCTTTTAAGCCTGCCACCTTATCAAAATATTTTCTCAAAAACTCCCCGGTGGACACGGCTCCCGTATTCCCGCGAAGCAGACGCCTTCTTTCCTCATCTGAGAAAATATTTGCGTTTCCGATAAATCTCTCCTCTACATCTTTGGCTGCCCGCATGAGATAATTTCGTCCTTTTACGTTCTCCGGCAGCCTTTCCGCCAGTTTTCCCATCTTTTTACGCAGCCCTTTTGGAATCCACTTCAGCCATTTCAGAGCCTCGGGCTCCATATAGATGTTATAGCCGCCAAAGAGTTCGTCTGCACCTTCTCCGGATGTGACTACCTTCACATATTTCGCAGCCTCCTGCGACACAAAATAAAGCGCAACAGCCGAAGCGTCTCCACTTGGTTCATCCAGATAATACATGACTTTGGGAACCGCCTCCCAGAATTCTTCTTTGCTGATGGTTTTGGTGTGGTGCTCCAGGCCCAGCTTTCCTGCAAGGCCACTGGCCGCTTCAATTTCATTATACTTACTCTGCCTGTCAAGAAACCCTACGGTAAATGCCTTTTTTCCGGTAAACTGCTCTGCCACAAAGCTGGAATCCACTCCGCCAGACAAAAAAGCTCCGATTTCCACATCACTGACCATATGGCACTCCACCGAATCCTTCAGCGTTTTTTCCAGACGTTTAAAAAGCAGCTGTTCACTGCACTTTTTTTCCGGAGTTAAAAGCGGGTCGAAATACTTCTCCACGTGAATCCTGCCGTTTTCAAAAGTCAGGAAGCTTCCGGCTTCCAGCCTGTAAATTCCTTTGAAAAAGGTCTCATCCAGCACGGAATACTGAAAAGAAAGGTACTGCTCCAGCGCCTCCCGGTTGACCTCTCTTCTGCACCCCGGGAACTCCAGAATGCTTTTGATTTCTGACGCAAAAACAAAGCATCCGTCTATCATCGCATAATAAAACGGTTTGATCCCGAAAAAATCTCTGGCAGCAAACAGCCTCTTTTTCTTTTCATCCCATATGGCAAAAGCAAACATCCCCCGCAGATGGTCAAAAATCTTTTCGCCATACTCTTCGTATCCATGTATCAGCGTCTCAGAATCCGAATGACTGGCGAATGTATGTCCTGCTTTCTCCAGCTCTTTTCTCAGATCCATGTAATTATATATCTCGCCATTAAAAACAAGAGCCATGTCCCCTGTTTCATTTTCCATGGGCTGCATGCCTCCGTCCAGGTCGATGATACTTAACCTGCAGAAGCCCAGAGCCGCATCCCCGCGAACCCTGATTCCCTGTCCGTCCGGACCGCGGTGGCGAATAGCTTTCAGCATATTTCCGGTAATTTCGGTCTGTCCTTCCTTTTTCCCAATGAATCCGCAAATTCCACACATTTTTTATCCTCTGTTTCTCTTTTTCATACTTATCAATTAAAATAACCGTATTAAATATATTTTATCATACGATAGCTGTGTTCCTGTATTTTGCGCTCCCACAATCCTGCGGGAAATTCTTGGCAAATATGCTTCCATGGATTATAATAATGGTCAAAGGAGGTACCAACATGGCAAATTTACTCTGTCTTGGCGATAGTATTACCGACTGCGGCCGCTTCTTTTCAGATTCTCCTCTCGGTGACGGATATGTCCGGATTCTCTCAGAAAAGCTAAAAAGCGCAGGAATGGACTATAAAATTACAAATTGCGGAGTCGACGGGTTCACTGTTGCACGGCTTCTGGAAAATGCCCGCAATTACCTTTCCATCGGCGGTGATATTATAACAATTTTGATAGGAATCAACGATATCGGATTGATGATGAATACGGGTCGATCACAGGAACAGCAGAAAATGATGATGTCGGCGTTTTCCAGACATTACGAGGATTTATTAACAAAATTAATGAATCCGGGACGGCAGATCATCCTGATGGAACCATTTATTTTCCCCTGGCCTGCTGAATATCGAAACTGGATTTTGCACGTAAAGACCATGTCACAGGAAATTGAAAAGCTTGCCGGACGGTACCACCTACCCTATATTTTTCTCCATGACTGTCTGAACGCAGAAGCGAGGCGTTATGGGCTGGATGCCATTACTCTGGACGGCATCCACCTGACCACACAGGGGCATGAAATTCTTGCACAAAAATTGATGGAGGTTATTTCTCAGAATGGATAAAACAATCAAAAAAATCGAAGATATGTCTCTGAATGCGTGGCCTTCACACAAAATGGAGCTTTACGACGGGTGGATTCTCCGCTTTTCCTATTTTTACACCCATCGTACCAACAGCGTGGAGCAGTTTGGCACTTCCACCCTCTCCTGGAGGGAAAAGGTCTCCTACTGTGAAAATGAATATTTACGTCTTGGAAGCCCTGCAATTTTTAAGATCAGTCCTCTGGTTTCTCCGGATTTTGACTACCTTCTGGAAAACAGAGGCTACGAAATCCAGCATACGACCAATGTCATGACCATGGAACTGACAGATGCCAGACTGGACTATCCTTATCCACAGGTTAATTTTACAGACGATATCCCCGATGTATGGATTGAGAGCCTGTTTGATCTGAAAGGTACGGTCAATCCGATACACCGTGCAGTTGTCCCTTCCATGTATCATGCCATTGTCAAGGACACCATCTGTGCGTCCATCTGGGACAATGGAAAAATTGTTGCCACCGGCCTTGGAATTCTGGACCGTGACTACATCGGTATTTACGCCATCCATGTGCGCGAAGATTTTCGTCACCGCGGCTATGCCCGCCAGATATGCACTGGTTTATTAAAAGAAGGCATAAACAAAGGCGCTTCCAAAGCCTACCTCCAGGTAGTCAAGGGAAACGCCCCCGCCCAGGCTCTCTATACATCGCTGGGCTTCCAATTCGCCTATACTTACTGGTTCCGGGTGCAGCCATAAATCCCCGTGTGTGGTGGATAAATTAAGGTCCTTTCTGAACTTATATTATGCGTCTTCGTCTTCTCCTGAAGTGGATGCCTTCGCTGCATCACCGGTTCCTGACGCTGCGCTGGAAGCCGCCGTTCCTTCCAGCTCATCTGCACATTTCAGGTAACCTGTCTGACCATTATACTTGACCTGTACCCATCCATCGTCCACTACTTTGACAATCGTTACAGTGGTTCCTTCGTCCAGTTCTGCCAGAACATCAGAATCCACGCTTGCCTCTTCCCGGAAGTTATAAGCTGTCTGCAGCTGATGTGTAGTACCTGTTTCTGTTGTCTTCGTATTGCTGGTGCTGTTTCCCGTAGTTGTCTTAAGTGATGCGATCTGACTCTCAAGGTCTGCATTGCTCTTCTGCAGATCCTGAAGCTTTGTCTGAAGGTCTGCATTGGATTCGTTCAGTCGGGTAATCTCTTTCTTATCCGCTCTGCGCTGCCAGCCTCTGCCCGCAGAGAAAATCAGGATGATCACAAGAAGCAAGGATACGCCGCCAATGATCAAAGGCTTATAGTCTATATCTGTCTGTCTTGCAGCCGGCTTTCTGATCCTCGGTTTTCTGACGAAATCATCATCCTCTTCCCATCCATCTTCCTGAAAATTTTCCATGTCTGTTTTCATTTGTAATTTCTCCTCTCATTTATATTTTCCCCTTATTTTTGAAAACAACCGTATCTGGTCATCATTATTCTAGCAGATTTTCTGCCGAATGAATAGAATTTTTCTATTTATATTTTATACTTTTCGCGTCTGTATCCTGTATTCCCCATATTCCCTTACCGGTACCCGGACATTTTCCCCGTAAATGACTAAAAAAATGCTGCCGTACCAGTGATTTTTCAATTACCTGTACGACAGCCTCTTATCTTTTGGGGAATCGTGCTCTATTCAGTTGTATGATTTTTATACTGTTTTTTTCTCCAGGCCAACTGGAGTTACATTGCCCACAACAAGGCTTGTCAGTGGGCTGAAGTATAACAGGGTGGTCAGTACACAGTAAATTGGTGTCATGATTGCAAACTGTACAAGACGTCCAGGCATGATAGCAAAGAAGTTTGCACCCATTAAAACCAGTCCGGCTGTGGTAAATACCAGTGTTCCCAGGATAGCAGAAATAAAGACTGTCACACACATAATGACGGTTTTTGTCTTTTTGCTTTTCTCTGCCATGAGTTTCTTTGCCAGACCGGGAAGCACACCCCATGTAATTGCTGCCAGTGTGATCAGAGGATTGATTGCATAGCCTTTTATAAAGCATCCAATAATATCCGAAACCAGACCACATACGCCTCCGGCTACCGGACCCATCCAGAGACCTGCCAGAATTGTGGCAACCGTACCAAGTGTGATGCGGTATACGCCCAGGTCAATGACAAAGACACGGGATAATACCAGTTGGATGGCAATAAGAAGTGCCATGAATACCAGAGTTTTTACGCTCCACTGCTGTTTGCTGTTTTTTTGCATAATAAAAACACCTCCATAATGTTTTTAATAAAATAGAGTAGTTACCATAAATAATAATCCCTCCACATTATGAGATGTTCTCACATGTAGCAACGGGTGCGGAAAATATATCGTAAGCAGCTTTTCTGCTTTTCGTTTCACGGCGACTCCCCAGCCAATGAACACTTGACGCATAAATTCCTACTTCGCTATTATTTATTTATGCTGATTATATCACAATTTATGGAAAATTCAATATGTTTTTGTTATAATATTTCATATAGAATCATTATTTACCGGAGGATAACATGAAAAAACTTTTTACCATCTTTGCCGGTCTTTGTATAACCTTTCTGGTTTCCGGCTGCAGCGCCGGAGACCTGCTCGATAAATTCATTCCCGTGGAAGAAACTGAAGAAACCCGAAATACAGAAGTTAAAACCAGAGTATACATGGATGAAACCACCGGTACTCTTCTTGATTTTGACGGTACTTATCTTACCATCGAGGGAACACAGGAAGAAAGCTATGTTTTTGATGTCTCACAGGCCACTCTGGAATGTGAAGACGGCATGATTGCCGGTGATGAAGTCAGCATCATTTACGAAGGCCAGCTTATCAACAAAGATACCAGCACAGTAAAGGCTCTTAAAGTTGTGGATGAATATCACAAAAAAGTCCACCTTGAAGACAGAACGATCCATGGAACACTTCAGAACCTGACGCCCAATACTGTTACCATAAAATCAGAAAAAGGAAACCTGGCCACTTACCCTATCACCGGTACAGAACAGTATTATCAAAATGGTCTCACTGCCGGTCAGTGGGTTTACCTTCATTTTAAAGGAAAATTTCCTCCCAGAGATACTCCCGGCACCTTAAATGCAAGCCACATGAAAGTGCTGACCATCTCCGATATAGAACCCATGCAGGTTCCAACACCAACACTTGTGCCTGCCCGGCCTGCCGACGCAGAAGCCTCTGCCGCTGCTGCAGATTCCACCTTTCGTGCTGTTATACAGGATATCCAGCTTAATTCCCTGAAAGTTCGCCCGAAGGGAAGTAAAACCTCTGTTACCGTAAACCTGTCCGGCATTTCCTGCTATTTTAAAGGAGGAATTGCTCCCGGCTCCCTGGTAACCATCCATTACCAGGGTGAATTCAATGGAACCACCCTAGATGGTATTTCCATCTCTTCCGTAATTGGAGAAGACACTGACAGCATAAAAGAAAGTTCTATTTCTTCCACTGTAACCGGGACGATCGTCGGCTCAACGGCAAATACTGTTACCATAAAAACAACCGACGGAGCCATCATCACCTGCAGCACCGACAATACAACAAACAGCTCTACAGGTGGTCTGCTTACCGGAAGCAATATCTGTGTCACTTTTAATCCTTCTGTGTCCAAAACATCAAATATTTATAAAGCCATCAAGATCACGGATGCCTGAGAAACTACTTTTCCCAAAAGAAGACTCTATGTCCTGCAAAAGCGCCGGCGTATCTGTTCTTCTCCATTCAAAAGCCATTGACGCACCCGGGGGCTGTCTCCCAGAATATCGCAAAAAGATTTTTCTTCGTCAAGCAGCCCCTGCCCATGAGGCACCATATACGCTCCGCCATCGCTTCCCAAAGACACATGTACTCCCATCCGGAAAGCGAGGCGGAGATTTTCTTCCGCACATCTTATGATCGGCAGCAGTGTTTCATCCCGGTACCTCCCACAGCCTCTGAGATTCCGCACCGTAACCAGAGTTGGAACCCATACTGTTTCACTTTCTGCAAGCATACATAAGGTTTCCTCATTCATATAGTTTCCATGCTCTATACTGTCTGTTCCTGCTGCCACTGCTGCCCG
>JALERH010000162.1 GCA_022764275.1 Blautia sp. | reverse complement strand
GTAATCAAGAATATCTTCCTGTCCCTTATAATGTGCGTATATAGATGGGCATTTTATTCCCACAGCTTCTGCAAATAAATCAATGGAAGTCTGGTCATATCCCTTTTCGGAAAATAAATCAAGTGCTGCGAAAAGTATTCTGTCCTTTGTTTTTATCTTTTCCATTTCGTTTCTCCAATCTTTATATTCCTAATAATCGTTAGGAATATTATACCTAATATCCGTTAGGAAGTCAATATGTCATGAAAACGAATCACAGCAATCTTTCATCCTTGTTGTTCAATATGAACGATATTAAAAAACGGGCTGCATACGCAGCCCGCCTGTTACACGACAAAAACTATTTAATATTGAAATCAGATCGTCTCCACCTTAATGGTATTGGTATTGCCGGATTTTCCGTTGATCTGTCCTCCGGTAAGGACGATATTGTCTCCCTTTTTCAGGTTAAAGACTCTTTTTGCTTCCTGTGTGCCATGATAGAACATGACATCTACGGAATTAAATTCCTCGCTGAGCACCGGCGTCACTCCCCAGCTCATGTTAAGCTTGCGCCATGCCTGCTCGGAAGTAGTCATGCCGATGATATCCACCGGACAACGGAAGCGGCTGACCATACGTGCTGTGGTACCACTGATGGAGCTTACCACAATTCCTTTTGCCTTAACGTCGATTGCCATGGCACAGGTTCCGTGGGAAATGGCATCCAGATTGTTGTGGATCTCATAGCTGGTGGTACGGAACCACTCGTTGTAATCAATCTTCTTTTCCGTAAATTCTGCGATCTCTGCCATATTCTTTACAGCAGCCACCGGATAATCTCCGGCTGCGGATTCGCCGGAAAGCATGACAGCAGAAGTTCCGTCGTAAACGGCATTGGCAACATCCGAAATCTCCGCACGGGTCGGACGCGGATTGTGGATCATGGACTCCAGCATCTCTGTCGCCGTGATGACTCTCTTACCCATGAGACGGCACTTTCTGATCAGATATTTCTGGACAGAAGGTACCTCCACAAAAGGAATCTCCACACCCAGGTCACCGCGGGCAACCATGATACCGTCAGCTACGCTGCAGATTTCATCGATATTCTCCACACCGGAACGATTCTCGATCTTGGCAATGATGTCAATATTCTCACCGCCGTTCTCATCCAGGAACTTACGGATATCTTCCATGTCCTTTTTCGTAGAAACGAAAGAAGCCGCAACAAAATCCACGCCGTTCTCGATTCCAAACAGCAGATCCTGCTTATCCTGTTCACTTAAGAACTCATTTGTCATCAGGCGGTTGGGGAAATTCATGCTCTTGCGGTCAGAAAGCATTCCTCCGGCCACGACCTTACAGATGGCATTCGCTCCCTCCAGGCGCTCTACTTCAAAAATCACAAGTCCGTTGTTAACCAGAATGGTGTCTCCCACCTTCAGGTCATCGATCAGGTGCTTATAGGTTACGGAAACCTTTGTCTGATCTCCTTCTACATCATCGGTAGTAAAAATAAACGTATCTCCGTCATTTAACTGAATCTTATGGTTCTCAAAAGTTTTGATACGGTACTCCGGTCCCTTCGTGTCCAGCATGATGGCAATAGGAAGTCTCAGTTTTTTGCGTACCTTTTTTACCAGGTCGATCTTCTTCTGGTGCTCTTCAAAGGTTCCATGGGAAAAGTTCAGCCGGGCAATGTTCATACCCGCCTGGCACATCTCGGTAAGTGTCTTTTCGTTGTCACTGGATGGTCCGATGGTACAGATAATCTTAGTCTTTCGCATTTTTTTCCTCGTACTTTCATTCAATCTTTAATGATCAGGGCCATAAAAACAAGGTCTGTATTTCCGATATTTGCAAGGCCATGGCCTTTACCGTCAGGAGTGAATGTGATATCCCCCGGCTGCACCGGACGATACAGTCCGTTATCACTATATTCCCCCTGTCCGCTCAAAATATAATAGGTTTCGCTCTCTCCATGATGCTCATGATATCCGAGGGAGCATCCCGGCTCCAGCGTCACCTCAGCGTAAAGCCCGCATTTTCCGTTTAACTGCGGCTCTTCCAGGATTTCCTTAATGATAACGTGCCCGTTTCCCTCACACATATGTTCAATACGACTGATTTTCATGACAAAGCCCCCTTATGAAAAATCTCTTTACAGAAAATCAGCAGTCCTGCGGCTGCTTAACGCAGCACCACCTGCTGATTTTCTCTTTACGTATGATTATTTCACAGATTTTTAATCCTGTCAATTGCTTCGAGTGTATTTTCGTAAGTTCCAAATGCGGTAAGACGGAAATAGCCTTCTCCGTGTGCACCGAATCCCGAGCCCGGAGTTCCCACCACATTTGCCTCTTTCAGAAGGTAGTCAAAGAACTCCCAGGAGGTCATCTTATCCGGTGTTTTCAGCCAGATATAAGGAGCATTCACACCGCCGGATACGGAGAAGCCTGCCTTTTTCAGTTCATCGTAAATTGTTCTGGCATTTTTCTGATAATAGCCTACCTGCTCCTTTAACTGTGCTTTTCCTGCCTCGGAATAAACCGCTTCCCCGGCACGCTGCACGATATAGGGAGCTCCGTTAAATTTGGTACCGTGACGTCTTGCCCACAGGGCATGAAGTGCCACCCCGTCCCGTACAAGCTCCTTCGGGATTACGGTAAAGCCAAGACGCACGCCGGTAAATCCGGCATTCTTGGAAAAGCTGCGAAGCTCGATGGCACAGGTTCTTGCACCCTCACACTCGTAAATGGTATGAGGAACATTTTCCTCTGTAATGTAAGCTTCATAGGCTGCATCGTAAATGATCACACAGCCGTTTTTGTTTGCGTAGTCCACCCATTTCTGCAGCTCGTCCTTTGTAATGGCAGAGCCGGTGGGGTTATTTGGGAAGCACAGATAAATCAGATCCGGCACTTCTTTCGGAAATTCCGGCAGAAAACCGTTTTCCTCACGGCAAGGCATATAGATCACGCCGTCAAAATTTTCTCTTGTAGTATTGTACTCTCCGGTACGTCCTGCCATGACATTGGTATCCACATAAACCGGGTAAACAGGGTCACAGACAGCCACCTTGTTGTCAATCCCGAAAATCTCCTGGATATTTCCGGAATCGCTTTTCGCACCGTCGGAAACAAAGATTTCGTCTGCTGCAATGTCACATCCCCTGTCCTGATAGTCATTTTTTGCAATGGCATTTCTCAGAAATTCATACCCCAGATCCGGAGCATAGCCGCGGAAGGTTTCCGCATGTGCCATCTCATCCACCGCACCGTGAAGGGCATCGATGATTGCCGGAACCAGAGGCTGTGTCACATCCCCGATTCCAAGGCTGATGATTTTCTTTTCCGGGTTCTCCTCACGATATGCCTTTACTTTTTTCGCAATCGTGGAAAACAGATAGCTCCCCGGTAATTTTAAATAATTATGATTAATGGTAACCATTTGAACAGTATTCTCCTTATTTTCTCTTTTCTATTTCCGCATTCAGGGCTTCCCGGACGCTTGCCGGATTCGCCTTGCCTTTTAATTCTTTCATAATCTGACCTACAAAGAAGCTCATGACCTTATCCTTACCGGAAAGTAGTTCTGCCAGAGGGCCGGGATTTGCATCCAGGATTTTCGTGATGGTATCGGTAAGTAGGCCGGTATCCTCCACGATCTTCAGTCCGTGCTCCTCCACATATGCCACCGGATCAATATCCTCATCAAAAACAAGTTCAAATACTTTCTTGGCATTCTGCGGGCTCACTTCTTTTTTCTCGATCATTTCCAGAAGATCGGAAAGATGTTTTGGCGTAAAGCTTACCTTCTCCGGCTCCAGTCCTTTGTCCTTCATCAGACGCAGTACTTCCACCATGAACCAGTTGGCAGCCTTTTTGGCGTTTCCGCAAAGAGTGGCAACCTCCTCAAAAAGATCGGACAGATGTCTGGATTCCGTAAGAATTCCCGCATCATATGCCGGAAGTCCATACTCCTCCTGATAGCGGAGCTGCTTCTCTTCCCGAAATTCCGGCAGTCCTTTTTTCAGTTCCTCGATCCATTCACTTGAAATATGGATGGGCGGCAGATCCGGATCCGGGAAATAACGATAGTCCTTTGCATCCTCCTTGGAACGCATGGCGTGGGAAGACTCTTTGTTGTCGTCCCAGCGGCGTGTCTCCTGAGTCACGGCTTTTCCCATCTCCAGGAGCTCAATCTGGCGCTCTCTTTCACCCTCGATAGCATGCGCGATGGCCTTAAAGGAGTTGATGTTTTTCATCTCGGTCCTGGTGCCGAATTTTTCTGTTCCTACTTCCCGGACGGAAAGGTTCACATCCGCTCTCATGGAGCCTTCCTGAAGCTTACAGTCCGAAACTCCGAGATACTGCATGATGCAGCGCAGCTTTTCCAGATAGGCGATGACTTCGTCCGCACTCCTCATATCCGGCTCGGAAACGATCTCAATCAGAGGCACACCGCTTCGGTTATAATCCACCAGGGAGCAGTCCTCCCACTCATCGTGGATCAGCTTTCCGGCATCCTCCTCCATATGCATCTCATGAATCCGGATTTTTTTCTTTCCTGCAGAGGTCTCGATCTCTACCCAGCCATCATGACAGATAGGCAGATAAAGCTGGGAAATCTGATAGTTCTGCGGATTGTCCGGATAAAAATAGTTTTTCCGGTCAAATTTACAATACTGATGAATCTGGCAGTTGGTGGCAAGGCCTGCCTTTAAGGCAAACTCCACCACTTTTTTGTTCAGGACAGGAAGGGAACCCGGCATACCGGTGCAGACCGGACAGGTATGGGTATTCGGCGCTCCGCCGAACTCTGTGGAGCAGCCGCAGAAAATCTTAGTCTTAGTGGCAAGCTCTACATGCACTTCCAGTCCAATGATGGTCTCATACTGTTTCATACCTGATTTCCTCCTTCCCCTGGTGTACCAAAATCGCCTCTCGCCTGCTCATAAGCATGGGCAGCGCGTAAGATCTTCTTTTCCATAAAGCAGTCCCCGATCATCTGGATACCGATGGGCAGACCAGTGCTGTCCTTTCCGCAGGGAACGGTGATTCCCGGAAGACCGCAGAGATTTACCGCAACCGTATAAATATCGCCCAGATACATGGCAAGGGGATCCTGTAAGCTTTCTCCAAGCTTCGGCGCTGTATAAGGAGCCGCCGGTGCCAGCAGCACATCGTATTTTTCAAAAGCCTGATTAAACTCCTGTTTGATCAGT
>JALERH010000160.1 GCA_022764275.1 Blautia sp. | reverse complement strand
GCTGATCAGATCCACAATACGCATAGCCGTAGTCCCGCCCGGGCGCTCCATGATCAGACGCTCATCCGGGAAAATGGGTGTCATATCTTCGAAATTATAACGTCTCTGCCCCTCGCTTGGATGAAATCCGTTAATGGAGGTGACATATAAAAGTGCACTGAATTTTTCTCCCTGTGTTTTGATACGGATATTTCCCTGAATGATATCTCCTGTTTTCAGATTAAACCTGCGAATCTGGGACGGGGAAACATAGATATCATTTTCTCCCGGAAGATAATTTTCACAACGGATGAAACCGTATCCGTCGGGGAGTACCTCCAGGATACCGTTTGCTTTTTCTCCGCTGTCCAGCTGTACTGTCTCAGCAGGTACATGATATGTATTGCTGACATGTTCTGCTCTGGCATCAGAGATTGTTTTTTCCGGTTCCGGCTTTGGCTCCCTTTCCTGGCTCTGAGGTACTTCCTTTGCATCCTCCTCCAGCATACGTTCAACCAGGTCCGGTTTTCTGAGTGTGGAAATACCCTTCAGTCCCCTGGCTTTCGCCAGGTCTCTTAATACTGTCAGCGATAAAGACTCATACTTTTCTCTCATAATAATCTACTACCTCTTAATCCACTAAAAATGGCCTTATCATTTTTATGTAAAATAGTTTGGAATATCTTGTCTGAAGCGACAGAATCACATACGTTATGTGCCAGATTTTTTCTGACTTATTTTATTTTAGCACAACAAAATCTTTCTGTCCACCCCATCCTCGCTATTCTGCAATGACAGGCCTGCCCTCGTTGTCCGTTTTTTGTTTCTGGAAGTATTATACACGGCTTTTATTTTGCATTGCAAGAAATATTTGTCGACACAAATCTTCCAGAATCGTACTTGTTATGCCTGATATCGGGCAGCGCAATGATTCCATTTCAAAGCAAAAAAACACTTGCTTCATTGACACGAGAGTGTCTCCTGTACTAAAATAATCCATATCTTTGGTTTTGAAGTGGAGGTTTCCTTATGATCTATCTTTTTTCCGCACTTGATACTTTTTCCGATGAAGATTTCCGCCGCGCCCTGTCCATTCTTCCGCCTCCCCGTCGTGAATATGCTCTGCGTTTTCGAAGCATTGAGGATCAGAAACGCACAGTCATCGGTTACCTGCTTCTGCTTTATGGGCTCAGACACAAATATGGGATAACAGGATGTCCTGTTATTGTTCCTGCACCTTCCGGAAAGCCTTACCTTACAGGGAAAAATATGCCTTTTTTCAGCATCAGCCACAGTGGAAGTTTCATCGGCTGCGCTCTGCATTCTGCTGAAATCGGTCTGGATATACAGGAAACTGTCTCCATTCGCCCCGCCCTTGTTCGTCGTGTATGTACAGCCGAAGAGCAGTCCCTCATCAAAACCGATGAAGATTTTTGTCGTCTGTGGACCAGGAAGGAAAGCGTATCAAAGCTCACAGGCGAAGGGATTTCCGATGATTTTCAGAACATTCTTGACCTTCACCCGGATATTGTTACCACCAGCCAGCCGCTGGAAGGAGGACGGTATTATCTGTCTTACAGTGTGCAGAGATAAATTTAATTTTTCACGTTCTGTCATTTTGACCTCCCTGGGATAAAAATACGCCCGGGAATACGGTATGTACTCCCGGGCACCTGATTTACGGCAAAGCCGCTGTTTTCCTATTTAATTGTCATATTTGCGGTCCGATCCGTTAATTCTCATACTTCCGGCTCAATCAGTCCGTACGTATTTCCTTTCCGTTTATAAACCACATTCACCTGATCGGTCTCCGCATTGCAGAATACATAGAAGTTATGTCCCAGAAGTTCCATCTGTACGCATGCATCCTCCGGATACATGGGCTTGATATCAAACTTCTTGGTACGGATGATTTTAACATCTTCATCCTCATCGTAATCTTTGTCCAGGTACGCTTTCTGGAAGTTCGCTGCCGACTGCTGCTTGTCTACGATTTTATTTTTGTATTTCCGAAGCTGACGTTCAATTACTTCCTCCACCAGATCGATAGATACGTACATATCGTTGCTTACCTGCTCAGAACGGATGATATTGCCCTTCACAGGAATCGTCACTTCGATTTTCTGTCTTTCTTTTTCCACACTTAAAGTTACGACAACTTCGGTATCAGGAGTGAAATACCTTTCCAGCTTTCCAAGCTTATCTTCGACTGCAGTTCTAAGTCCTTCCGTTACCGTAAGATTTTTTCCGCTGATAATAAACTTCATGCTTCCATCCCCTTTGCTGTTTGATAGATATATTATAACACATCGGCACAAATTTTAACATCATTTTATGAAAAATTCATATATTTTTCTGAATAGTAGTTGCTTTTTATTCCTTCAGAAGCTTTTTCGCATTTAACATCCCCATGTACTTATTTCTGTCCACCCCTCATCATACGAAGGTTTACTCTTATCAGAAAAATAAAGCGACCTGTCATATACTCCGGCTCTGTCAGCAAGCCCGATATAATATTCTCTTGAATTTCTGTCAGATTTTGATGTGTCAAATATCACCGAAGCTCCGCTCAAAAGAGCAGTTTCTATACGAGCATCCGCAATGAGAGAAATCATGTCCTCATCACATACCGCTCTTTTTGCCTTCAATTCATATCTGATATCCTCAGTTGAGACCCTGACAACAGCCCCCTGATATCCCGATTTTGGCTGAAGTTTTTTCAGAATACGCTGTTTATCCATCAAAAATCCAGTGTCTTTTACTGCGTCTTCAACTGTATACAGTTCTTTTGAATCCATTTCATGGCAGCCCAGATGTTTGAGTGACTTAAATAGATTATCTGCCTGCCTGGATTTGCCTGATCCCGGATTTCCACAGATCATAATAAACTTCTGCAGATGTGCTTCTGATTGAGTCTGTTTCTTCAATTGCTTCTTTTCGTTTCGCCTTTCCTGATACAGCGAGATACTCTTCCCTTTTTGAAATTCACGGACAAATTGTAATTTTGTTTCGTAGTTTTTTGAAATAATCTCAGCCTTCCACGCAGGGACACCTGAGCTTTCATATATTTCCTTAACCTCTTTTGGCGCTGGAAAAAGATCCTCTTTTACGATATTTCGATTTTTAACCTTTTCCAGAATTTTTTCCTCAGATTTATAGAAACCGGTTATCTTACGCTCCAACAGGCCGGCTCTTGTGTATGGAATTTTTCTCTCATCCGAGTAAAACATACTGTTTCCGGAATCAAAAACAGGAGCCGGTCCTATTACCTTCATAGAATCCGAATTACGCAAAATACCAAAATTCAGCAGATGCTCATCTGTATTGCTTATCACAAAATCTGTCATTGTCTGATAATCCATAAAATCCTGGATAGAATCACGCTCAATTCCGTTCTCTACGCATATATCAATATAGCTGTCATACAAAGACGTTTCATTTCGGGTTTTCTGACTTTCCAACACTTCATATGCCGGAATAAATTCAATATGCTCTGATGTAAACGCATCACACTTGCAAAGTATTCCATGATCTTCCGTCACAGAAGCAGTATATTTTACAAATGGGATACCTGATTTCTGCAGCTCATGAACATAGGTCGCAAAAACTTCATTTATCGACTGCTGCCCGAAATACTTATAACTTTCTTTTACAAGGACAGGTATCTCATGATCCAATTCCCAGTATTTTTCCATCTGACCGCCAAGAGAAGCATTTGGATCATACGATGTCGCATTATGATATGGAACTTTTCCCTCATTATATATTACCAGATTCGAAAATTTTACCTCATCATAAGTAAGAAGAATATTTTCAGGACATATCCAATAACAATCTGTCATACTTAATGCCAGATTTTTTGCAAGATAACTCTCCGGATTAAAACAGCCTGACTCACGAATAACTTTCTGTATCATATTTCGTGAGGCGGGAACTGCCCGCATTTCCCACCATTTTCTGATTTTCTGAATATCACAATTACCCAGGAATGGAGAAAGGCCTTTCCCTTCATCATGATAACCTGCAATTCGTCCGGTCATTTCATCATAAATCATGGAACCGCAGACAGAATCCTTATGCATTAATAAATATTTCGTCATTTTATACCCTTTTTGCCTTCCTGACTTTGGCTTTGTTCTCAAAAATGATTAACAGCAAAACAACTATTATAAATGTACAAGCCTCTCAAATGGCAGCTTTCCTCCGAAAAGATCCAGGGCACTTCCCACGGTCACATCCACACGGTTTTTGCCGCTGACACGGAGCACTTCCAGATCTTCCATGGAACCTACTCCGCCTGCATAAGTAACCGGGCGCTCTGTGTACTCGCTCAAAAGCTCCACCAGTTCTTTTTCCACGCCTCTGGCTTTTCCTTCCACATCCACCGCATGGATAAGAAATTCATCACAATGGCTTCCAAGTTTCTCCATTAAATCGGGTGTAACGGTCACCTCCGTGAATTTCTGCCAACGGTCCGTAACCACATAATACTGGCCATCTTTTTTGCGACAGCTTAAATCCAGCACCAAACGTTCCCGTCCTACCGCTTTTTCCATCTTATCCAGGTTTGACCATGATATTTTCCCATCTTTAAACACGTAAGATGTGACAATGACATGACTTGCTCCTGCATCCAGATAGTCTGCCGCATTTTCCGGATTTACACCTCCTCCGAGCTGCAGACCCTGTGGGTACGTATGCAGAGCCAGAAATGCCTGCTGCCTTGTCGCCTCATAATAAGGGGAATCCACGCTGTTGAGTAAAATCACATGGCCTCCCGAAAGCCCTGACTTTTTATATAAAGAAGCGTAAAAAGCGGCATCCTGAACGGATACAAAATTTTCTTTCGCCTCATCTCCTGCATCCTTCAGGCTGCCACCTACGATCTGTTTCACTTTCCCGTTATGTATATCAATGCATGGCCGGAATTTCATATTTACCTCCCGCACCGCCCAGCGGCGGTCTCATTTTTTGGAAAAAACAGAGGTTCTTTCCCTTTTCATGCATTGATAATAACATTAAATCAGATTTCCTGCAATCATCGTCTGCTGCTTATCTTCCATTTGCTGCATTTCCGACTGCATCGCCCACGTCTTCCACAGCGTTGCCCACGCCGTCACCCAGGTCTCGCACACTGTTTCCAAGCTCTCCGGATACGGTTCCGTCACCATTATTGTTATCGTCAACCACGGTGTTATCATCCACAACCGGTGTCTCATCTGTGGTGTTGACATTTCCAGTGTTATTGGTCGTTCCATTGTTGTCAGCCGCGGTATTGTTGTCGGTTGTCGTATTATTATCCGTTACAGCATTATTGTCTGTTGCCGCATTATTGCCGGTTGTGGCATTGTCATTCGCTGCATTGTTATTCGCCTCGTCATTTGCTGTCGTACCATTTGCATTGTCATTTGCTGCATTGTTGTTCGTCCCACAGGCGGTGAGCATACATAATGTAAATACAAGTAAGGCGCCTGTCAGAATTGATTTCATTTTTTTCATTCTATCTGTCTCCTTTTCCTTGATGTGAACTTGTATTCCTAATATGTGCACTTCACAGAAATCCTATGCTGGAATAAACTGGAAACAATCCATAAACCTGTTCTGATATACCAGATAAACTTACCTCAGCAGAGCTTTCATAACACTGTAATAACATTCTGCCGCGCCAAACAACTGCGTCAGCTCCACATACTCATCCGCCGTATGGGCAAGGTTTTCCCGGGATGGTCCCAATCCCACTGTTTTAATACCTTTTTCTCCTGCATAATGGCTTCCGTTTGTGCAGAAGCTATACTGTGTGAGTTCCGGGGAAAAACCATCGTTTTTTAACTCTGCAGCAATTTTTTGGATATAATCCTCCTCAGGTGAATAATACCATCCCGGGAAAAAGCGTTCTCCCTGGATTTCTTCTCCTGTATAACACGTTTCTTTCCCTAAAGAAAAAGAAACTTTTGCATGAAATTCGGGATCTTCCTTTGCTTTTTTATCAAGGACAGCCTGTATCGGTGCAAGCACGCTTTCCTTTGTCTCGCCAGTAAGCAAACGGCGGTCAAAAGTAACACGGCAGTATTCCGGCACCACGGACGCACCGGGATATGGTGAGGAGATGATGTCTGTCAGCTCCAGAATCCCCTTTCCCAGCTTTTCATGTACCGGTGGCTCTATTTTCCGAATCTCCGGAAGAATTTCACACATTTTCATCACAGCGTTAATCCCCTTTTCCGGATTAGCGGAATGTGCTGCCTTTCCAAATGTCTCCAGAACGATTTCCGCACGGCCTCTCTGGCCTGTTTTCAGGTTCAGGTTGGATGCTTCACCAATGATTACATAGTCCGGTTTTACGATTTCACTGATGCTTCTGGCCGCTACACCCTCAAAGCATTCCTCGTGAACTACCCCTGCCAGATAAAGTTCTCCTGCAAAGTCTTTCCCAAAATCCTGCAAAAAATACGCAGCAGCAGAAACAAAGGCAGAAACAGCTCCTTTCATATCCGATGTTCCACGACCATAAAGTTTTCCATCTTCTACCACAGGAGTAAAAGGATCATGTGTCCACGCTTCCGGATTTTCTGCAGGAACTGTGTCCATATGCCCATCAAAAAGCACTCGTTTTCCCGGACGATTTCCCACGATCTTACCAATTACATTCCCATATTTATCCACCATCACTTCATCAAAAAAGTGATTTTTCATATATTGTGCCAGCTCCTCTGCCACTTCCTGTTCTTCACCGGAGCAGCTTCGGGCTGCAATCAGTTTTTTACAAAAATCAAGAACTTCCTTTTTTCTTTCCTCTCTCAGCTTCATGTTAAACTCCCTTCCTGGCCCTGGATGACCTGTCCACATCCCGGATTTCGCCATATATCCTGTTCCACCACAATCTGTCCGTTTACCATCACATAGTCAAAACCAGTGCACAGTCTGTCCGGATGGTCAAAATCTGCAGGTACTGCGAGCTTTTCCAGATGAAACACATTGATGTCTGCAGGCATTCCCACATCCAGTATACCGCGCTCCATATGCAAAACATGGGCTGGTTTTGCTGTCATTTTGTAAATGGCATCCTCAATGGAAAATACTTTTTTCTCCCTCACGTAATCTACCAGAAGCTTTGGAAAAGCTCCGCAGACTCTCGGGTGGTATTTTCCTCCTGCCGGATAAATGGCATCTGAAATCAGGTTTGCCCTTTCATCCGAAAGAAAATAAAGCATATCCTCCTCTGAGGCGATGGTATCCAGCATAGTTACCTGGCATTTTTCTGCAAACAGAATATCGTACAATGCGTCATATGGATCACGTCCCAACCTTTCTGCGATTTCTGCAATGGACTGCCCTGCAAAAGGGCCATATTCCTTTGTGTGAAGGGTACTGGCATAAATCTTCTCAAAACCGGCCAGTTCTACAATGTTTTCAAATTCATCGGATGGCCTGCTCAGAATTTCTGTCAGTTTTTTCCGCCAGGCAGGGTCGGATAGCCGTGTCAGAATCGCTTCTGTTCCGCCCTGCTGGCACTCCGGCGGAAGAACATGAACAAGCTGGGTAGAGCCTGTCAGATATGGATAAAGGTCGAAATCCACTTTTACGCCATCAGCAGCAGCTTCATCAAACAGGCGCAGAATTTCCCCTGGTCGCTCTCCCCAGTTTTTCTTTCCGATACATTTCAGATGACTGACATGCAGAGGGATGTGCAGAGATTTTGCCACGGCGATGATTTCCTTCATGGCCGGAATGATACCGTCCCCTTCGTTTCTTACATGAACGGTAATGGGAATATCCGTGTTTTTCAGAGGCTGCAGGGCTTCCACAAGCCCTTCCTGATCATATTCGAATTCCGGTGCATAGGCAATTCCAAGACTTACGCCCAACGCGCCCGCTTCCAGGGATTCCTCCAGCGCTTTCCATATGGCCTGCAGTTCTTTTTTGCAAAGCCTCCCTGATTCATAGCCCTTGACCCCGGCACGGATTGTACCGTTTCCTGCAAGCATTCCCGTATTCACACTTCGTTTTGTGTTTTTCAGGGCAGCCAGATATTCTGCCATGGTTGCCGATGGCTGCGTCCCTTCCGGTGGTTTTCCCGTCACGCTTCCCAGAAAATCCGTAATCTCTTCCCGGTATTTCTCCCCTGTCGGAGCAACGGAAAGACCACAGTTTCCGTTTACCACTGTGGTCAGGCCCTGGCGGTTCAAAAGCTCATCATCTCCGTTTCGAAGAGCCTCCCAGTCTCCGTGACGGTGAATATCAATAAAGCCCGGAGTCACATAACCACCCTTTGCGTCCAGGATCCGGTTCTCTGAGAGTTCAGGCAGTCCTTCTGAGAAATGAAAAACCTCTGCAATTTTTCCATCCTTCACTCCCACAGCTCCCGGAAATGCTTTTTCTCGTTTTCCATTTATGATCAGACCGTTTTTTATCACATAATCAAACATTTTTTCAACCATAGCCATTCAGCCACAACAACCTGGACAGGCTGTTATGGCTGAACCTCTTCCTTAATCTTCTTTTATATAATTTGCGCCCAGCTTAGCCGGAACATTGAACTGTTTCCTGCAGACAGTCAGCACGATTACCAGAATATATGGCAGCGCACTGAAAAGTTCGCTTGGAATCGATGCATTTCCAAGTGCCCGGACATATGTGCCAAGTGCATCGGAAATACCAAAAATAATACCAAAAGTCAGAGCGCCTACCGGGTTCCAGTTACCCAGGAAGCAGATACCGAATGCAATCCAGCCACGGCCGCCGATAATTTCCGCATTATACATTCCCACGTTGCAGAGGGAGTAGTAGGCACCTGCCACACCGCCCATGCACCCTGCCACGGCTACAGCCAGAAATCTGGTTTTGGTTACATTAATTCCGGCTGCGTCCGCTGCCTCCGGATTTTCCCCACAGGATCTCATTGACAGACCCAGAGAAGTCTTGTAAATCACAAAGAAAACGATCGGAACCAGAATATAAGTCAGATAGGTAATGATATTCTGTGAAAACAGGATCTGTCCGATAATCGGAATCTTTGACAAAAGCGGGATCTTAATGACCGGCAGAGGGCTTACTTTAAGCGGTACCGTCTGCACGCCGAAAATAACGCGGTAGAAAAAGGTGCAGAAGCCGGTCACCAGGATTGCGATTGCAGTTCCCATTACAATCTGATGCTGATGCATATATATTGTGGTTAAACCATACAGCATGGCAACCAGAAGGCCACAGGTCATCGCCGCCAAAAATCCCACCAGCATGTTGCCGGATAGATAAGCTCCAATAAAACCTCCCCACGCTCCAATGAGGAAAATACCTTCTACAGCAGTGACCATCATACCGGTACGCTCTGCAAGAACTTCACCCAGCGCGCCCAGAATCAGAGGCGTGCTCATAAAAAATGCTCTTGATATCAAATTTACAAATATCTGCATGTTATGCCTCTCCTCCTTTCAGCTTCTGCTGTTTCATTTTGCGGATTTCCAGCTTATGTCTCACAAAGAAAGACATCAGGACGAACAGCATCACAAAGCCCAGCATTACGTCAATTACGCTGGCAGGAGCATCTGTGGAGTGTCCCAGCGCAGTTCCGCCCACCTGCATGGTCCCAAACAGAAGTGCCGCAAAAATAATTCCAATCGGATTCGCGTTTGCCATAATCGCAATACCGATTCCATAAGAACCGATATCCGACTCAAAGCCGGTAAGAAGCATGTGCTGCATACCATTGATTTCCGTAAATCCCGCAAGACCCGCGATAGCACCGCTGATGAAAAATGCAGTCATACACATTTTTTTCGGATTGATACCGGACATGGTCGCCGCATCCTGATTCAGACCGGTTACTCTGACACGATATCCAAGGGATGTATGATACAGGATAAACCAGATCAGGACAGCCGCTGCCACCGAAATCACGATTCCAAGAGAAACCGAGGTGCCGGGGATAATTTTTGGCAACCATGTAGAGGAATCAATATACTGTGTCTTCAGATACTCATGCTTCGGCTCCTGAAGGACGGTGCGCAGCAAGAGCTGAAGTACATACTGAATTACATAAGTAGACATCATACTTACCAGAAATTCATTGGCATTGAATTTTGCTTTCAGAAAACCGATGAGAAGGCCGGTAAGACCTCCTCCCAGGACACTCGCTGCAAAAGCGCAGAGAAGTACGATGACTCCCGGAAGCTTTGTCTGAAGTGCCAGGGTGGTAGCGGTCGCACAGATACAGCCCACATAAAACTGGCCCTGCGCTCCGATATTGTAAAGATTTGCCTTGTATGTAAATGCAAAGGCAAGGCTGGTGAGAATCAGAGGTGTCGTCTTCACCAGAATATTTCCCATGGAAAATTTATCTGCAAAGGTCTCCATCAGCATGATTTTCAGAGACTCAATGGGATTCACGCCCAGAAGCGGCAGAAATGCAAAGCTCATTGCCAGCCCCAGAATGATCGCCAGGAAGGTCCATAACAGAAGATCTTTTACTTTTCCCTTTTGCATCACTTAAGTTCCTCCTTATCCGGCTGATAGCCTGCCATCAGAAGTCCGATCTTTTCTGTGGTAAGCTCACCATTTTTGTAAATCCCCATTATCCGGCCTTTGTACATAACCGCAATCCGGTCAGACAGGGCGAAGATTTCCGAAAGCTCTGTAGATATCAATAACACAGATTTGCCCTGTTCCTTTTCCGAGAGAATGGTCTTGTGAACATAATTAATAGCTCCCAGATCCAGTCCTCTTGTAGGCTGGTCAAAGATGATCACATTATGTCCCATGTCAACTTCCCTGGCCACTACTACCTTCTGCTGATTACCACCTGACAGACTGCCTGCAGTCACGTTATGGTCAGGTGCCTTGATCGCATATTTTTTGATCTGGTCTTCCGTATACTGATGAAGCTTTTTCCAGTTGATAATTCCATGGCTGACCCATTCTTTTAAATAGCTGGATTTCAAAAGCATATTTTCCGAAAGAGTCATATCTGCCACCATGGCATAACGGTAACGGTCAGATGCCGTATATCCTATTCCCATGGCGATTCGTTCTTTTACGTTTGTATCGGTGATATCTTTTCCATCCAGAGTAATTTTACCGGAAGTAATATTTGCTGCCCCATACAGTGCCTCACACAGCTCCTGCTGACCGTTGTCTGATACTCCGGCTATACCAAGGACTTCTCCTTCGTGAATAGAGAAACTGATATCATCCAGAACCGGCGCCTGTTTTTCCGGCCGTATGGTAAGATGCTCCACCACCAGACGCTCTTTTCTGTCTGAAAAGTCGTCCTGGCCAGGCGTCTGAAGATTCTCCAGATCGCGTCCGATCATCATGTGTGCCAGTTCTTTTTCGTTGGTATCTTCACGTTTTACTGTACCACAGATTTTTCCATTTCTCATAACCACGATCGTGTCGGAAACCTGCATAACTTCTTTCATCTTATGTGTGATAAATACCACGGAATTTCCTTTTGCCACATAACTTTTTACAAATTCCATCAGTGTATCAATTTCCTGAGGTGTCAGAACTGCAGTGGGCTCATCCATGATCAGGATCCTTGCATTTAAGTACAGGGCCTTCAGAATCTCTACCTTCTGCTGAGTTCCGACAGAAAGATTGCGAATGTATTCTCCTGCGGGAACATCAAACCCGTACTGCTTTGCCAGTCCATCGATTTCCTTTTCCTTTGCCTTCAGATCGATCTTGCCCTTGCAGTTTCCCAGAATGATATTCTCTGTTACCGTATGGGCCGGAACCAGAGAAAAATGCTGCTGAATCATGGAAATCCCCAGATTCATTGCCTCTTTTGGAGAGGAAATCTTTCTTTCCTGACCATCGATCAGAATTTCTCCTGATGTGGCATGGTAAAGACCGTAAAGGATTTTCATAATGGTACTTTTTCCGGCTCCGTTTTCCCCAAGAAGTGCCACCACCTCTCCTTTGTGGATGGTAATGGACACATCATCGTTCGCCAGTACCTTGGCAAACCGTTTCGTTATGTGCTTTAACTCAATGACAGCCTCGCTCATTTTTGTCTCATCCTTCCTTCCTGCCATATTTTCTGCATTATATGAAAGCCGGTCAGTCTGTGCTCAGGGGCCAGACAGAACTTTCATAAAAAAAATTGGCAGTGCTGTGACACACTGCCAACCTGGGATTCATTTATTTCTCAGAAAAATACTGGGTGAAATCAATATTTCCGGCAGTGATATCCTCAACAGCTTTTTCTACTGCTGCTTTGCACTCGTCAGAACATGCATCTGTGAAAATAGTCTCAAATACACCTTCAGCAACACCAACCTGCTGTGGTCCGCTAAGTTCACCTTTTGCCACGCCTTCGATGATCCATGGATAAACATTTACCCAGTTCATGTTGACGGAAGCAACCACGCTGTCGCTCTCTTCGTTCTTATTTGCTGCAAATGCAACGAATTTCGCGCCTTTTTCCTGAGTAGACTGAACTGCTCCGGAAGCGCCTTCATTGGAGTAGCAGAATACAGTATCTGCGCCATTGTCGATCATCTGGTCTGCCATAGCTTTTGTTGCGGAAACATCAGACCATGTGTTTACGAAGGAACGGGTGGTTGTGAATTCCAATCCTCTCTCCTCGCAAACAGCTTTTGCAGCTGCATCATAGGTATCCATCAGTTTTACCATAGGTGCATTGGACTCGCCGCCCATTACTGCAAAATTGCCGTTCTCAGTTGCATATCCTGCAACAATACCAGCAAGGTAGGATCCCTCATATTCCTTCGGGAATACCGGAACCATGTTCTCAGACTCGCTCACCTGTCCGTTGATAACTGTGTAAACGGAATCCGGATACTGCGGAGCAACTGCTGCACACGCCTCATCGAACTGGCTTCCTGCTGACATGATCAGGTCGTAACCTTTCTCGCCGTACTCTGTAAAGGTGGACTCAAACTCTTCAACCGGAACAGATTCTACAACTTCGATAGAGGTTCCGAGCTGTTCGTCGCAGGCCTTTGCACCAGCATTGTTGCTTGCATTCCAGCTCTGGTCATCAATGCTTCCAGGAAGAATCAGAACGATCTTCATTGAAGCGTAATCCGGTTCCTCTGCCATTACCGGCATTGCGGTAAGGGTCAGTGCTCCACATAAAGCAGCTGCTGCAAATAATGATTTTTTCATGTTTTATTCCTCCTTTTTATTGTGGGTGACCGGGATTTCCTTATAAAAAAAGACGCAAACACAGTGTTGGTAATGGTGTCTACGTCTTTGTAATCTCAGCCCCTGTTCTTTGTGCACTTAATATAACACATAAACGGAACAAATGCAATATTTTTTGCGTAAAATAAATAATTTTTTTTAGGTATTTGCAAAATTTTTGTATTCGATGTCTCCTATTAAAACACTAACCGTTGATGACATCGCTCATGTCATATTTTCCAGCCGGTTTTCCGGCCAGGAATTTTGCAGCCTCCACAGCTCCCTTTCCAAATACGGCCTTGGAGTATGCAGTATGTTTAAATTCAATCACTTCATCCGGTCCGGCAAAAATCAC
>JALERH010000149.1 GCA_022764275.1 Blautia sp. | reverse complement strand
AGCTGAATCGTACTTACATCAAGAACACAGCCTAAGAGAAGGAACACGATATTTACAATAAATAAGAAGATGTATTTATTGTCCGTCAGTCCCATTACCAGGTCTGCTACGATTCTCGGAACCTGTTCCAGAGAAATGATGTAGGAAAACAGCATGGAGGTACCGCAAAGGAGTGCCAGAGTTGCTGTATTTGCAGCAGATTTTTTGATAATGCCCCACAGTTTCTTCCAGCCAAGTGTCTTATAAACAAATGCAGAGATCAGAAGTGCGTATGCAGAAGCAACTGCACCAGCCTCTGTAGGTGTACAGATACCGGAGTAAATACCGCCCAGGAGAATGAGTACGGTCAGAAGCGCCGGAGCTGCCTGAAGTGTTGCACGAAGGAACTCTCTCTTGCTCATTTTCACACCGGCCGGGTAATTTCTCTTATGGGATATAAATCCTACATAAATCATCAGAAGCACTGCCAGAAGGATTCCCGGAACCATACCTCCCATGAAAAGCTTTCCGATGGATGCTCCGGAAAGCATGGCATAAATAACCATCGGAATACTTGGCGGGAAGATCGGTCCGATCGTAGCGGATGCCGCTGTGATGGCACAGCTGAATTCAGAGTCATAGCCCTCTTTTTTCATCTGCTCGATTTCCATCAGGCCGATACCGGAAGCATCTGCAATGGCAGATCCGGTCATACCGGAGAAAATCAGGGAAATAAATACGTTAACCTGTGCAGTACCGCCTTTTAATCTTCCCAGAAGGCCGTTGCAGAAAGCAAACATCTTATCCGTAACTTCGCCCTCATTCAGCACATTTGCCATAAAGATGAACAGAGGTGCCGCCAGCATGGTGTAGTTTGCAAACATATTTCCCGTGATAACCGTAAATACCTGTCCCAGCTTATCTGGTGCCGCCAGAAGAAAATAGGTAATAGAAGCTGCCAGCATGGAGAAAGAAACCGGCATACGGATAACGAAGCAGACTGCCATTACCACGAAAAGCATAATAATCGGCATACTCATGACGCAGTCCCTCCTTTCACCTTTTTGTAATCGTCAAATGCTTTTTTAATATTGATTGCTGTACGGATGATCACTTCCGCCAGCATGTACATAAACGGAGCAAATACTACCGTATATGGAAGCTTCAGCACGCCGGTCACCATCTGCTTGCCCAGCAGGGAATGCCAGCACGGTACAAAACATACCACAAGAAGAATCAGCAGAAATGTGTTGTATACCACCTTAAAAATAAACTGTGTACGGGGTTTCACTGCGTCGTATACGAGTCCGAACACAACATGTTCATCTGCTTCCATGGCTTTTCCCACTCCGAAAAACATGGTCCACATATATCCCAGGACGGAGACCTCATAGCTCCATGTTACAGGTGTTTTAAAGATGTATCGGGATATGATCGTCATCATGAAAGTCACAAAGATCACGACAAATGTAAAACACGGTATCACGATTCCAAGGAAATCGACCACTTTTTTCCCTATGCGTTTTAAATTATCCACAATTGCTCTCCTTTCCTCAATTTCCGTTTCAGCAGATAAAGCTCCTGCCGTCTCTGCTTTAAAAAAATCCCAGGCAGAACGCCCGGGATTTTTCGGAAAGCTCTTTTTTATTCTGCTGTTTCAGCCATAGCCTGGATTTCGTTATATAAATCCATATCCCAGTCTTTGATCATATCTTCGTTAGCCATGTATGCAGCCTGAACTTTTTCTTTAAATTCGTTGATGTCCGGATAGGTAACGGTAAGACCTTCGCCCTCAAAGAACTCGATCAGCTCTGCTTCTCTGTCCAGTCTTGCGGTGTCGTTGACATCTCTTGCATATTCCATAGCATCTGTAACTGCCTGCTGCTGAGCCTCTGTCATACCTGCCCATGTGTCTCCGTTGATGCACGGCATGATGGAATCCACAACATGGTTTGTAATTGCGATGTATTTTGTTACTTCATAGAATTTTGCACTCTCAATACTTGGAAGCGGGTTATCCTGTGCATCTACAGCTCCTGTCTGAAGAGCGGTGTAAAGCTCACTGAAGGAAAGCGGAGTCGGGTTTGCGCCAAGTGCCTCTCCAAGGAACAGCCATGCTTCGGAGTTCGGCATACGAAGAAGCAGTCCGTTCATATCATCGTAGCAATTAATCTCTTTGTTGCGGGTATTGATAACGCGGCTTCCAAGATAGAAGCTGGAAAGAGGTTTGATGTTCAGCTTCTCCTCAATTTCCGGACGGATCTTGTTTAATCCGATATCGCCATTCAGAACACTGGTCATATGCTCATAGGAGCTGAATAAATATCCGGAAGCAAACATGCTGTAGGATGGAATCTGTGTTGCAATGGTTGGGAAAGAAATGTAAGCCAGGTCAGCGTCACCATTCAAAAGAGCATCGAACTCATTCTCGGATGAGAACAGAGATCCATTGTCATAGCATTTACATGTAACAGAACCGCCGGACAGTTCCTCTACTTTATCTGCGAAAGCATACATTGCTTCTGTGTGAGAGTCGCCGCTTACAGAAACGGATGTAAAAATCAGTTCCACTGCCGGATCATTTGCTGCATCTGCGGTTTCTGCCTGAACACTCAGAGCGCCTGTCATAAGCATTGTGGATGCCATTACGGTTGCAAGTAAGGTAGCTGTTAATTTTCTTTTCATCTCGATTTCCTCCTGAAATATATACTTCTTCAATTAGTTTTTCTGAAAGAATGATTCGCGGAACAGCTGTGTAACTGCACAATACTGTTCAATTTCCAGTTTCTTGCTTCCTGTAAGAAGGGAGCAGTCCTGTCTTCTTGACTGCAGAGTCATGGGAACCCCTACAAGGTTCATATGGTATTTGCTGTTTACCGGATATACCTGACACTCTACCATAGAAGCCGCGCCAAGGAAATTCATCATAACCTCTGCTCTTTCAGGCTCTTTGTCATAATTTTTGCAGAGCCAGGAATACAGATCCGGGTGGAAGTTTGCCATAACTCCGGAATAGCCTGCACAGCCCATCTGAAGACTCTTAAGAAGAGTTGCGCCATTTGCATTAAAGATTTTTAAATCCGTTCCTTTCACAGCATCGCATTTTGCCTGAAGCTGGTCAAGATCACAGCAGGTATCCTTCAGGAAAGCAAATTTTCCTGTATCTGCGCACCATTTCAGAAGCTCTGGTGACAGGAGCCGTTTGTACGGATGCGGACACTCATAAACACCGAAGCTCTCAGCATCAATATGATCCAGAAGATATTCGATATTTTTCTTTGCCACTGATTCATCTTCATCTTCTTTTGCAAACTGGTTGGAAATGAACACATACGCGTCCACACCGGCTTCGATTACTTCCTGCGCCTCTCTGATCTGGTCTTCCACTTTTTCTGCACAATGACCGGAAGCAATGACTCCCATATGCTTTGGTGTATTATTGATAACAAATTTCGCCAGTTCAACACGTTCCTTCGCGCTCAGTTCGAACATTTCGCTGGACTGACAAACCGCAAAGATACCATCCACGCCGTTTTTGTCATACCACTCAATGATACGGAGCACTGCATCATAATCAATTTTGTTATCCTCGGTAAATGGGGTGATCATCACAGGCCATACACCGTTTGCAATTGTTTTTGCCATGGTTTCTCTCATCTCCTTTGTTTAATTGTAATTTTTTGTCCGGACAGGTTTACTTTCAAAGTATGGTTATAGTATAATATATTTAAGAAATGATTGCTTTCAGCAAAATATTTAGTACTATTTTATAAATTTGGAGTAAATATACGAATTATGCAGGAAAAAGAAATTTTCGATGACTATTGTTGGAATGAACATAAAAAAATCGTGACCGCCGACCATCACAGGATTTCCGGTCTTAAGAATCTTTCGCATTTTTCACCCTATGCGACCGGTGCTCCTGTGCCGCTCCACTATCACTCCGATATTATAGAAATACATTTTCTGGTAAAAGGACAGCGTGATACCCAGATTATGAAAAACGGTGTCCTGAATTCCTACCGGGTAACGGGAAATGAATGTTTCATCACGTTTCCCTATGAGCTTCACTCAACAGGAAAATTTGCCCAGAACCGGTGTGAATTTTATGCGCTGCAGCTGAATCTGAAGGCCCACGACAACTTTCTTGGATTAAACAAAGAATACAGCAATGCCCTCTGCAGAAAGCTCCTGGCTCTGGAGCAGCATCACTACAGGATAGGGACCTCCCAGATTTCCCTGATGCGCACTGCCTTTAACCTGATTGCAATGGGATCAGAGGCGGACACCATGGCAGGTGTCCAGTATCTGACCTGTGTCCTGTCCAGTCTGCCTTATCTCTCTCCTGTTATGGAATGCACCAACCGTCATGTGGATACGCCTATGCGTTTTGCCTTACAGTATGTGGAAGACCATATTGCTCTTCCCATCACGCTTCAGGAGCTGGCCGATGCCTCAGGCTATTCCCTGTCCAGATTCAAGGCCAAGTTTAAAGAAGAAATCGGCATCACACCTGCCGAATATATTACACTGCAGAAAATGGACCGGGCTCAGATGCTTCTGAAAACAACGGAGGATTCCATCACAGATATCGCCTATGATCTTGGCTTCTCATCAGGCAACTATTTCTGCTCTGTTTTCAAAAAAACACTGGGCTACAGTCCATCTTCCTACAGAAAGAGCTTTGCCAAATAGCTCTTTTACATCATTTTATACTTAAATTTCTCAGCTTCTCAGCACACGCATGAGCATGGCTGCCATTCCTACTGAGTAACCGCCTGCCGCAAAAATTCCGGATGCTTTTCCATCGGTTACCACCAGTAGAGGCAGCTTGCCCGGATCCACATACATCCGGCGTGCCGTCATTTCCTGGTCTTTTCCGAACGTATCAAAGTATATTTTTACCTTCGGAAGCGCCTTCCGGCATTTGCTAAGGGTCGGATCCGTCAGGTCATGAGCTCCTTTTACGATAAATGCCAGGTTATCCTGACACAGAGCAAATGCATCCTGCATCTCCATCAGTTCGTTCAGGATGTGCTCCGTAGGTTCCTTGCTCACTTCCAGCCAGCAGAGGATCCTGCGGCCTTTTTCTGTCAGTTCCCCAACAGAATGCTTCTGTCCATTTTCATCTGTCAGATCATAATCCGGAATGCTGTGTCGGTCCAGCATATCCTTAAGGCTTGCCTGGCGCATGGAAAGAGTGATTTGGCGGCTTTCTCCTGCCTCCACAGAGAAATCATATCGTTTTGCAAAGATATTTCCCGTTGGGAGACGATTGGCGGTCAGAAGGCGGTATTTTCCCGGTTCCACATCCAGCTCCAGAGAGCCGTTCTGCAGACGGACATTCCACAGTTTCAGAGAATGATATCCGTCTTTTTCCAGTTTTGCCAGGGACCAGTTCTGGAAATAAATCCAGTCCGCTCCATCATCACCTTTAAATGTTAGATGAGCATTTTTCTCCTGCTCTTTTACAACTCTTACAAAATCACCGTCTTTCCAGTATTCCAGGGAACCATCCACCTGATTCAGCCTTGCGGGGATCCCCAGTGTTCTCGCGATTGCCACAAAAAGCACTTTTCTGGATTCCATTTCTGCATATCCGGTCCTGAGTGCAGCACCAGGGGTTGTATAGACGCTCACACGCTCCCGATCGGTTCTGGATTTCAGATGAGACTGGATCCAGCTCCATATGGTTTCCGGTGCCCTGCGAAATGTCTCCTGCTGCCCCAGGCTGAAATACTCCTGAATATCCCGGCGCCATCTGCTCAAAATTTCAAAAGATACTCTCGGATTCCACACATAGGAAAGAAACAGCTCCTTCGGATACTGATCTGCATAAACCTTTGCCAGCTCATAATGCTCCTTCAGAACTTCCGGATCTGCATCCTGCCTGTCCTTTTCCGAAAGCACAGCCATGTATTCTGCTGCTTTCTCCGGCTCCCCGGGCAAAAATTCCTTTATCCAGCGCGGACAGAACGCTTCTGCTTTCTTTTTCCGAAGCTCCGCCGCTTCTGCCACGCGGCGATTATTCTCTTCTTCCGCTTCCCGGGATGCACAGGGTGTTTCTTTTATCGAATCCGATGGGGCGATCATATCAAAATCCTCCCACACTTCTTCTGTTTTTTCCTCTCCCAGTACGCAGACACAGCAGTCTTCTTTCCTTGTATCGATCAGGCATTCCCCGAATTCACCCTGAAAAGCTGCAAAAATATGAAGGCTTCCAAGACCGGTCTCCAGTTCTGCCCTTCCATCCGGACCGGAAATCATTTTTGCAATGGGACAGAATTCGGAATAATTCAGAACTTCTGCCTGTATGGAGGCTCCTTCTGCCGGGGTTCCATCCTGTTTTTCCACCCGTATGGTAATCTTCTTTGTGGATGCATAACGGGAAAGCTGATTTTTCAGCATGGTGATGCCTTCCCTTCCCACATCCTGTCCTTCTGTTTCTCCGGATTCGAAGCAGCGGGAATGAACCATCATGGCACGGGAAGAAGCATTGGTAAACCACCCTTTATCCAGGATGGCTTCCGGCTCACAGGCGCCAAGGTAATGCCACTTTCCGTCACACCATACCTCGACCCAGGCATGGTTATCATCGCAGTGCGCCCAGAATGGTGCGTAAACCTGTCTCGCAGGGATTCCCACACTTCTGAGAGCATTTACGGCAAACACGGATTCTTCACCGCAGCGTCCAAAGCCTTTTCTCCATACGTCCAGCGCAGAACTTGTACGTTCGTCCGAAGCCTGATAGGTCACCTCTTCGGCACACCAGTAATTCACTTCCAGCGCTGCTTCTCTGAAGTTCATTCCCTGT
>JALERH010000126.1 GCA_022764275.1 Blautia sp. | reverse complement strand
TGGTACCTGAATGGTTCCCGCACTGGTCGCTTCTTTTCTGCCATACGGGCATGAATCAGTGCCACTGACATGGAAACCACTTTTTCTATGATGAACGCAGCCTCCCTATGCAACGACTGCATTGCACCCTGATAAAATGATGAATCTGTCTGTCCATACAGACCTTACTTCTTATTCACGGAACCGGCCTTCGCTGTCGCCATGTACTCCGCCAGTTTCTCCGGTTTATAGGTGGCAGCAACCTTATGGCCGCTCACCACACAGACAAGCTGTACCTTTTCCGTGGATTTCGCCTCGTCCAGCCATTTTTTGCATTTGAGCCGGACCTGCGTATTACTGGTGATTCCGTCCATGATCCATTCGCTGCCAAAGAAATTCTGAAGGCCCCGCGCCAGACCTTCGGTCTGGTCCGTGCGCATCCTCAGATAGGTATTTCCCCGGTAGGCGTCTATGAGGAGTCCTTCCCGCTCCAGAGTAAAGATATAGGTTCCCTCTGTCACGTCAAATTCCTCATCCACTGTGGCAACTTTTACCGCGGTTGCCAGATCGCTCAGATTGAAAGCGTCCGCACTCATCTGTGCCTTTTCCAGATAACGGACGTAGTGCGGAGCTGTGATTCCGATGAGAATCACCAGCAGGGCCAGGACAAATACCAGTTCAATAAAGGTAAAGCCTTTATTTTTCCCCGTCTTTTTCTCTGCCTGCAACGCCGCTTCCTCCTTTACAGATTATCCAGTCCCTCGTACATCGTACCGATCGGCATGATGACCGCGATGACAAGCGCACCGATAAGAACGGCCATAAAGATGATGATCATGGGCTCCATGGCCGCCAGTACACTCTGGGTGGCAATCTCCACTTCCTCGTCGTAGTAGTCTGCCAGTTTTTCCAGCATATCCTCAATATTACCGGTTTCCTCACCGATGCCGGTCATATGGTAAACCATAGGCGGAAAAATCCCGCTGGCCTGAAGCGGCTCGGAAAGGGGAATACCTTTCATAACTTCCTCTCTGGCATCCATCAGGGCATCCTTGAAGTAAATGTTTTTCATCAGCTTGGATGCTGTTTCCAGACATTCGATGGTAGGAATACCTGCCGCAAGCAGCGTGCTTGTGGTTCTGGCGAACTGGGCACATGCGGTTTTTACGGTAAGTTTTCCGAACAGGGGGATTTTCATCTTTACCTTATCGATGGCATAACGCCCCTGGGTCGTATTGTAGATAATCCGGTACAAAGCTGTGATGCCGAGAACCGCCAGAAGGATGATGTACCAGTGGGTTCCGGTCCATTTGCTGGCGTTCATGATCGCCATGGTAAAGGCGGGCATCTCCACATCCAGGTCTGCAAACATATCAATAAAAATCGGGATCACATACAAAAGCATGACCAGTACCACGCCGATTGCCGCAATCACCAGAAAGATCGGGTAAATCGTGGCTTTTCGGATGGTAGCTTTCAGCTTTGCTTCTTTTTCAAAATGGGTCGCCATTCTGGAAAAGGACATTTCCAGGTTGCCGGAGGACTCACCTGCTTCCACCATGTTGATGAGCATGGGCGGAAAAATATCGCTTTCTCCGCGCATGGAATCCGCCAGGGTATTTCCTTTTTCAATATTGGCAAGCACATTGGCAATGGCGCTTTTCAGATTTTTATTTTCCGTCTGCTCACCCAGCATCTCGAGGGCTTCCTTCATCGGCACGCCGGCCTGCATGATGCTGACAAACTGGCGGCTGAATACACTGAGATCCCTGGGCTTTACTTTTTTGCCAAAGGAAATATTCAGGTCGCGGTTCAGTGCGCCCTGCTCTGTGATGGATACGGGAATCAGCCCGTCGGCTTTGAGGGCGTCTGTGACTTTTTCCCTGCTTTCCGCCTCCATGCTGCCTTTTTTCTCTTTTCCTTTTTTGTCAATGGCTACATAGGAATAACCAGGCATCCTCATCCCCCTTTCCTTTTGTTTCTGTCATGCCATATGGGATGGTCAGAAGTCAAAATTTACTTTCTTATTCATGGCTACCGGATCCTGTGCATAGGTGACTGCTTCCTCCGGGGAGATCACCCTGCGCATAAAAAGGTCGTAAATGGCGTCATCCATGGTCTGCATGCCGCTTCGCCTGCTGGTCTGCATGATGGATGCGATCTGGTAGGTTTTGGATTCCCGGATCAGGTTGCGGATGGCGTTATTGGCAAAGAGTACCTCCAGGGCTGCCACACGCCCGCTTCCGTCGGCTTTTTTCAAAAGCTGCTGGGAAACCACGCATTCCAGCACCGAGGCAAGCTGGATCCGGATCTGCTGCTGTTGGTTTGGCGGGAATACGTCAATAATTCGGTCTATGGTCTTATCCGCACCGATGGTGTGCAGAGTGGAAAATACCAGGTGGCCGGTTTCCGCTGCAGTGATGGCGGTGGAAATGGTCTCCAGGTCTCGCATCTCTCCTACCAGGATCACGTCGGGATCCTGACGGAGTGCCGCGCGAAGCGCCTGGGCATAATCGCCGGAATCGCTGCCGATCTCTCTCTGGTTCACCACGGATTTATCATGACGGTGAAGGTACTCGATAGGATCCTCCAGGGTGATGATGTGGTACGGGTAATTTTTGTTTATCACGTCAAGCAGGGAAGCAAGAGTTGTGGATTTTCCGCTTCCCGTGGGACCTGTCACCAGGACAAGTCCTCTTTTTCTCGAGGTCATTTCTACAACGCAGTCCGGAATTCCCAGTGACTGCGGCTCCGGAATCCGAAACGGAAGGCTTCGCATAACACTTGCCAGGGTTCCTCTCTGCTTAAATACGTTGACACGGAACCTTCCCACTCCGGGAATGGCGTAGGCAAAGTCTGTCTGCCCTTTTTCCTGAAGCTCTCCCCTGTGCCGCACATCCAGAATGGGCATCAGAAGCTCCTCCAGCATCTGGGGCGTCAGTCTCTCTCCCTCTATGGGTGCAAGAATTCCATTGATACGATAGCTGGGGGCACGTCCCACAGTAAGGTGGATGTCAGATGCCTTTTGCTGTACGGATTCTACCAAAATAGTGTTCAGGTCATACATATCGGGTTCCTCTTTATTCGTAAGATGCTTTCATCATTTCGTCGAAGGAGGTGGTTCCGTCCAGAACGTAACGGATTCCGTTTTCCCGGAGGGTTCTCATTCCGCTTTTTCTCGCTGCCAGCTCCAGTTCTTCGGTGGCCGCATTCTCTGCGATCAGCTTACGGATTTCCTCGTTTACTTCCATGATCTCAAATACACCGGTTCTTCCGAAATATCCGGTATGGTTGCAAAGGTCGCATCCGGCGGGCTCGTAAACCTCCACTTCCTGTTCCTGGGAAAGCTTCATGATGCGCTTTTCCTCTGGTGTCGCAAGACGTTTTTTCCGACAATGGGGGCAAAGCTTTCGCACAAGTCTCTGCGCAATGACGCCAACCACGGCATCTGCGATGAGGTAGCGCTCCACGCCCATATCTGCCATACGGTTCAGGGTTCCGACTGCGTTGTTTGTATGTAAGGTGGAGACCACAAGGTGTCCGGTGATGGATGCCTGTACGGCGATGGAGGCGGTCTCCCTGTCACGGATTTCTCCGATCATGATGATATCCGGGTCCTGACGGAGGATGGAACGCAGGGCTGATGCAAAGGTCAGATCGACTCTCGGGTTTACCTGTATCTGGTTGATTCCCTCGATGTCTGCCTCCACAGGGTCTTCAACGGTAACAATATTTACTGCTTCCCGGTTCAGCTCGCTCAGTGCCGTGTACAATGTGGTGGATTTACCGCTTCCGGTAGGTCCTGTTACAAAGATGATGCCAAAGGGATTGGCAAGCATGTGGTCAAAGCGTTTCAGCTCGTCGGGATAAAGTCCAAGCTCGCGCTTGTTTTTCGTCAGGCTTAATTTGGAAGAAATACGCATAACCAGCTTTTCCCCGTGTACGGTGGGGATGGAGCTGATTCGGATGTCATATTCCTGGCGGTCTACCATGATGGTCATACGGCCGTCCTGGGGCTTTCGCTTCTCGGAAATGTCCATGCCGCCCATGATCTTGATTCGGGTGGAGATGGCCGGCAAAAGGCTGTTGTCGTAGACCATTTTTTCAAAGAGGGCGCCGTCAATTCGGTAGCGGACGCGGACCTTGTTCTCCAAAGCCTCGATGTGGATATCGCTGGCTCTCTGGCGGATAGCCTGCTCCATAAGGGAACGGACAAGCTGTACGATCGGCGCGTCGCTTACATCGGCGTTGTTCTCTTCTTCCATGTTTCCACGAAGCTGCGCACGCTCCTGGGTAAATCGTCTGGCTGCATCCAGTGTTTCCTTTGCACCATAGCAGCGGTCAATGCAGGCCAGAATCTCTCTGTTGGTGGCAATGTAAGGTTCCACCTGGAGATTGGTCACGATGGAAATATCATCGATGGCGGTCATGTCCATGGGGTCTGCCATGGCCAGATGAAGAATGTTCGCATTGTACGGATCCAGCTCAAAGGGAACGCAGACATATTTTTTCAGCAGGTCTACGTTTACCAGGTTGCGGACTTCCTTCGGGATCGTCACGCCTGCCAGCTGAACGACTTTTAGCCCCAGCTGCATCTGGAGCGCACGTACGATCATTTCTTCGGAAATAAAGCCCTCATCTACCAGAACCTCTCCAATCTTTTTTCCGCTTCCCTTTTGGAGGGCGAGGGCCTTTTGCAACTCATCCTCTGTGAGAACCTTCTGCTTGATAAGCAAGTCACCAAGTCTCATTCTTTCACGTCTAAGTGCCATAGTTTATGATTCTCTTTTCTGTATATTTTGTAAAGCTGCCTGTATGTATAATAATATATATGTTTAGTCAGGACATTCGCTGCATCAAGTACAATTATTTCTATAATAGAAAAAGATCACCATAAAACCTATAAATTGTCAAATAATTATTCCATACTAAAATAATCGGTTTTAGTATTTGTAACCCCATTCTTTAGAATACCTGTCAAAAATCCCACGGCGGGGTCTATGCAGTATTTTTGCGTCTCCAGAGCCCATTTTCCACAGAAATGAGGGAAAAATCACAGCTTTCCATGCCAAATTTTCTCTATACGGAAAAAGCATCTCCTGAGACCCTGCTTTTTAAGATTTCCGGGGTCTGGGAACGCAATTTTTCCGCATAGGTACTTTTTGCATGCTAATCTGTAGGTTTTTACTTTATTTTCCTGATAAATGGGCTCTGACCATGAATTTTTTCTACATAGACCCAGGGATGTTCA
>JALERH010000096.1 GCA_022764275.1 Blautia sp. | reverse complement strand
TTTCGTCCGCTCCGTCTGTAAATCCGGACACAACCTCTTCATCCTCCACAGTCTCATCGGAAGCATTCTCTTCAGTCGTCTTTGTATCTGTGCTGTCAGTCTTTTTCTCACTGCTGCCGCAGCCTGCAAGAAGTCCTGCAGACAGAAAAGCCGCGCAGAACAGCATCAAAAATTTTCGTCTCATATCTTGTGTCCTCCTATCGAATCCTGTCCGGGAAACCTACCTTTCTCTGCACCTTGCGCAGAGTCTTTGCTGCGTAGTAATCTGCTTTTTCCGCATTTTCTTTGATAATGGAATCAATAAATGCCTTATCCCTGGAGAGTCTTGCAAACTCCTCCTGCAAAGGCTTCAGTACACTGATCACAGCCTCTCCTACTGCAGGTTTGAGTTCTCCGTAGCCTTTTCCTTCAAATTCCCTAACCGTTTCGTCCGGTGTCTTTCCGGTACATGCACTGTAAATATCGATCAGATTTTTGATTCCCGGCTGCTCATCACGATAACAGATGCATCCCTCGGAATCCGTCACGGCACGTTTGCATTTTCGCATGATCGTGTCAGGATCATCCATCAGATAGATGCTGCCGTTAGGGTTCTCATCGGATTTGGACATCTTTTTCGTCGGATCCTGAAGGCTCATGATCTTAGCTCCTACTTTTCCGATATAAGCTTCCGGAACGGTAAAGACATCCCCGTAAATATTGTTAAAACGTTCTGCAATATTTCTGGTCAGTTCCAGATGCTGCATCTGATCGATTCCCACCGGAACCACATCAGCCTGATAAAGCAGAATGTCAGCTGCCATCAGAACCGGATAAGTAAACAGCCCGGCATTGATATTATCTGCATGTTTTGCCGCCTTATCCTTAAACTGCGTCATTCGGTTCAGCTCTCCCATATACGTAAAGCAGCTTAAGATCCAGGACAGCTCGGCATGGCCGGACACATGGGACTGATAGTAAATGCAGTTTTTCTTCGGGTCGATGCCCGCTGCAATATATAAAGTAAGAAGATTTCTCGCGCGTTTTCTCAGTACCGCCGGATCCTGTCTCACGGTGATAGAGTGCATATCAACGACACTGTAAAAGCATTCATATTCATCACTTAAGCTGACCCAGTTTTTCAGGGCGCCAAGATAATTTCCCAAAGTCAGGTTTCCGGTAGCCTGCATACCACTGAATAATACTTTTTTTCCGTCAATCATTGTTTTGTCCTCCGAATAATTCCGTATCTGTAAATCAACCTACAGTTTAGCATCCTATCACGATAAAGTCAAATGCTTCCAGGGCAAATTCACTAAAAATTCATTGCCACAGGAGGGCATGTCTGCTAAAATAGCGTTAGTACAGGAAAGTGAGGAATTTTTATGGAAAAAATAACAAGTTTTACAATAGACCATATTAAACTTCAGCCAGGCATCTATGTCTCCCGGAAAGACCCGGTGGGTGACAGCGTGATCACAACCTTTGATATCCGCATGACTTCGCCTAACGAGGAACCGGTTATGAATACAGCGGAGCTTCATACCATCGAACATCTTGCTGCTACCTTTCTCAGAAATCATCCGGAATTCGGTCCGAAAATGATCTACTGGGGACCCATGGGCTGCCGTACCGGAAATTATCTTCTGTTAAACGGCGATTATGAATCAAAGGATATTGTACCTCTCATGATTGAAACCTTTGAATTCATTCGTGATTTTGAAGGAGAAGTTCCCGGTGCCTCAGCAAAGGACTGCGGCAACTACCTGGACATGAACCTGGGTATGGCCAAATATCTTGCAAAAAAATATCTGGATGAAGTCCTCTATGATATCCAGCCGGACAGACTTGTGTATCCGCAATAAATTTGCTTGACGCAATGTCACGAAAAGAGGGAGAGATGCGACTCATACGAGTTACATCTCTCCCTCTTTATATCTTCTCATTTCCAGACAGACTTTTTTTCGATTATGCTGCGCTCCTACTGTGCTGCAGTCTGTCCGTCTGTAAATGCAGCTGCATCCGTTGCTGCTGCCGCATCTGCTGCAACCGGACTCAGATAATCTCCGGACGCATAAAGAGTCTGTCCATTGTAGTTAATCTCGATCCATCCGTTCTCGCAGACACCGGTACTGGTAAGCTGAGTGCCGCTTGCAACGCCTGTTACAAGAGTTGCATCTGTGCTGCAGTCGGAACGAAGGTTAACATCTGTATTTGTCACATAAACGCCGTCCTTTTTCTCTACATTTACACCGCTGGCCGTCTGTACGATCACTGGTGCCGGGGTCGGGGTAGCTTCCGGTGTAGGTGTTGCCTCCGGTGTAGGTGTCGGTATCGGTGTCGGAGTCGCCTCAATAACTGTTACAGTAGCTCCAGCCCCCTCATCAAATCCGCATCCCGGAAAACAGAGAACTGCTCCCAGTAAGAGAACCAAAAATCCGGCTTTTTTCATCATAATAATATTCCTCCTTTGCAGGACATCTCTGACCTGACATCATTCTTCTGAATAGTTACAATTAATATACATGATTATTACAAATTATGCAAGAGCGGATTCTCAAAAGTCATCCTACTTTTTCGAACAGAACCTCTACTTTTCCGCCGCAGATCATTCCCAGATTCTCCTGTCCGTCCCGGGATGTCAGCGTATAGGTCGCCACCTCCGTACCAGTCACAAAAGCACAATGTTTCGTCGCTTCGTATTCCACATTGCCTCCGCCGATGCTTCCTTGCGTACTCAGAATCCGTGCCTCTGCGGGTATTCTGTCCTCCTCTTTACGGTCCTGTGTCTCCACAAACATCTTGCTTCCTACTCCTCTGGGGGATGAGCCGGATTTTTTCACAATGGTCATCATGACACCACGTTTTCCCTCACGCACGTACTCTTCCACTCTGCTGTCACAGTAAGCCGCATAATGGGCGTTTTTTACCTGCACGATCTGCGCCATAATGCTTACTGCAATTTCTTCCGGCAGGCTGCCGCCGATGGGAAGTCCGATAGGCGCATGCAGAGTATCAAGCTGTGCTGCGGTAAATCCTTCTTCCAGAAGCTTTTCCCTGGTCAGCTTCACCTTTGTTTTACTTCCGATCATGCCAAGATACGCATAAGGACGAGAAAAAATATGCCGCGCGCATGTACTATCCCCTTTATGACCTCTTGTCACGATGACATAATACGCATTCTCATAAGGCGGAATCCATTTGTCCAGTTCTTCAAAGCTTCCGGTGATCCGCTCGTCGGCATCAGGAAAATGCTCCGGTGTCACAAACTCCTCCCTGTCATCCATCACTGTCACATGAAATCCGAGCATTTTACCTATCCTGGCAGTGGGACGTGATACATGGCCGCCTCCCAGAATGATGAGATGGGGATTTTTCAGAAATATTTCCACAAACAATTCTGTCTCCCCTGCACGGCACACTCCTGTCTCTTTTGTCTCCAGAATCGCCTTTTCAAAAGGTGTCCAGTCCGCTTCTTCTTTTGTCACAGGTACACATTGCCCGTCCTTTACCATACATCTGCTGCCGGCATGCTCACCGCCAAGCAGAACAGCCGATTTTACTCTTCCCGTTCTTTCCAGTTCTTCATAAATTTCTCTATACATCTATATCACGGCTCCTTTGTCTTTGGACTCTTTCTTTCAGAATAGCAGAGAATTTTACTTTTGTAAACCTTTCCAGACAGCTGTAACAAATCTGTAATTGAGCTTTTGGAGGATATATATTATAATCAATAATACTTATCTGTGTACGACGCCCGCACACAGGTAAAATGAAGTAGAGGGAGGATAGAAAGATGGATTCTGCATTGTATGCAAATTATCTGAATATCTTAAAGCACGAGCTGGTTCCTGCTCTGGGCTGTACCGAACCCATTGCCATAGCCTATGCTTCTGCAAAGGCAGTCAGCATCCTGGGGGAATTTCCCGACTCCATCGTGATGAGCTGCAGCGGCAACATCATCAAAAATGTAAAAGGAGTCACAGTTCCAAATTCCGGAGGGATGAAGGGCATCGAAGCTGCAGCGATTCTCGGTGCGGTAGGCGGCGATGCCAATCGGGAGCTGGAGGTCCTGGAGGGAGTCACTGAGGAACACATCCGAAAGACAGCGGAACTGGTAAAAAATCATATCTGTTCCTGCACGCTTGTGGAGGGTGTGGCAAATCTTTACATCGTTGCCAGGGTCAGCAAGGGAAACCATTTCGCGGAGGTTACCATTGTAAACACTCACACGAACATCACCAGAATCGTGAAGGATGGGGAAGTGCTTCTGGACAAGCCGGTGAAGGCTGAGGAAACAGATGCGGGAGTGGACAAATCACGTCTTACGGTGAAGGATATCCTGGACTTTGCCAACCAGGTAAAAATGGAGGATATCGAGGAGATCATTGACCGTCAGGTACGGCTGAATTCCGCCATTTCCCAGGAAGGCCTTGACAACAATTACGGTGCCCAGATCGGCAAAACGCTGATGCATGTCTGGGGAAAGAGCGCCACCACGCGTGCCTGTGCAAGGGCTGCTGCCGGAAGCGATGCCCGTATGGGAGGATGCTCCATGCCGGTTGTGATCAATTCCGGAAGCGGCAATCAGGGAATCACCGTTTCCATGCCTGTGATCGTCTATGCCCAGGAATGGGAGGTTTCCAGAGAAAAAATGTTCCGTTCTCTTGTGGTGAGCAATCTCATTGCCATTCACCAGAAGTATTACATCGGCAGTCTTTCCGCTTACTGCGGAGCTGTAAGTGCTGCCTGCGGAGCCGGTGCCGGGATTACCTATATGTATGGAGGAAGCTATGAACAGGTATCGCTTACGATCATCAATACTCTTGGGAATGTAGGGGGTATTGTGTGTGACGGCGCAAAGCCTTCCTGCGCAGCCAAAATTGCGTCTTCTGTCGATGCCGCACTGATCGCATTTCAGCTCAGCATCCAGAATAAAAGCTTCCTGCCCGGGGAAGGACTGATCAAAGGAGATGTAGAGGAAACCATCAAAAGTATGGGGTACATCGGACGTGTGGGTATGAAGACCACGGACACGGAAATCCTGAACGTCATGATCGACCGTGTCAATGTAAATCAGGAATGCTGATTTTATATTTTTTCAACAAATGAAGGGGGATTTGCAGCATGAAGAAAAACAGTTTCTTATCCAGCCTGCCGTTTAAGCTGCTGATTGGTGTTGTGCTTGGTATTATTATCGGACTCATTCTGAACGCCACGGATGGTTCTGCCATTACCACGGCCATTCTGAATGTGGTTGTTACTTTGAAATATATTCTCGGACAGGTGATCACCTTCTGTGTCCCGCTGATCATCATCGGTTTTATCGCACCTTCCATCACAAAGCTTGGAAACAATGCTTCCCGGATGCTTGGTGTGGCAATTGTCATTGCCTATGCCTCCTCTCTCGGCGCTGCACTGTTTTCCATGGCAGGCGGTTATTTACTGATTCCGCACCTTTCCATCGCCACGAATGCAGAAGGCCTGAAAGCTTTGCCGGATATCGTATTTGAGCTTGCCATCCCGCAGATCATGCCTGTTATGAGTGCTCTCGTATTCTCCGTCATGATCGGTCTGGCAGCCACCTGGAACCACGCAAAGCTGATCACCGGTGTTCTTGATGAATTCCAGAAAATCGTACTTTCCCTGGTTTCCAAGATCATCATCCCGATCCTGCCGGTATTTATCGGTTTTACCTTCTGTGCTCTGGCTTACGAAGGCTCCATTACAAAACAGCTTCCTGTATTTTTACAGGTCATCATCATTGTTCTGATCGGACACTATATCTGGATGGCTCTGCTTTACGGCATCGCAGGTGCATACTCCGGGGAAAATCCTATGGAAGTGGTAAAAAATTACGGTCCGGCATATCTGACGGCTGTGGGAACCATGTCCTCTGCTGCCACACTGGCCGTTGCACTGCAGTGCGCAGACAAATGCAAGCCGCTTCGTAAGGATCTGGTACAGTTTGGCATTCCGCTGTTTGCAAACATTCACCTTTGCGGTTCCGTCCTGACAGAAGTATTCTTCTGTATGACCATTTCCAAAATCCTTTACGGTTCTGTTCCGTCTCTGGGAACCATGGTTCTGTTCTGCGTCCTGCTTGGCATTTTCGCCATCGGCGCACCGGGAGTTCCGGGAGGTACGGTTATGGCATCCCTGGGTATCATCACAGGCGTTCTGAAGTTTGATGATTCCGGTACCGCTTTAATGCTTACCATCTTTGCACTGCAGGACAGTTTTGGCACCGCCTGCAACGTGACAGGCGACGGTGCTCTCACTCTGATCCTCACCGGATATGCAAAGAAACATAATATTGCAGAACAGCATATCAACATTGATTTATAAAAATCCGGACATTCTGAAATGACTTGAGGCGCTGCATCACGCAGCGCCCCTTTTCTTGACCGATGTAAGATCACATCTGATTTTTCCCTCTGTAAATATAAGTTCCAAGCTTTTCTTTTACCACTTTTCCATCTTCTACCGCAAGATTTCCCCGCAGGAATACCTTCTCAATTCCGCCGTGAAGGGCAAAACCTTCAAACGGGTTGTTATCCGTATTGTAGAGATGCGTTTTTGCTGAGATAACGTCTTCCTTTTTGGGATCAAATACCACGATGTCCGCATCACTTCCCGGTGCGATCACTCCTTTTCTCGGATAAACGCCATAGAGCTTTGCCGGATTTTCACTCAAAAGCTTACACATCTGCTCCTGCGTGATTTTTCCTTCCCGAACGCCGTAGGTATAAAGAAGCGTTCCTCTTGTCTGCACTCCCGGCAGTCCTCCCGGTATTTTCGTGAAGTCCTTTTTTCCAAGAGCTTTCTGTTCCATGGTAAAGCTGCACTGATCTGTAGCGACCGTCTGAATATCTCCATTTGCAAGAGCCTTCCACAGGCAGTCCTGATCCTTCTTTTTACGGATGGGCGGTGCGCAGACAAATTTGGCTCCCTCAAAGTCCGGTCTCGAATACACACTGTCCTCCAGAAGAAGATACTGTGGACAGGTTTCCGCATAAACCGTCTGCCCCTCTTCCCTCGCCTTCATGATTTCCCTGTATGCCTTCTCATTTGTAAGATGAACGACCATAACCGGTGCTCCCGCTTCTTTCGCAATAGCCAGCAGACGATGAACGGCCTCTGCCTCCATCGTATCCGGACGCACAAGGGGATGATTTTCCGGTCCCAGACGTCCCTCCGCCTTTGCCTCTGCGATCAGGGCATCGATGACCCCGGCATTTTCACAGTGAACGCCGGCAAAACAGCCGCATTCGTTCAGTTTTTTGATGATCTTATACAGGTCACAATCGTTTACGATCATGGCCGGATAGGTCATATAAAGCTTAAAGCTTGTGATTCCCTCATCGATCATGTCCTGGATTTCCCGTTCGGTCTCTTCGTTCCATTCCACGATAGACATATGGAAGGAATAGTCACAGGAGCATTTGCCGTCTGCTTTTTTGTGCCATTTCTCCAGTCCTTCCTTTAAGGTGTGTCCACCCTTGTCCTGGGAAGCAAAATCGATCACCAGCGTGGTTCCGCCCGCAAGAGCAGCTCTCGTACCGCTTTCAAAATCGTCCGCGGTTACAGTTTCTGCCACTTCCAGGTCAAAATGGGTATGTCCGTCAATAAATCCCGGGAACAGAAGCTTTCCTGATACATCCATGATCTCAGCATCAGAATCTGTAAGATCTGCGCCCACCTGAAGGATTTTTTCTCCTTCTATCAGAACATCCAGTTTCTCCGATTTTTCGCCCGAAACAACGATTCCGTTTTTCAGCAAATATTTCATCTTTATCATCCTCCTTTACCTGCGGTCCTGCTTCCGATAAACGCCGTTTTTACGATAAACTCTGATAGTAATATAACATATGTCTTCTGGCACTTCAAGAATCCGAAGGCATTTTGTACAATTTTTTTCAGCATCTCACACTTTTTTTGTAAAAAAATCTTTCTATTTTCGCGTTTCCGTGTTATGATAAGAATATAAATCACGAAAAAATCTACCCAAAGGAGGAATATAACATGGGAAGACTTGTTGTTTTGAAACAGATTGCCCGGGATCTTGCTTCTGAATTCGGTTCTGACTGTGAAGTTGTCATTCACGATCTGAAGACAAATGATCCGGAGCACTCTATCGTATTTATTGTAAACGGCCATGTGACAGGGCGTTCTGTCGGAGACGGACCGTCGGATGCTGTTTTCGACGCGATCCGCAAAGGCAAAAAGGCCGAGGATCCGGCAGACCATTCCGGATATCTGATGAAAACCTCCGATGGAAAAATCTTAAAATGCAGTACCTCTTATATCCGTGATGATGACGGAAGCCTCCATTATGTATTCGGAATCAACTATGACATCACGAAGCTGACGATGATCGAGAGTGCGCTTCATTCTCTCATCACCCCTGAGGACACAAAGCAGAAGCCTAAGGAGATCACCCACAATGTCAACGATCTGCTTAACCGTCTCATCGAAGAATCCGTCGCTCTGGTAGGCAAACCGGTCGCTCTCATGAATAAGGAAGACAAGGTGAAAGCCATCCAGTTTCTCAATGACTCCGGTGCTTTTCTCATCACAAAATCCGGTGACAAGGTGGCCAGTTATTTTGGAATTTCAAAATACACCCTCTACAGTTATATTGACGTAAACAAATAAAAACAGGGAGCTGACTCCATTCGTCGGCTCCCTGCTTTTATTCTCTTACGAGAAAATTTTTCTCTCTGAGTTCTTCTTCAATACTGTCCAGAATTTCTTCTGATTCGGCCGTTACCGTGTGGTAATGATAACCGTATGTGATGTTGTTTAATGGGCTGCATTTTCCACCCTGAATATTTTTCAGAAAGGCCTGGGCCTTTTTACGGGAATCCACAGCCAGACCGGCCCGAAGCTCCCCATATACCTCATGGTGTACGAATACATCCTGCACATTGCCGCCACAGTCAACGATCAGATTCAGTTCCTCCAGTATCCTGCTGTCATCGTGACATACGTAAAATACCCTGGAAACCTGCCTTGGCGCATTCAGGAAATATCCCCTGTTCGTGGAAAGGATATCGTATCCTTCCGCACGCAAAAGGGCAATATCCTGCACGATCACCTGCCTGCTTACATGGCACATCTGTGCAAGTGCCGTACCGGACGCAGGTGACTTACTGCCGCTGATGTAGTTCAAGATTTCCTTTCTGCGTTCTTCTCCGCTCATGGACATCCGTTCCTTTCTGTCACTTGCGGAAACCATCTCACTCCTCTGTGGGATGAAGATTCTTCATAGAGATATCCAGAATCGGGGAGGAATGGGTCAAAGCTCCGCTGCTTATATAGTCTACACCTACGGACACCAGTTTGTCTATATTTTCCCGCGTAACATTTCCGGAACATTCTGTTTCGGCTCTCCCATCAATCATTTCAATGGCTTTTTTCATCATATCCGGTGACATATTGTCCAGCATGATGATATCCGCACCAGCCTCCACAGCTTCCCGTACCTGATCCAGATTTTCCACCTCGATCTCAATTTTCCGCACAAAGGGCGCATATTCCTTTGCCATCTCCACTGCTTTTGTGATGCTGCCTGCCGCGCCGATATGATTGTCCTTTAACAGAATTCCGTCAGAGAGGTTATATCTGTGGTTGTGGCCGCCGCCCACACGGACAGCGTACTTTTCAAAAATACGCATATTCGGTGTCGTTTTTCTGGTATCCAGAAGCTTTGTCCCGCTTCCTGCAAGAAGGTCCGCAATCTGTCTTGTGTAAGTTGCAATTCCGCTCATTCTCTGAAGATAATTCAGAGCCACACGCTCTCCGGAAAGCAGCACACGGATATCCCCGTATACCTTTCCCATAAGCTGACCCTTTGCCACTTTATCGCCGTCTTCGACAAAGAATTCCACTTTCGTGTTTTGATCCAGAAGGACAAATACTCTCTCAAAGACCGAAAGTCCCGCAATAATGCCATCCTCCTTGCAGATCAGATCCACCTCGCCCTGCTTTGCTTTTCGCATCACCGCATTGGTGGTGATATCCTCACTTGTGATATCCTCCTGCAAAGCCTGCATAATCAAATGGTCCACATTTAATTTCATGGTTATCTCATTCATCCCGCCTGTTCCATCCTTTCGATTTCTCCACGCACCCTTCGCGCATAGGTTTCCTTTAATTCCTTTTCATCTGCAAGAAGCCGGCATGTGGCTTCCTTTATCTCTTCCACTATCCCGTCAGCAATTGCGCTCTCATCACAGGATACCTCATTTTCCCATTTTGCACAGATATCCTGTGCCGCCCGCTTTGCAAAAACAAGGCTTTCCAGAAGAGAATTACTTGCCAGACGGTTTGCTCCGTGAACTCCGTTGCAGCTTGTCTCTCCTGCTGCATAAAGACGTTCCATGGCAGTCGCACTGTTTTTGTCCACCCTGACACCGCCCATAAAATAATGCTGGGCAGGTACCACCGGAATGCATTCTTTCGTCACGTCATATCCCTCCTCCAGACAATGCTGGTAAATATGAGGAAAATGTGACCGGATCTTTTCTTCCCCAAGAGGGCGCATATCCAGCCATACAAAAGAGGTGTGATCCTTTTCCATCTGCTGTCTTATCTTCTGTGACAGAATATCCCTGGGGAGAACCTCGTCTGCAAACCTCTCCATGTTTTTGTCGTAGAGATATGCCCCTTCTCCTCTCACGGATTCCGAGATCAGAAATCTTCTGCCCGGCGTTTTGGAATAAAGGGTCGTCGGATGTATCTGGACATATTCCGGATGCTCCAGGGCAATTCCATGATTCAGGGCAATCGCAAGGGCATCTCCTGTCAGATGGGGAAAATTGGTGGAATGCTCGTAAAGACCGCCGATTCCGCCGCATGCCCAGATGGTATAAGGAGCCTCTACGGCAGTCAGTTCCCCTCTTACATCCCTCATGACAATGCCATAGCATCTGTTCTCCTTCTCCAGAATCTCCACCATAGTCTGCTGTTCGAGCATCGTCACATTCGGAAGCTTTCGAACCTCTGCCAGAAGGTTTCTGGTAATTTCCTCACCTGTGATGTCCTCATGATAAAGGATCCGGGCACGGGAATGGGCACCTTCCCTTGTATAAACAAGCTCCCCATTCTCTCTGGCGAAATCCACACCCCAGGCGATCAGCTCATTTATCACATCTCTTGAAGAACGTATCATAATATCTACTGATTCCCTGCGGTTCTCATAATGCCCGGCTCTCATGGTATCCTCCATAAAGGAGTCGTAATCCTTTTCATCGTGGAGAACGCAGATTCCTCCCTGAGCCAGATAGGAATCGCTTTCTTCTGTCTGTCCCTTTGTGATCATGAGAATATTTTTATCAGAAGGAAGATGGAGTGCTGCAAATAAGCCTGCCACACCGGTTCCCACGATGACAATATCGGCTTTTCTTCTTTTCATTTTGTTCATTATTTTGCCTGCTTTCCTGCATCCAGCATCCGCTCCAGGGGAATACGGCATGCCTGTACACGACTGCTGTCCACAAATACCTCACCTGTATGATTTTTCAGGCAGTCACGCACCTTTTCCAGCGTGATATTTTTCATACTGCTGCAGGTCTGCCCTCCCGAAACCGGATAAAACTTTTTATCCGGATTCTTTTCTTTCAGTTTGTAAAATACACCGTTCTCTGTCACAATGATAAATTCCTGCTTCGGACTGTCCGTGGCATGGTTAATGATTGCTGACGTACTTCCGATAAAATCAGAAAGAGCCAGAATCTGTTCCCTGCACTCCGGATGTGTCAGCACTTCCGCATCCGGATGAAGCATTTTGGCTTCTTTCACCTGTTCCCGGGTCACTTCGTGATGCACATAACAGTATCCTTCACCGGGAATCACATTTTTTTCCGGAACCTGCTCCTTCACATAAGCACCCAGGTTGCCATCCGGGATAAAATAGACATTTTTGTTTGGCAGTCCTCTTACAATGTCCACTGCATTGGCAGAGGTCACACAGACATCCGATTCTGCTTTCAGCTCTGCTGTGGAGTTGATATAGCAGACGACTGCCAGATCCTCGTATTTTTCTCTCATTTCCCGGATTTTCTCCACTGATGCCATACAGGCCATGGAGCAGTCTGCCGAAGGCTCCGGCAAAAGTACTGTCTTTTCCGGATTCAGTATTTTTGCGCTTTCTCCCATAAAGGTTACTCCGGCAAAAACAATGACAGATGCATCCAGTGTCGTGGCAATTTTACTTAAATAAAAGGAATCCCCTATATAATCTGCACAGGCCTGCACTTCCTCCGGTACATAATAGTGAGCAAGGATCACTGCATTCTTCTCCTGCTTCAGGGCCTGGATTTCCTCATATATCTGACTCAATTTCCTTTCCTCCCTTAGTCTCCTGGAAAATTCATTTCGTCACATTATACAGCAGATTATTACAACTGACAAGACAGTTGTTGTATTGTACTGTAAATAATACAATACAGCAAAAAAAATGGACGGCAGATGCCGCCCATTCGTATTTATTCCCCATTTATTCATTTTCCAGTCTGTGCGCTTCTTTATATATCTCGCACGCCCCGTGATGAATACAGGACTCATGCGCACAGTCCATAAAGGTCAGATTCTTCTTTCCTTCCTGTTCTTCATATTCGCAGCACACGGTTTGTGTCCCGTTGCATGTCCGGCAAAAACCGGATATAAATTCCTCCTGAATTTCCATAACCACTCCTGATTTCTAAAAAATAACCTGATTTCTGCCATGTGTTTTTCCATAATAGAGCTTATCGTCCGCCCTCTTGATCAGTTCCGACAGATTGGAACAGAAATCATATTCCTCCACTCCAAACGTCATGGTGACATGGTGGGTTTCTCCTTTATATTCAACAGCATGTCCGACAATGGCAATATTAATATCCGTTATAAACTGACTGGCAGCATCCACATTCATTCCCGGCAGAAAGAACAGAAATTCTTCCCCACCCCAGCGGCAAAGACTTCCCATCCCGTCCAGCTTTTCCCGGAACAGTGCTGACAGAGATTTTAAAACCTGATCTCCACAGTTATGCCCATAGGTATCGTTGACGTTTTTGAAAAGATCAATATCGCCAATTGCGACGGAAAAAATCGTGGAAGGATTTGATCTCATATAATTTTCTATCATATCCAGCAGATAGCGACGGTTATAAAGCCCTGTAAGAGGATCGGTAACCGCCTGCTTTTTCAATTCCTGATTGTAAACCATAAGCTGCTTTTCTGCTTTCTGGATGTTCTCGCTGAACGTCAGGCAGACAATTGCCATATTCAAAAAGACAACCGCTGTGTTCACAACCTGAAAAACAACACTGAACTGATGTGACACCGGAAAATGCGTATCCGATACCTGGCAGTAATAAAAAAGTCCGACTCGTACTCCAAATAAAAACAGCGTAAAAAAAATCTTATTTGCCACCGTGTCATAAATGGAGAAAAAGGAAATCACCATAAGCGGCATGATAAAATTGATTCCACCGCAGCTCCATCCATAAAAATAAATAAACTGACACATCCAGCCTACAATGATCATACTGTAAAAAAGCAGGATCCAACGCATATTTGTATGATTTATATGATACATCGAAATACAGGCGGCAGCCAGCCAGGGAATCGCAAAACGAGCTTCGCTGAAACGATTCAGAAATACACAGCTGAAAATATAAAACACAAAGTAGAGAATGATCACAATATGGCACCACTTCAGTGCATTGGAATAATATACCGGTGCGTATTCCTGAGAGGTTTTTGAATGAGGATATCTCATATTTATACTTCTCCCGTCCTTTATATTTGTCATATAATTATACATGAAAATTAATACAATATTGTAAATATTATGTGAACTTTTCATAATAAAGATAAAACTCCCCCGAATTCCCATTGTATTTCTTTCACAATCGTTTTATAATATAGACAATGGATTTTGACAAATCATTCTCTAAGTAAGAAAGGAAGGATATTATGAATCAGGAATTATACGAGGAAGCGGTTCGTTCTGATGTTCTCTCTAAAAAACTGATTGACCAGCTTCTGGAAAGCATGAGTTACAGCAGTATCTCTTTTATCAACTGGACCGTAGAGGTTCTGTCCGTTATTAAGACACGGCTTGACCGTGGAGACAAGATTACAGATGAGGTATCCGGGGTTACATATACCACTGCTTCTTTCCATGATTTTGTTAAGAAAAATTTTTCATCCTATATCGAAAGCCAGGTTTTTGCTGCCCCTGGCAGACAGGAAAAAGTCTATTTTTCCCTCAATCCCTGTGAAGGCGGCTACAATCTGATCATGGCCGATTCTTCCAACAACAAAACGTATGAATGGATTTCCTCTCTGAGCGAACGCTTTTCTCTGGTACAAATGATTGCCACAGGAATCGTTTATCTGAAGGATGGCAAAACCAACACCTATCAGCCGTTCATCTCTGAACATGGAAAATATTGCCGTTACGACAAGGAGACCGGACGCATCGCAGAAGTATAAAGCATCAGGCAGCAAGACGGATCACAGTGCCGCTCTGCTGCCTGTTTTCTTTTTTACTCTGAAAGCTTATGTATGAAAAGCCCGCTTCGAAGCTTTGGTTCAAACCAGGTAGATTTCGGCGGCATCAGTTTCCCCTCGTCCGCTATGGTCATCAAATCTTCCATGGATGTAGGGAACATGGCAAATGCCACGCCATTTGTCTCTTTCGCCATCTCTTCCAGCTCGCCAAGCTTATGGCTGCCGCCTACGAAACGGATTCTCTGATCCGTCCGCGGGTCTTTTATTCCGAGCACCGGAGAAAGTACTTTTTCCTGAAGAATTTCCACGTCAAGCTGTCCCACAATGTCCTTTTTCTCATAAATATCCGGCCACGCCTTAAGATGATACCAGCACCCGTCCAGATACATACCGATGCAGTGCTTTTCCACCGGTTTGCATGGAAATCCCGGAAGGGCCATCAGCTCAAAATAAAACTTCAGGCTTCCTAGAAATGCCCGTTCCGTCAGCCCGTTCAGATCCCGTACTACACGGTTGTAAGGAAGAATGGTCAGCTGATCATATGGAAAAACAACAGACAGAAAATAGTTGAATTCTTCCTCGCCTGTATATCCCGGATGTTCCTGTCTGCGCTTTAAGCCTACCTTGACAGCGGATGCAGCCCTGTGATGCCCGTCTGCGATATAGATGGAGGAAATGTTCTCAAATTCCTCTCCGATTGCAGCAATAGCATCGTCTCCGTCGATCACCCAGACTCTGTGTGTGATACCATCCTCTTCTGTAAAATCATAGACTGCATCGTGAGAAGCCTTCCACTGCTCCATTACGTCCATAAGACGCTTCGGATAGCGGCATGCCAGATAAATGGGACCCGTATTGGCATCACATACATCCACATGGTGGATTCTGTCAATCTCCTTATCCTCACGGGTCAGTTCATGTTTTTTCACCACGCCGTTTAAATAATCGTCAATGGACGCGCAGCCAACGATTCCGGTCTGCGTTTTCCCCTTTCTCACAAGTTCATAAATATAATAGCACTTTTTCTCATCCTGGATCAAAGTGCCGTTTTCAGCCATACGGTCCAGGTTTTCCCTGGCCTTCTCATAGACACAGCAATCATACAGGTCTGTATCCGCCGGGAGATCCATCTCTGCCCTGTCCACATGAAGAAACGAATCTGCGTTTGCATCTCCGATGCTTTTTGCTTCCTCTCTGTTTACCACGTCATATGGCAGTGCAGCAACACGCGCTGCTTTCTCCGGTGTTGGCCGAAGTGCTTTAAATGTACGAAATACCGCCATGGTATCTCTCCTTTCATCAGTTTGTTTATTATAACTTTATTTGTACTCTCTTCCGTTTTCTCCTCATCACCACATTCACTCTTCCATTTGGATCAGTCGATCAGATCATTCTGGAATCTGGACAGATGTTCATATGGCAGAATCAGCCGTCCCCTGTAAAGTCCGCATCCATCATTGATCAGGGTGTTGCTGGCTGCTGAAAACATGTTCACATCCAGCTTTGGCAGGTCAAGCTTCAGAAGACGCATCCCACGTTCATAGGCTTCATCAAAATAGACACACTCTCCCAGGGGAACTGCATCTCTTCTTATCCGTTCATCCTGCTGACGTTTCTCATATCCAAGATGATTTGCCTGGCCGATTTCCGCGATGTCATCCATGGTTTTGGTACGAAGCTGCACTTCCATATAGGACCTGGAACTGTTGTCATAAAAAGTGATATGAAGAGACTGATACCCATATTCACTGACATTACAGATATAATCCCTGTAATAAGGCCTGACGGATTCCTCCAGAAGAGGGGAAGTGCTCTCCTTCACTCCATGGGCTGATTCGGCCGTAAATCCCCGTTCCTCCAGAAAAAGCGGAAGAACATTGGCAATCTGGTACAGATACTTCAATTCTTCCGTCTCTCTGTCATCCTCTTTCTTAAGATGACACCTGGGCATGGAAATCACAATCCTGTAGGCAATAAAATCCCTGAAGCAGCCAAGACGGCTTTTCAGTTCCGCAACCGGCGGATATTGTCCGTTTTTCATATAATAATCGTAAATATATTCTACGATATAACCGTTAAACTTTTCTTCCGCACGGATCAGGGATTTGATCCGTCCCTTAAAGGTAAAAGCCAGAAAAGGATATTCTCTGGCCATATATTTATAAAACTCCCGGATTTTCTGTGACTGTGCAGTAAGGAAATCGTTATGCTCCAGCAATTCCAGTATCTGAATCAGAAAATTGCTGTGAACAAGATCTATTTCATTGTGTGTTTCCTTTGCTTCCCTGCGCAGATCTTCAATATACTTCTGAAGGATTCTCAGCACAGTATCTCCGGAGTACAGATAATCATTTAATGCAATCATTTTCTGTGCCCTCGTTATTGTTTCGCTTGCCTGCCCCCGGTGTTCTGAGGACTTATTCGTTACACTTGAGTATGTCCTCATAGAATGCATTCATCTCTTTTTGTGAATTGAATACAGCTACATACATCTGATTTCCCATAGCTCCGGACAATACATCCGGTATTCTTTCTACCATCTTAATGTTTGCTCCGTATTTGGACATAATATCTTCATGTCCCATAATAAATTCTTTTCCGTCCCTTCTTCCTGCGAAAGCACAGTATGCATGTTCGCCAATCGGCATAGTGGAGCGGTCAAATGCAATCATATCTGCCCAAATCTTATATACATCCGTGCTGTGGGCAAAGTCGATCATGTCGGGGGTTACACCGCCGCTTGGTCTCATATTCACTTCCAGTGCCACCAGATCTCCTTTCTTTCCAAGACCTTCCTGATCTTTTAAAAGGCGGAAGAATTCAAAGTGAACGAAACGGCTCTTTACTCCGAAGCTTTTGACCGTGGCACGTCCTACAGCCCGGGTATCTTCCGGCAGATTCTTCAGGATATAGAAAATAGAATTGTCGGAATTATTCACAATATCCATGATGGACATCGGAGTAACGTTTCCTGTCTCGAACATAGGCTCACCGTGAGAATCTATGATGGCATCATAGGAGTTGACCTCTCCATTTACATATTCTTCCATAATATAGACGGTGTCCGGCCATTTCACTTCAAAAAACTGCTTCATCTGATCCCCGTTTTCAATTTTAAAGGTGTGAGAAGCGCCAACACCGTTATCCGGTTTGGCAACAACCGGATAATTTACTTTTTCTGCAAATGCCAGACAGTTTTCCAGAGTGTCCACCATGTGGTAACGGGCTGTGGGAATTCCGGTCTGTGCATAATATTCTTTCATCCTGGATTTAAACTTAATGCGCGGGATGTCTTTTTCCTGAAAACCGCTGGTGATATTAAAGTCCGTACGCAGCTTTGCATCCCGCTCCAGCCAGTATTCATTATTGGATTCCAGCCAGTCGATTCTTCCATATTTATGGATGAAAAATGCTACCGCGCGGTACACTTCCTCACTGTTTTCCAGGTTGCTCACCTTGTAATACTCATTCAGGCTGTCCTTTAATTCATCCGTCAATTCATCGTATGGCTGATCGCCAATACCCAGAACATTCAGGCCGTTCTTTTTTAATTCCCTGCAAAATTGCCAGTAATTGGACGGAAAATTTGGTGAAATAAAAACAAAATTCTGCATGAAAATACCTCTCTCTTTTGTGTGAATCTCTATTTCTATCCCAGTAAATATGGAACAAAATATTTTACCTGTTTATGCCACCAGCACCAGTCATGGCTGCAGTCGTAACCCCAGAAATCCACCCAGGCATTGATACCTTTGCTCTGTAAAATACCCTGCAGCTGTCTTGTAGAATCCGGAAGCTCCCATGGGCCCTGTCCTACACAGATAATCGCCTTTTTCTGATTATATTCTGCAATATATGGGTGATCGGCCGGCATATTCGGAAGATAATGCACCGGTGAATTTGCATAAACCAAATCGTCCATATAGGAGTCAAATCCGTACTCTGCAGTATAGATGCCGCTGAGTGCCAGCAGTCCGTCAAACAAATCCGGTCTGCGGAAATAAAGATTGGCAGCATGGGTGGCGCCCAGGCTGCATCCAAAAGCGATCACATCCGGATAACCGGTCCATCCGTTTCTTTGGTTCACCATGCTGCGCATAAATGGTACCATCTCATCGGTGATGTACTTTATCCACTGTTCGTGACGGCAGATTCTCCAACGGGGATCTCTGCTTTTATCAGACCAGGTTTCTTTATCTATGGTATCAATGGAAAATACCATCACCTCTCCTGCGTCAATCCACGGAGCCCATGTATCTGTCATGGAAAAATTCTCGAAATCAAAAAACCGTCCGTCCTGACAGGGAATAAAAAGAACCGGTCTTCCGGCATGTCCGTAGACCTTACACTCCATATCACGCCCCAGGGCCGGGCTGTACTGTTTAAAATACTGTGTTTCCATAATCAGTTCCCCTCGATTTTATTAAGGCTGATACATCAGCGTGTTCATAAAAAATGGAATCTGTTTTTCCCAGCTTGCCTCACAATGATTTCCGCCTGGAACGATCCGGCTTTCCAGCATAATTCTTCTCTCCAGAAGCAAAGAAGTAACCATGGCAAACTGATGCTCCATGTTAGCATGGTGATGGAGTTCTCTGGATCCATAATCCATATAAACAATCGTATCCGGCCGCAGAGCCGCATGTTCAATCATAGCTTTCAGCTTATCTACACCAAACCAGATTGAGGGCGATAAAGCAGCTGCACGTGAAAAATATTGATTGTACTCCAGAACTGCATACAGGCTCATCAGACCGCCCATGGAACTTCCAGCGATAAAAGTATGCTCCCTGTCGGCCAGTGTACGGAAACGCCTGTCAATGTCGTTTTTAAAAGTATGTACCATCCAGTCCATGGTTTTTTTACCCAATCCTTCAATGGCTCCAAGCTTGGGATCCACAAAAGAGTATGGAGAGTATTCCTTCAGTCTCCCGTTATCCGGGCTGTGATTACATTCCACAGCTGCAATGATCAGCTGTGTATTGGTATAATCCATATATTCTTTCATACCCCAGCATTTGCCATAGGTGGCATCTGAGTCAAAAAACACATTATGCCCGTCGAACATATAAAGAACAGGATAGCGTTTATCAGGTTCATAATTATAAGATTCCGGAAGGTAGAGGTAGGCAGTACGTTCCTGTCGGCCTGTCAGTTCCGGAAGTGTCACATTCCATTTAATGACCATATTTTCCTCCAGATAATCTTACGGCCATCAAAAGTGTTTCTTTCAAATGACCGCAATTATATTTTTTCTAACTATACCACATTAAAGCGTAAAAATCAAAAGAATGATGTATTTTTTGAAAAACAACTTTCTTTTTCTGTCTTATGTTTATTCATGCAGCTCCAGAGGCAGTCCGTCCGGGTCATGGAAGAAAGTCATTTTCTTACCGGTATAATCATCTACACGAACCGGCTCACATTCAATACCGATCTCTGCCAGCTCTTTCACTGTCTGCTCCACGCTCTCCACACAGAACGCAAGGTGTCTCAATCCACAAGCCTCCGGCCGATTCACTCGCTTCGGAGTTTTCTTCCTGCGAGATATTCAGCATCCACAACTGAACGTATGTAACAAACAATAAACTGCCCCGCATAAGCCAGCAGCGGCGCCCAGGTTCGTCCCGGGTGCTGTCTGTGGTTGGTCAGGGCGGATACATATCAATCTATGGAGTGCCTTTTCAACCTCATATATGGACAAAAAAAGAGCCCGCCAGCGTACCATGTGAGATTCACACAGTGCGCCAACGGGCGGGTGTTTTCTGCGATATTCTTTTATCGCCTTCACC
>JALERH010000088.1 GCA_022764275.1 Blautia sp. | reverse complement strand
TCCAATTTTGAGAATGTCTTTTGTATATAAGAGGCTTGATCCATTAATCCAAAGTGCTCCCAGTAAAAGGTTTCCCCCGTCACCGGATGACGTATGGTAAAATCCGGAAAAATCGTAATTTCACCTAACTGCAAAGCGCATTCGTATCGAAAAGGAATCTTATTGGTATGCAATACCATATCGATAAAAGCTTCGGATTTTGAACGAACAAGATTTCCGGAAATACTTTTGTGAATTAGTTGTTCGGGGTAATTGGGATTTTTCTGGTATGAAGAATTCATCCAGTCTGTCAGATTCTCGGAACAAGGTTTAAAAAAGGATGTCAGAAGTTCTTTGTATCTTGAATCTTCTGATAGAAGCTGAGATGCTTTTTCCGGATGTGCACAATGATATTCGAGATAATACCGAATAGCTTTCCTCTCAGCCATAAGATCTTCAATCTGAAGTAACAGAAATTTCTTTGCGGCAAGCTGTTCCGCGAAGAAGCGTTCTTTTCGAGGGATGTAGGTTTTGGTATGTCCGTCGCTTTGATACCATTTTTTGTAGCCCTGATTATTGGAACAAATCAACTTTCCCTCCGGCAGGTCCTGAAGCTGCGACTGCAGCAGCGCAATTTTTTCTCCCAGCCGTTCGTATTCCGATAACATTTGTTTGTAAATTGTAAAAACCTCCTTTGCTGTGTTCTAGAATTGTTTTGTTGGCTTCATAGATATAGGATAACGTGTGCAGGGGTATTCGTCAATGACAATTTTTTACTCTTCTTGGGAAACTAAGTGATGGAAAATCAAGATTTCCCCTGGATTTCAGAGGGAATTGGGCACTGGACGAAAATAAAATTTGTATGTGCCCAACGAAAAAAATTTTAACACCTGCTCTGGGTCTATGCATCAAAAACTGCCTCTCCATGCCCAATTTTCCTGGAATTTCTAAGACAATCGCGTGAATTTCGCATGTATTTTCACTATAGTGAAAATGGAAGCTTCCCAGGCCCAGAAAAACCATAGTTTCTGGGTCCGGGAAACAAATCATACCGCGTCAGGTACAAAAACAGTTGAAATCGAGGCTTTTTCTGCTGTTATTTCCTAAAATTGGGCATAGACATTCATGTTACAGTGTATAGGCCCAATCCCGGAATCCGCAGATTATTCTTGTACTAAACATACAATATTCCAGTGACTGAAGAGTGACGCATGTCTACCAAAATATAAATGTGACTTTATGACATAAATATTCTCTCTTACTTATGATACGGCTCATTATTCATGATCCGGTACGCCCGGTATATCTGTTCCAGCAAAATCATCTGCATGAGCTGGTGTGGAAATGTCATCCTGGAAAAACTGAGCTTATAGTCCGCTCTGGCAAGTACCTGCTCGCTTAAGCCAAGGGAGCCGCCAATGACAAAATCAATGCAGCTTTTCCCCTCCACTCCAAGGCGTTCCAGATGGCCGGACAGTTCTACAGAGTCCAGCATCTTTCCGTCAATAGCAAGTGCAATGACATAATCCTGCCCCCGGATATGCTTAAAAAGCCTCTCGCCCTCCACCTGTTTAATCTGGCGGTTGAGGGCATCTGAGGCTTTATCCGGTGTCTTTTCATCTGTGACCTGGACAAAGCTGAGCTTGCAGTAACGTCCAAGACGCTTAGCATACTCCGCAATGCCGTCACATAAATATTTTTCTTTTATTTTTCCCACAGACAAAATTCGGATTTCCATAACGGTCGGATTACTCCATCACGAAATCCATTGCTGCACGGTTGCAGGTAACGCTTCTTACAAAAGTGGCAACCTTGAGATGATCCGGATTTACCGCATAGGCCTTTAAAGATTCCGGGGTATCAAGCTCTGTGATGAGACACAAATCATGAGTACTGGATTCCAGCGGCTCGGTAACAACAGTTGCGCTGAGAAGTCCCGGTACCACACCTACCAATCCCTGCAGCCCTTCCTTGATTTTTGCTGCTGCCGCTTTTCTCTCCTCCGGAGAAAGTTCCTCCTTAAATGACCATAATACCATGTGTTTTACCATTTATTTTTCCTCCTTTATTTCAGCTTTTTCCTTATTTTCTTTTCTCATGCATTTTCTTCCATGTATGTCTGGAATTCCTCCATCGTCATCAGTACTTTTCTTGGCTTGGTACCTTCCTCTGGACCGACCACACCTGCGTCACAGAGCTGATCCATGATACGGGCAGCCCGGTTAAAGCCGATTTTAAACATACGCTGGAGCATTCCGATGGAAGCACGCTCTTTCTCTATGATAAATCTGCCGGCTTCCTCAAAGTACACGTCTCGGTCTTCTCCGCCGCCCATCGCCCCTCCGGAAAGAGAAGCGGTATTCACCTGCTGCTCGATCTGAGAATTATACTCCGCAGCCGGATTTTTATTGGCAAGAAATTCTACGATGCTGCTGACTTCCTCGTCGGAAACGAAGGCGCCCTGCAGTCGGGCCGGTTTCTGATAGCCCTGAGGATAAAACAGCATGTCACCCTTTCCAAGCAGTTTTTCGGCACCATTCATATCCAGAATCGTCCTGGAATCCACACCGGACGATACGGCAAATGCAATACGTGACGGCATGTTTGCCTTGATCAGACCGGTAATGACATTGACAGACGGCCTCTGTGTGGCAATGACAAGATGGATTCCCGCTGCCCTTGCAAGCTGTGCCAGACGGCAGATGGCATCCTCCACCTCTCCGGGGGCCACCATCATCAGGTCTGCAAGCTCGTCCACAATGATTACGATCTGCGGCATTTTTTCCGGACGTTCCTCACCCTCGGGGATCCGCATATTTTCCACTTTCTTATTGTATTCCTCCAGATTACGTACTCCATACTCAGCGAAGGTATTGTATCTGGTGCTCATCTCCGAAACAGCCCAGTTCAGGGCACCTGCTGCCTTCTTCGGGTCAGTCACTACCGGAATAAACAGATGAGGAATTCCGTTATAGACGCTTAATTCCACCACCTTCGGGTCGATCATGATCAGCTTCACCTCATCCGGCGTTGCCTTGTATAGAATACTGATGATCAATGTATTAATACAAACCGACTTTCCGGAACCGGTGGCCCCGGCAATCAGAAGGTGAGGCATCTTCGCGATGTCCGCGACCACCGTTTTTCCCGCGATATCCTTACCTGCTGCAAAGGAAAGCTTCGACTTTGCATTCTGGAATTCCGAAGACTGGATCAGATCCCGGAGCATGACCGGACTGTTTTCCTTATTTGGAACCTCAATGCCGACAGCCGCTTTTCCCGGAATCGGCGCTTCGATACGGATATCCGCTGCCGCCAGATTCAGCTTGATATCATCGGAAAGACCCACAATCTTGCTTACCTTCACACCCATTTCCGGCTGAAGCTCATACCGGGTGACGGTCGGTCCGCAGCTTACATTCGTGACCGTCGCATTCACCCCGAAATTGTACAGAATTTCCTGAAGCTTCTGTGCCGTTTTTCTCAGGTAAGCATCCGAATCTCCCTGGGCTTTCCCACTGCCACGCTTCAGAAGCTTCAATGGGGGAAAATGATACTCCTTTTTAACCGTTGTTTCTTGCTGATTGATTTCATGCTGAATATTGACAATCCCGCTCTCAATTTCCTGCTTTGAGGATTTCGGATTTCCGGAAGGCTGACGGGCCGCCTTCTCCTGGGAAAAAGGGGGCATATCTGTCGCTCCTGTTTCCGTCATCTCTTCGGAATTTCCCTGAGCTTCCCTCATCCTGGATGCCGATGGATTCTCCATCATCGGAGCAGGCGGCTCCTCACGATGAATCGAAAAGGAAAGCTGCATTTCTTCCCCTGCATCACGGTTATCTACTGTCAGGGTGTCTCCTTCTGTATTCTCCTTATTTTTGTGTCTTTTTGTTTCTCCTGCTGCAAGCTCTGTTCCCTCCAGGAAACCATCTTTTTCACTCCTGGAAGCTCTCTTCTTTTTTTTTACGGGCGTGGTAACTTTTCTTCCCTCTTCTTCCTCCAGCTCTTCCGCGGCCAGTGCCTCCTCCAGCTTTTTCATACGCTCTGCACGGCGCTCTTCTGCCGCCTTCTGGCGCTGCTGGCTTTTCAGTTCCTTTTTCAGCTCTCTCTCCGGTCGTCCGTCCTCAAAACGCTTCTGTCCGCCCTTTACCAGGGAAATAATACCATCCATAATGCGATTTAAAAATCCGAAAAATGATTTCTGCGTAATGATGATCAGGCATACAAGAAGTACCAGCACAATGATAACATAGGCTCCCACTGTTCCGAATGCCGAGGTGGTGGAAATGCACAGAGCACCGCCTATTATTCCGCCGCCTGTATGGTAATCCGAGCACAGCCTGTAGTAATCCATCAGCGTATTGCTGCTTACATAGCCTTCTGTCAGAAGCTGCACAAAACCACACAGCACCAGAAAGAATACCGCTGCTGCAACCGTCTTTTTATAAGCAAGAGGGTTTGTCCTGTTTGACAAAAGAAATGCCGCTCCCAGAAAAAGGAATACAGGGAAAACATATGCCATTACGCCCATAATCCCAAAGAAAAACTGGCTGATGGCGCTTCCCACGATTCCTCCCAGGCCGAAATTGCTCACAAGCAAAATCACAGCGGCTGCCAGGATCACGAGAAGAATGATTTCATTCTGAAAACCTCCGGAACCGGATTTCTTCTTCGTCGTTTTAGAATTTGTTGTCCTTTTTTTTGTCGTTTTCGATGCTGCCATAAAAAAACGCCCCTCTCTGATCTCTCTCAGGCAAAGTTTCCGATCAATGCTGCGGACCCTGCCAGAAAGCAATAAAATGCAAAATAACGTAATTTTGTTTTCTGCAGCAACGGAAGCAGGATATGAATTGCAAAATATCCTGTCACACCTGCCACAAGCATTCCTGCTATATAAGTAAATCCAAGCCCCACGCTCATCTGCGGCGAGGCAAACTGCCCAATCTCCATAAAAAGTGCCCCGATGATAGCCGGGATACTTACGATAAACGAGTATTTTATGGCAAATTTTCTGCTGAAACCGCAGAGAAGTCCCGCGCATATGGTCATTCCAAACCTGGAAATTCCCGGAAATACAGCAATCCCCTGGCAGATTCCGATCCACATGGCATTGTCATAGGTGACATCCTTTGGTGTTTTGCTTCCGCCAACATTACTGAAATCCGTTACCAGAAGAAAAATTCCGGTGATCAGGATGCACGCTCCCGGAAGCAGCGGCGAAACTGCTGCTTTTGTGACCAAACGGCGGGTTGTATAGCCAATCAGGGCAGTCGGGATAAAAGAAACCACTATGACTGCGGCAAATTTGCGGTATGTACCGTAAACAATCTTTGCATAATGAAAGTTCTCCCCGGTTCGGCGATTATACAGAAAGATATTGAGATTTCCCACAATATCCATCACCATCCCAAGAAGCTCCTCCCCGATTCGGCGAATGTCCTTCCAGAATGCCGCAAAAAGAGCAGCCAGAGTGCCCACGTGGAGCAGCACTTCAAACAGAACTGCTGTGGAATGCTCCATTCCCAGGGCAGTTTCAATGGCCGACAGATGGCCAAAGCTGCTCACCGGGAGGAACTCTGTGATTCCCTGCACGATTCCCAACAAGATTGCATGTAACACTGACATAGTACCTGATTCCTTTTCATATGTGTTTATACTGCAGCAGAAGTTATATATACGGTTCTGCTCTTATCACGATTCTTAGTTTACCATGGATTTCCCCACTTCGCAAGCAAAAAGGCGGAACTCTGAAAACCTCAGAGTCCCGCCTGTTTTTTTACGGATTTACCCAGACCGGAAACGCAAAACCATAGAGCGTCCCTGCTGCCCGGCAATTATAAATTATTCTGCGTATTTTGCTTTAATGTACTCGTCGATTCCGCGTGCGCCTGCTTTTCCTGCGCCCATAGCCAGGATTACGGTAGCTGCGCCTGTTACGGCATCACCACCTGCATATACACCTTCTTTGGAAGTCTTACCGAAGTCCTCGTCAGCGATGATACATTTTCTTCTGTTGATGTCCAGACCAACCGTAGTGGAAGAAATCAGCGGGTTCGGGCTGGTTCCCAGGGACATGATAACAGTATCCACGTCGATCACGAACTCAGAACCAGGAATCTCTACAGGGCGTCTTCTTCCGGAAGCATCCGGCTCGCCAAGCTCCATACGGATACATTTGATTCCGGTTACCCAGTCTTTGTCATCGGTAAGAATCTCTACCGGATTGCACAGAAGGTCAAAGTTTACACCTTCCTCTTTTGCATGATGAACTTCTTCTGCTCTCGCCGGAAGCTCGGCCTCGGAACGACGGTAAATGATATGTACCTCTGCACCAAGACGAAGTGCTGTTCTGGCAGCATCCATCGCAACGTTTCCGCCGCCGACAACGGCTACTTTCTTACCATGTGCGATCGGGGTATCGTAATCCTCGCGGAATGCTTTCATCAGGTTGTTTCTGGTCAGGAACTCATTTGCGGAGAACACGCCGTTTGCCTGCTCGCCCGGAATACCCATAAACATCGGAAGGCCTGCACCGGAGCCGATAAATACAGCCTCAAAGCCTTCTTCGGTCAGAAGCTCGTCGATGGTAACGGATTTGCCGATGATCACGTTTGTCTCAATCTTAACGCCGAGGGATTTTACATTTTCCACCTCAGCAGCTACGACTTTATCTTTTGGAAGACGGAATTCCGGAATACCATATACAAGAACGCCGCCGGCTTTATGTAATGCTTCGAAAATCGTAACATCATAGCCAAGTTTTGCCAGGTCGCCTGCGCAGGTAAGACCGGAAGGACCGGAACCGATCACAGCTACCTTATGACCGTTTTTCTGTGCTGCAGGAGTCGGTTTGATTCCGTTTTCCTTAGCCCAGTCTGCTACAAAACGCTCCAGTTTACCGATGGAAACTGCCTCACCCTTCTTACCGCGGATGCAGACACCCTCACACTGGTTCTCCTGTGGGCAGACACGTCCGCATACTGCCGGAAGTGCACTGGACTCACTGATGATCTGATATGCTTTTTCAAAGTTTCCTTCTTTTACTTCATGCACGAATGCAGGAATGTTGATGGAAACCGGACATCCCTCCACACATTTTGCCTTTTTGCAGTTCAGGCAGCGGGATGCTTCGTTCATCGCTTCTTCTTTATTATATCCGAGGCAAACCTCCTCGAAGTTCGTCGCACGAACCTTTGGATCCTGCTCTCTAACAGGTACTTTCTTTAAAACGTCGATATCTGCCATTATTTGTCACCTCCGCAATGTCCACATCCGCCATGATGGGTATCGCCTTCCTGAAGCTTCAGGAGTGCACGTCCCTCTTCTGTTTTGTACATCTGCTGTCTCTTCATGGCAAGGTCAAAATCCACTTTGTGGCCGTCAAATTCAGGACCGTCCACACATGCAAATTTCACTTCTCCTCCAACCATCAGACGACAGGCACCGCACATACCGGTTCCATCTACCATGATCGGGTTCATGCTGACGATGGTCGGGATGTTCAGTTCTTTTGTCAGAAGACATACAAACTTCATCATGATCATAGGTCCGATCGCAATACAAACATCATACTGTTTGCCCTGATTCTGAACCAGGTCGCGCAGTACGTCAGTACCCATGCCTTTTCTTATGTAAGAACCATCATCTGTGGTCACATACAGGTTGGAAACCTTGCTCATCTCTTCTTCCAGAATCAGGAGATCCTTTGTCTTTGCACCAACGATAACGTCTGCAGTCACGCCATGCTCATGAAGCCATTTTGCCTGAGGATAAACAGGTGCAGTTCCAACACCGCCGGCTACGAACACGATGCGTTTCTTTTTCAGTTCTTCGATGTCCTCGTCAACAAGCTCAGATGGTTTTCCCAAAGGTCCTACGAAATCCTCGAAATAATCCCCAGCCTTTAACTCAGCCATTTTCGTGGTGGATGCACCGATTGGCTGGAAAACAATGGTTACAGTTCCCTTCTCGGAATCATAATCACAGATGGTAAGCGGAATTCTCTCGCCGACTTCGTCCATCTTTACGATTACGAACTGGCCCGGCAGACAGTGTTTTGCAACACGCGGGGCTTCAACGTCCATAAGAAAAACGTTTGCAGAAAGTTTCTCTGCTCTCAGAATCTTATACATAATTCCCTCCTGGTGTATATATTTAACCGGCACCCTGTATGCGCCCGTTACTTTCCTATTAACTATAGCACAAAAAAA
>JALERH010000079.1 GCA_022764275.1 Blautia sp. | reverse complement strand
TCGCTTCCCTTCATTTTCCACTCCACTTTAACATTAATATCCTTTATAATTCATATCTGTTCAGTACCTTCACAGATACGATTCGCAAACCCATGAAAATCGGCTGCGCCGATGGGGTTTGCTCACACCTGAATCATGTTCCTACGACCTCATCAGCAAGTGATTCGGCCTGTTCTGAACAGTTACATTCTATCAATATATTATATCAATACTGGAGCGGAAGATTTATTTCAAAATTAATTTTTCTTTGCGGTCAGTATCTCCATAAGAACTCCTGCCAGCTCCGGATTCAGGTCATTGGAGCAAAGCTCTCCCGCCATAAGAACAGGATCTGACTGTCGGCGCACAGACGCGATAATCTTCTCTTTTAAGGTAAAAGAAATCTCAGCCTGCTGCAGGAAATCCAGGACGCGCTGTTCCACATGATTTTCGCCCAACATAGTCTTCTCTGTGAACTGTACCATGAGAGTTTCAGATGCTGCATGTCTCTCCACCTGGACAATAAGCACATTTTTCTCATTGTCATAGGAGGTCTCACAGGGCACTTCTTTAACACCTTCCAGTACTTTTATCTGGCTTTTGGTAATGCCCCAGAATTCCAGTGTCAGATCTCTCTTCTCAGGAATCAGCTCATGTTCACCTGTTACTGCCCCTACCTGAAATTCAGGCTTATCGCCCCAGATAAACTTCATAGGCGTAACTGTACAATGCCCAGTCTCATATCCACAGGTTTCATTGTCATCTTCATAAAGGCGGAAACTGCCATCAGCCCCTGCAAACACTTTGATTCGCAGTGACCCCGGATTCTTTGAAGCTGCATTGCCCAAAATTTCATCCGTCATAGGCACTATGGCACCAGCCTTTGCCAGTACCGGGAGAGAAGTAATATCGCGGTGAAAATCCACTTTACGCTCTTTATCAGACTGATAGATCATACCATTAAATATGTCAATAAAGGTCCCCGCCGGAAGCCAGCCCTTTGTTTTTGCCACATGAAGCTTTGGTATTCTTGGTGTGGTTACCGGGAATGCAAGCAGCTCTGTACCGAAAAAGAAACCATTTTTCACATTATATGCCTCTTCTGCATCTGAATACAGATAATAAAGCGGCTCTACTAATGGTTCGCCCTCCGCATAGCTTCTGTAGTTCATGGTATACAGATAGGGGATCAGTCTGTGGCGCAGACGCAGAAAATCATTCATTACCTGTTGGATCTCCGCCGGGAATCTCCACGGCTCTTTACCCAGAAATTCATTCTGCGTACTGTGCAGACGCATAATCGGAGAAAACACACCAAGCTGATACCATCGTGCCTCCATCTCATCATCTCGGTAACCAAACATATGTCCTCCGATATCATGGCTCCACCAGCCATAACCGATATTGGATGCGGTTGCTGTGAAATATGGCTGAAACTGCAGTGACTCCCAGGTAACAATCGTGTCACCGGAAAATCCAATCGGATACCTGTGGCTTCCCGGACCTGCATATCTGGAAAATACCATAGGGCGTTTCCCAGTCCGTCCGCTGTCCAGATAATGGAAATGATTCAGCATCCATAAGGGATCAAGGCCTTCTACTTTTGTATTTCCGCCCTGCTGCCAGTCGATCCACCAGAAATCCACGCCCATTTTTTCATATGGATGATGAAGGATCTCAAAATATTTCTCCAGAAATTTCTTATCAGAAATGTCGAAATTCACAGGAAGCTTTTTGGTTTTGTCAACACCCATAGCGTCTGCCATTTCCTCATACATATCCTCATAAGCCTGTACACCATCCGCCGGATGTACATTCAGGGTAATACGCATCCCACGCTTATGAAGCTCCTTCAGGAAACGCTCCGGATCCGGGAAAAGCTTACGGTTCCAGGTATATCCGGTCCATCCATCTCCGTATTTAGGATCAACTTCCGTCACATGCCAGTCCATGTCGATAACCCCTACCGTAAATGGAATCTGCTCTTCTTTGAAACGATCCATCAGCTCCAGATAAGTTTTCTCAGAATATGGATAGTAGCGGCTCCACCAGTTTCCAAGGGCAAACCTGGGAATCATAGGCGTTCTGCCGCAAAGATGATAGTAATCTTTTAGTGCCTGTCGATAATCTCTCCCATAGCAGAAGAAGTACAGGTCCTCCTCAGCCTCTTCCCTTACTTTGATCCAGGAATCTTCTCCGATCAGGAGTGCTTTGCTGTCATCAAGAAGTGCATAACCACTTTTTGACATAATGCCATTTTCCAATGGGCAGGCTCCGTCTACCTCATCTAAGGTCCGGACGGTTCCTCCAAGATTATCTTTTTCCTCCCCATAGTACCAGGCAAGACGAGTCTGCCCCTTAATGCTAAGACCATGAGAAGAAAATTTCTTCTTGTTATAGATCAGGTGAAGCCGGCTTGTAATAATCTCCAATTGTCCGTCTTCATCTTTCACCAGATATTCCGGTGTTTCGAAATCACGGTTCCAGACAGTCTGGGTTGCTTCATCTACAAATTTTCCACTTTCACTATACTCCAGACGAAGAAGCCCCTCAGTCAATACGGTAATTCTGTATTTTTCTCCTTTTACCACACTTGCTTCCCGGCATTTTGGAGACGTTTTTACTTTATAATAATCCTTCATTTTTTATTCCTCATATGATATCTTTATTTTCTGTTAGAGCGTGTCTGAAAAAGGCTTTCTGCAAGATGTGCGTCACAATTTGCGGGAGATTGCGGGAATGATTTTTCAAAATTCTCTCTGTACATTTTGTCACCTTACATATGTCAGGCTTACATCCTCATAATGAAGCCTGAAAAACTCTCCACACGCGGACTCTTCCGCTACTCCCTGTTCCGGATGGGTAAGCACCAGCTCTCCGCAATCCAGATATTTTCGAAAATAAGAATCATCCAATGGCACTTTATGATGCCCCGGACAGATTCGCTCACACTTTCCAGTCTTTTCCTGAAGAAAATCAATGCTTTTCATGAATTCCCCTACCGGTACGGATTCCGGAAAATTCAGCATAACGCCCATACTGCACACAGTATCCCCGGAGAATAAAATTTCATTTTTTCTGTCGTAGAAACAGACAGAGCCTTTCGTATGTCCCGGGGTGTGAAGCACTTCCAGTTCCCTGCCTCCCAGATTGATCTGTGCAGGTAAAGCCACAAGTTCTGGTCTTCTCCGTACCTTTACACACGCCGCATTGTTTTCCAATTTTTCCGGATTTTCGGATACCAACTGTCTTTTCAGCCGGTCACAGACCAGCGCCTGCATAATCTCTTCTGAAAGCTCTACTCCCAATTCCCGTGCCATAGCTCTGATCACACCTGAACGATAGGACTCCATTCCATGTTCCACATACACAGTCAGGTCATCTGGATGTAAATAGATACAATCAAATTCATCGTTCCCACCAATATGGTCCAGATGCCCATGCGTATTCAATACTATAACCTGCTTATCCGTAAGTCTTTCCACCAACTGGCGCAACCCCGGAAATCCCATGCCTGTATCAATGAGTGCCGCTTTTTCTTCACCTGCAACAAGATACATATAATCCGAAAACAGATCCTGAATATGAAAAACCCCCGCCCCAAGCTGTTTCCACTTATAAAATGAATTTTCCATTTATTCTTCAACTTCCTTTAAAAGATCTGCAAATGTTGTCAAATTACAGGTGGCTTTTCCACATCCAACCGCATCACCAATAGCAGCGCTGTCCATATGTCCGGCAATTGCAGCATCGATTCCGGCTTCCGCATCCTCTACTACCATGCATTTCTCAGCCGGCAAACCAAGAAATTCTGCAGCTTTTACAAAAACTTCAGGATCTGGTTTTGAATGAGTAATATTATTTCCATCAGAAACCGCATCAAAGAAATTTCCGAGTCCGATTCGTTCCAGAATATATGGAGCGTTCTTGCTGGAAGAACCAATCGCAAGCTTTAATCCCTTTGCTCTGAGCGCATTAAGAGTGTCCGCAACCTCTTTGGAAAGATCTTTTTCAGACATATTGCCAAGAAGCTTTTTATAAACGTCATTTTTCTCTGTTGCATACTGCTCTTTTTGCTCGTCCGTAAGCGGCGCACCCTCATAACACTCCAGAATGATCTCCAAGCTGGCCATACGGCTTACCCCTCTGAGACGATTGTTAATTTCACGGTCAAAGTAAATTCCAAGCTTATCCGCCAATGTTTTCCAAGCCTGATAATGATATTCATCGGTATGACAAATTACACCGTCAAGATCAAAGATAATTCCTTCGTATTTCATTTTTATATCCAATCCTTTCTTAGAGTTTATTACATACTATTAAAATAAGCACTCACCATTCGTCCTGATTACATCTGCATACCAGCACCCTGAATCCTTCATAATCCGCTCCTGGGTCTGATAATCCACATAAACCAGTCCGAAGCGCTCCTGATATCCACATGCCCACTCAAAGTTATCCATAAGAGACCAGTGGAAGTACCCCATAATTGGCACAAGCTCTGCTGCCTCTCCAAGTTTCTGGAGATAACGCTCCAGGTAGGCAATACGGCAGCCATCATGTATCTTTCCATCCAGAGATATCAGATCTCCGTTTGAAATTCCATTTTCCGTTATCACCACCGGCTTTCCATATCTCTCATACAGAAACTGAGGCATCCAGTAGAGAATTTCCGGAGTAACCGGGCTCTTCATATGGGTATGGGCAAACCCAAGAAGCTCCGGAGAAAATACAGGTTTTCCATCTTTTCCCATTTCCACCATACGGCCGTCGTAGATGTTCTGGCCTGCAAAGTCCAGCGGCTGACAGATCAGCTCCATGTCCTCTGCCGGAAAATCAGGGACAATGCCTTTGTATGCCTCCAATGCATCCTCTGGATATTTTCCCAGAAATACAGGATCACTCCACCAGGTTACGCTCCATTCCCATTCCTTCACTGCAATCTCGTGAAACATCATATCCTTTGCAGCCTGAATATCTTCTTTGCTGTGGGTTTTCGGGTAGGTAAATCTTCCGGTAGGCGCATAACCAATCTGCAGCTCCTGTCTTCCGTATTTACGTAAAGTCTTTACCGCAAGTCCATGAGCCATAAGAACATGATGAGCTGCAGCAAAGGCTTCACGGGAAGAACAATTCAATCCAGGTGCATAAATCGTTCCGCAATAGCCCAGCCCAATAAAACACAGTGGCTCATTGAACGTAATAAAACATTTCACACGGAATCTCCGCGTCCATCTGCATGCGCTGCTCCTTCCACCTGATACGCGGCGGTGGCTGCGCCCCACAAAAAATCTGATTTAAATTTGATATGTGTAATCTCCTATTTCTACTCCTGTCAGAGTTCAGAGTTTTTTCATTAAATACTCTCGTGCAAACAGCCCGGCGAGCGTCCGCACATACAGACAAGCTTCCCTGCCCTCAATTTACAGACACCCGCCGGGCTGTTTCACAAAACTGTTTTTATTCTCTACTTCAGCGGAAAATGCAGGCTGTTCTCCAGCAGGCATTCTTCACCATATACATGAATCTGTACCGGCTCACCACTTTCCAGAGTGAAGGTTGTACCTTCTTTGTTTACCACCACCTGAATATGTCTTCCCAGATAGATCAGCTTAAAGCGATATGCATCCCACTGTTTTGGCAGCGCAGGTGCAAACCATGCTCCGCTCTCCTTCAGCCGGAAACCGCCGAAGCCATACACAATTGCCATGTAGTTTCCACCCATGTTTGCAGTGTGAATTCCATCTTTGGTATTCTGATGTGTATTGAAAAGATCCAGTTTCGCAGAATCTCCAAAATACTCGTAGGCTTTGTCTGCCAATCCAAGTTTAGAAGCCACAATACTGTAAATACAGGTTGAAAGAGAGGAATCATGTGTGGTAATTTTATCGTAATATGCAAAGGATTTGCGGATAGTCTCCATGTCCTGTGCATCCTCAAAAATAAAATGTGCCAGAACTGTATCCGCCTGTTTGCATACCTGATATCTGTAAATATGCATCGGATGATAATGAAGAAGCAGTGGATAATCCTCTTTCGGTGTATTCTCAAAATCCCACACCGCTTTGTTCAGAAAAGAATCATCCTGAGGATTAATTCCCAATTTCTCATCATATGGCAGATACATTGCTTTTTCTGCTTTTTCAAACTCTTCAATTTCAGATTCCTGAAGTCCGATACGCTCCGCCACAGGCTCCAGTTTTCCAGCTTCTTTCAAAAGCTTATACAGTCTTACTGCCCAATGTAAGTTGTACTGGGCATTCAGGTTTGTATAATAATTGTTGCTTACAAGACAGGTGTACTCATCCGGACCGGTAACTTCGTGAATCTGGAAGGTTCCCTTGTGCCAGCATCCAAGATCCACCCACATACGTGCTGTTTCGAAAATGATCTCAGCGCCTTTTTCAGCCATAAAATCCAGGTCTCCGGTTGCCAGATAATAAGCAACTGTAGAATAAGCAATATCTCCGCTGATATGGTACTGTGCAGAGCCTGACGGGAAATAACCGGAACACTCCCTGCCGCGGATTGTACGCCAGGGATAAGCAGCTCCCTTTTTGTGTCCCAGAATACGTGCGTTCTCTCTGGCTTTATCCAGTGTAGAATAACGATACTCTACAAGGTTTTTGGAAACCTCCGGGTTGGTCAGCGTAAAGAATGGCTGCATGTACATTTCGGTGTCCCAGAAATAGTGACCTTCGTATCCCTCGCCGCTAAGCCCCTTCGCCGCAATATCGCAATAGGGATCTTTTCCAACAGACTGAATCAGCTGGTAAGCGTTATAACGGACAGCTGCACAAAGTGCATCATCACCATCTATTTCCAGCGCAGAGCTTTCCCAGAATTTATCCAGATATTCACGTTGTTCTTTATAAAGCTGTTCCAGAGGAACAGAAGATACTGCTTCCATCTCATCCTTTGCGGAAGTCTGAGCATCCTGATACCGAATGCTGTCTGCAAAAACCATATATTTCACAAAGCGGACAGCCTCACCCTGTTTTGCCTGAATTATAAATTTCTGAACTGCATGATGACCTTCCAGAACAATCTCGCCAGTCTCTGTTTCTCCGGCTGAAATGGTGTTTTTCACACCTGTACATACCTGCAGTCCGGAAGATACAGTATTTGTAATAAGATAAGAAGCCCCGTTTTCTACAACTCCATGATCCGGAATCAAATGCTGGAAGCTTTCGCCAGCCACCCGTGGATCATTTGGATTGCAGTAATTTCTTACATTTCCCTGGTGTTCCGATTCGATTATGACTTCACCGGAAAAGTTAACAGGAGTTACCTGATAATCAATTACAAACACCTGAAGATGGGAAAAAGAAGCCATTCTGCGAATTTCAATATCCACTTCTTTTCCATTCGGTGCTTTCCACAGAACCTTACGTGCCGTATAACCATTCTGCATATCCAGCCAGCGGCTGCTTGAAAGAACCTCTCCATCGAACATGGAAAATTTTTTTCCATCCAGGTATACGCAGATTGTCTGACCATCCGCCACATTCAGCATGGTCTCCTTCTCTTCCGCCATTCCAAAAAGCTTTTCTGCCTGCTTCATTTCCGTAATATCATAAAAGCCATTAATATAGGAACCACGGATTGTATCATAGCCTTCCGGATAACCTTCCTCAAAATTGGAACGCACTCCAATATATCCATTTGCATTATGGAAAATTGTTTCGTTTACCAAGAGGGCCTCGTTATCCATCTTTAGATCATCAATTTTGTAAATCCATTTCTCGCTCATGCCATTCCCTCCGAAGTTATTATTTCATTCCCGCCCAGCGATAAGAGCAAGAATATTATGTTGTTTTGTCTTCGCACTTTTATTTAACAGCACCAGCTGCAACACCCTTGATGATATATTTCTGTGCGCACAGGTAGAAAATTACTACCGGGATAATTGTCAGTGTCAGTCCTGCCATTGCCATGTTCCACTGGATTGTGAACTGTCCGAAGAAAGAGAAGGTAGACAGCGGAATGGTTCTGTTTGCCTTGCTGGAAAGTACTAGGGACGGAAGCAGATAGTCATTCCAGATCCAGATTACATCCAGAATGATAACAGTCATTGTGGTTGGTTTCAGCATTGGGAAAACGATTTTCCAGAACACACCGAATTTTGTGCAGCCATCGATGGTAGCAGCCTCTTCCAGGGATACCGGAATGGATTTTACAAAACCGTGATACAGGAACACTGCCATACTTGCGCCAAAGCCAATATACATATATACAAGACCAAGCCTGTTATCCAGCATCTGAATATGTAAATTATCACGAATCCAGCCCATCTCCTGCATCAAAGGCATCATAAGGGTCTGAAACGGAATCAGCATAGTGGCAACAAAGGTGCTGAAAATGATTTTGCTCAGCAAGTTATTTGCACGTACCAGCATCCAGGCAGTCATAGATGCCAGAACAACAATAATCAGAATCGAAATAATTGTTACAAAAAGAGAGTTTCCAAAAGCATGGAAGAATTTCATTTTCTTCATTGCTTTTTCATAGTATTCAAAGCTGAAGCTTTTTGGCCATGCCAGCATGTTCTCATACAGCTCAGCTCTGTTTTTGAAAGAGTTTACAAATACAATATACACAGGAAAAAGCCATAAAATTGACATAAGGATTACAAGAACATTTGCAACAACAGATTTTCCTTTTTTCATTACATCTCAACCTCCCTCTTTTTAGTTACAGAAACCTGTACAAGAGTAATTGCTGCGATCACAAGCAAGAATACAATCGCTTTTGCCTGTCCATATCCATAATTACTCTGGGAAAAAATTTCATTATAAATGTTCATGGCGAACATTTCAGTGGCATTATTCGGACCACCGCCAGTCAGAGACAGGTTTACATCGAAAATTTTGAAGCAGTTGGACAATGTCATAAACAGACAGATTGTGAAGGATGGCATCAGCAACGGAAATTTGATTTTGAAAAGTGTCTGCCAGAAGCCTGCACCGTCAACAGAAGCTGCCTCCAGAACATCATCCGGAATTGCCATAATACCAGTAATATAGATGATCATAATGTAGCCAGCCATCTGCCAGGTACTTACAACTACAAGTGCAACCATTGACATTGTGGAATCCAGAAGCCAGTTGGAAAGAAGCTTACTGTTGCTTCCAAGCACCTCAGCCACATAGGAAAGTCCGTCGCCAAGAATAAACTTCCAGATATATCCAAGGATCAGGCCACCAATCAGATATGGCATAAAAAGCATGGCTCTTGCTGCGTTTCTTACCTTCAGCTTCGTTGTAACGATCAGTGCAAATGCAAGACCGATCACATTGATCAGAAGTACGGAAAAAACAGTAAATATTAGGGTGTGTCCTGCAGATGTCATGAATCTGCTGTCAGAGAACAGATGAACATAGTTTTTCATTCCAACAAAAATCTTTGGATTCAGCGGAAGTCCATCCCAGGAGAAAAAGGAATAACCAACACCAATAAAAAACGGGATCAGTACAATTGTTGCAAATACAAATAACAGCGGTACTGTAAAAAGAGCGTACCAGCCTGCGTCTTTTCTTTTCTTTTTCTTCATTTTACATTCTTCCTTTCTATGAAAATGTCAGAAGAGAAAAAATACGCCCGGCCATGAAAGAGCATGTGTTTCATCAGCCTCCCACTGCCGGGCGATTCCTATTTCATTACATTGAGCCGGCTAAATCCAGGCTTATTATTTTTCTTCATTCGCCTGTGCCCAAGCATCATCAAGTGCTGCAAGTAATTCCTCGCAGGACATATCAGATGTGAAGAACTGCTCTGCAACCGGTACAAGATATACATCTACGATTCCAGATGGCCACAGATTCATTGGCCAGGAAATTGTCTTTCCTTCAGCTGCGTAATCAGCTACCAGCTGGGAAATTGGATCAAGATTCTCGTTCTCAATGCCTTCAACAACCGGAAGGAATCCGAACTCGTTCATCAGATAATCCTGTCCGCTCTCAGTTGTGTACAGCCACTCAAGGAAATCCTTACCAGCCTGCTGCTCTGCGTCAGAAGCCTGGGAGTTTACATACCATGCAGCCGGAACACTGACAGCAATCTTATCATTTCCGGAGATTGGTAGTGGAGCAAGTCCCATGTCAAAGTCTATATCGTAATCAGCGAACATGCTGTAGCACCAGTTACCCTGATGAATTGCTGCTGTTTTACCTGTTGCGAAATCACCGCACTCTTTATCGTAGTTTGTCTCAAGCGGGTTGTAAGAGTTATCGCGGATTGCTGCATAGAATTTTGCAAATTCCTGGAACTCTGGTGTATCGGCCATCTTAACTTCACCAGCATTTAATTTCTCAATAAAGCCTTCCGGATCATCCTGAAGTGCAAATGGTGTATTTAAGATGTGTCCGATCAGGAAATAGCTCTCCTGGGAAAGACCAAATCCGTTGATTCCGTTTGCCTTCTGATCCTGGAGCATTTTTACGAAGGAGTCATAATCAGTTACTTCGTCTGCATTTACAAGGTCTTTGTTGTAGACCATTCCGAAACCTTCCATGGTATATGGAATACCGACTGTCTTATCATCTACAACGTCTGCCATACCTTCTGCGATCTTATCAGCAAAGCTTAAATCGCCAAGATCTGCTTCATAGTTCTTCATTGTCTCTGACTCAGCACCAGGGAGAAGTGAATATACGGTCGGTCCCTGTCCGTTAGCCAGCTTCGTCTTTAACTGCTGAAGATAATCATCACCGGTTGTTCCCCATACTTCAACTTCAATACCGGTCTCATCTTCGTAGGTCTCAGCCAGTTCCTCAAGCTGGTCGATGATCTCTACTTTAGACTGGAAAATAATAATCTTGTCTACGCTCTCGTCCTCTGCGTAACAATTAACAGTTGTGGATGCAGTCATTCCTGCGATCATTGCTGCAGCCAGTGCCAGGCTCATCACTTTTTTAGCTTTCATTCTTTTTTCCTCCTTTAATTGATTTACTACGCTTGTTTTGTAAATCGTTATACTAAAATGATAGCATAAAACGTCTATTTGTCAATTGAGTTTTGGCGTTTTTCCGTCATTTTGCTCATTTTCAGTAATTTTCACCGTAAAATAGTATAAAAAATCCTGTGTTTGACGCCTTGATTAGTCATTTTTAACACAGGATTTTACTTTTATTTTACTATTTTACTTCTTGTTTTTGTCTTTTTTACTAAAACAGTCTTTCGCATCTTCACTTTTGGGGAAATCTGGAATGTTTTGGCAACATCTTTTCCATTCAGCGCCTCCATCAGATATAAGGCTGCCAGATAGCCTCTTTCGTAATCTGGCACAGTAATCGTAGTAAGACCAATTTCCTGCGCCCGCTCTATATCGTCAAACCCGGTTACTGCAATATCCTCCGGCACACGGATATTATTTTCCCGGAAGGCCTTGATTGCCCCAATGGCCATATTGTCATTTGCGCAGATCAACGCATCCGGAAGGTTTTCTGCCAGAGAAAGGATTTTCCCAACTGTATATCCGCTTTCCTCCCGGTAATCACCTACAAAATAGTTTTTCTGATGAAAATGAAGTCCGTTTTTCTCTATAGTATCGCTAAATCCACGATAGCGCTCCATATTATCCAGACTGGTCTCCACGCCGCTCAAAAATGCAAAGCGCCGGTATCCACGGTCAATAATATCCTGCATCATCTCACACATAGCCGGATAATTATCTACAATTACGCTTCTTACATAGGGTGATGCGCATGTTCTGTCAAGTGCAACAATGGGATAATTTTCATTGGCACACCGGAGAATTGTATCGTCGCACAGTGCCGCATCCAGAACAATACAGCCACTGCTCATATTGTTCCGCATATATTTTTCGCATGAACGCTGCGTACAAATAAGAAGATCATAATCTTTATTTTTCAAATAATCGTTTACGCCCTTAAGTACTTCCAGATAAAAACTTCGGTCAAAATCGCTGAAAACGAAAAGAATTGTATGGTTCTCTTTCGTCTTCAAAAGCTTCCCTGCCTCATTCGGCACGTAATCCATTTCCTCGATAAGCTGAAGAACCTTTTCCCTTGTTTTTTTCCCCACATTTCGCTTTCCATTGATCACATTTGACACGGTAGACAGCGAAACGCCTGCAGCTTCTGCAATATCTTTAATCCCAGCCATACCCATTCCTCACTTCATTTTTTATTTCTATTTTACAATATTTTAGTAAAATTTTCAAATGATTTTACGTATATTTTCCATTAACATTTCGTCAGATTTTTGTTGCATAAAAGGGGCTGTGAAATAAGTCCCTAAAAGAAATAGAAGCTGTGATTATTATTCTTGATCTGTTCTGAATAATTATCCGGAACTACCTCACTTTCACCAGCTCCTTTAGGCATATCGACTGGGTCGGCGATCAGCCGGAACTTTTAACAGACACCGAAACAGGCGAGATCAAAAAGATCCATATCTTTGCGACTACTCTTGGAGTAAGCAGCCTGATCTATACATATCGACTCCGGTGACGCAACTTTGTTCACTATAGAAAAATCGAAATTGATGTAAACGATAGGGCAGTTTATCAAATATTGTAAGCTGCTTTATCGTTTACACCAACTTCGATTGGTTTCTAATCAATCTTCTGTTCTATTCATTCCAATAATCTATTGTTTCCTGTGGTGTGGTATCAACCCCAAACAACTGCCACATAAAATCCTCTTTCTCATGATAAAGATTGATTATTCGAATATATTTCTCTTCAATTCTATAAAACACATAATTTTTAGACACAAATATGTATCGGTAATCCGACACTACGTCAAACATTTTCGATACTTCTGGACCCTTTTCTTCATAATCACAAAGTCCTCTTATTGCATCGGTTATGCTCTTAATTATTTTTTTAGCACTATCCGAACCGTATTCTTGCGATATCGCTATCTTTAATGCTCTTAACTTATCCGCTGCATCAGGAGTATATTTTATCTTTTTCAATCAAGTACCCCCAATTCACGTTCTAAATCATCTGCATCAATCCAACCTTCCGCGTCAGCTCGTTCTTCAGCACGTTTCAAATCAAGCATAAGCATTGCGATTGCCTGTTCCTTCAATGCTTCCTTGCTATTTTTTGTCACTATAAAAGGAAGTCCTTCGACATTTAAAGATTGTTGAATAAAGGTATTAAATGCATCCGTCAATGTCATTCCGGTTTTTGCATAAATATCCTCAACAGCTCTTTTAATTTCTGAATTTATTCTTACTTGAAAAGTTGTATCCTTTGGTGCAATAGCAACATTCAAATTTGTATCCATAAAACATACCTCCTCGCTTTTTCTATATCATAGCACTTCTTTAATTATTCGTCAATACATTGTCATTACACATACGTTTATGATATATATTTTCTATGTGACAATTCCACACCACTCTCCGTATGTCTATTATGTGGCTTATTTAAAGAAACAAATAATGCACTATTATTATCTGTTCTTGATTCGATATAATGATTAGCACGTCAAAAGGGTAAAAAATAAGATCCTTTTTTCGACATAGGACCTTGAAAACTGAATATATTGCTGTACACTACGCTAGTAAACCAAAATAGAGCGAATTTTTCAACCTATTTATGCTTGATTTCAGGATGATTCTCATGCATGGGCTGCAATTTGGGTGCACTTATCCCTGCCCTGCATATACTTGCAGAACTTCTTAATGTTTAATGCACCTATTTTACATCCAAAAAAGAACTTGCTT
>JALERH010000074.1 GCA_022764275.1 Blautia sp. | reverse complement strand
CGCTGCTGCAACCGTCTTTTTATAAGCAAGAGGATTTGTCCTGTTGGACAATAAAAAGGCTGCTCCCAGGAAAAGGAAGATGGGAAATACATATGCCATCAGGCCCATCACGCCAAAGAAAAACTGGCTGATAGCACTTCCTACGATTCCTCCCAGGCCGAAATTACTTACAAGAAGAATCACTGCAGCCGCCAGGATCACAAGCAGAATGATCTCATTCTGAAAACCTCCGGAACCGTTTTTTTTCTTTTTCGCTTTGGAATTTGTTGTCCGTTTTTTTGTCGTTTTCGATGCTGCCATTAAAAAACTCCCCTCTCTGATCTCTGTCAGGCAAAGTTTCCGATCAATGCTGCCGCTCCTGCCAGAAAGCAATAAAATGCAAAATATCGTAATTTTGTTCTCTGCAGCAATGGAAGCAGGATATGGATTGCAAAATATCCCACCACACCTGCCACAAGCATTCCTGCTATGTAGGTAAAGCCAAGCCCCACACTCATTTCAGGTGAGGCAAACTGCCCAATCTCCATAAAAAGCGCCCCGATAATGGCCGGGATACTTACAAGAAACGAGTATTTTACAGCGAATTTTCTGCTGAAGCCGCAGAGAAGCCCCGCACATATTGTCATCCCAAACCTGGAGATCCCCGGGAATACGGCAATCCCCTGGCAGATTCCAATCCACATGGCATTGTCATAGGTGACATCCTTCGGTGTTTTGCTTCCTCCAACCCTGCTGAAATCCGTTACCAGAAGAAAAATTCCGGTGATCAGAATACAGGTTCCCGGAAGGAGCGGCGAGATTGCAGCTTTTGTCACCAGCCGACGGGTTGTATAACCGATCATCGCTGTGGGAATAAAAGAAACCACCATGACTGCGGCAAATTTGCGATATGTACCGTAAACAATCTTTGCATAGTGAAGGTTCTCACCGGTCCGGCGGTTATACAGAAAAATATTGAGATTTCCCACAATATCCATCACCATTCCCAGAAGCTCCTCCCCGATTCGGCGGATGTCTTTCCAGAATGCCCCAAAAAGAGCGGCCAGGGTGCCCACATGGAGAAGCACTTCAAACAGAACTGCTGTGGAATGTTCCATTCCCAGAGCACTTTCAATGGCCGACAGATGTCCAAAGCTGCTCACCGGAAGGAATTCTGTGATTCCCTGCACGATTCCCAACAAGATTGCATGTAACACTGACATAGTACCTGATTCCTTTTCATATGCGTTTATACTACAGCAGAAGTAAAATATATACGTTTCTGCCTTTATCACGACTCTTAGTTTACCATGGATTTCCCCACTTCGCAAGCAAAAAGGCGGAACTCTGAAAAACCTCAGAGTTCCGCCTGATCTTTACGGATTCACCCAGGCCGAAAATACAAGAGCAAAAAGTGTCCCTGCAGCCTGACAATTCTGAATTATTCTGCGTATTTTGCTTTAATATACTCGTCGATTCCGCGTGCGCCTGCTTTACCTGCACCCATAGCCAGGATTACAGTAGCTGCACCTGTTACAGCATCACCGCCTGCATATACGCCTTCTTTGGAAGTTTTTCCAAATTCCTCATCCGCGATGATACATTTTCTTCTGTTGATATCCAGACCAACCGTAGTGGAAGAAATCAGCGGGTTCGGGCTGGTTCCCAGGGACATGATAACAGTATCCACGTCAATTACAAACTCAGAACCCGGAATTTCCACAGGACGTCTTCTTCCGGAAGCATCCGGCTCGCCAAGTTCCATACGGATACATTTGATTCCGGTTACCCAGTCTTTGTCATCGGTCAGAATCTCTACCGGATTGCACAGGAGATCAAAGTTTACACCTTCCTCTTTTGCATGGTGAACTTCCTCTGCTCTCGCCGGAAGCTCTGCCTCAGAACGGCGGTAAATAATGTGTACCTCTGCGCCGAGACGGAGTGCTGTTCTGGCAGCATCCATCGCAACGTTTCCACCGCCGACAACGGCTACTTTCTTACCATGTGCGATCGGGGTATCGTAGTCCTCACGGAATGCTTTCATCAGGTTATTTCTGGTCAGGAACTCATTTGCGGAGAACACACCGTTAGCCTGCTCGCCCGGAATACCCATAAACATCGGAAGTCCTGCACCGGAACCGATAAATACAGCTTCAAAGCCTTCTTCTGTCAGAAGCTCATCGATGGTGACAGATTTGCCGATGATAACGTTTGTCTCAATCTTAACACCGAGAGATTTTACATTTTCAACCTCAGCAGCTACTACCTTATCTTTTGGAAGACGGAATTCCGGAATACCATATACAAGAACGCCGCCGGCTTTATGTAATGCTTCGAAAATCGTAACATCATAGCCAAGTTTTG
>JALERH010000070.1 GCA_022764275.1 Blautia sp. | reverse complement strand
GTTACATTGTAGAAGGTGTTACATCCGGAGCCGTAAAAGGCTAAAGATTCTTTTGACGCGACAGGGATATGCCCGTATTCCTGCCGCGTTTTTTTCTATATGAAGTTGAGAAAAAAGTAAACTGACAGCAGTGAGGAGGACTCTCATGCAGACATTGATGAAGAAAAAAGAGAAAAGTAAATGGGTTTTAAGAGCGGATGCCGGAGAGGCTTCTGTGAATCAGAAACAAGACACGATGGATGCAGAATATAAGCGCCGGTTTGACAGACATATTGATGAACTGAAATGGCTTTACATGGAAGTTTATCAGAATGAATGGATGTTTGACGAACTGTGTAAAGAAATGTACCGTTTTTACAGAGAGAGAAAAGATTCTCTGAAAAAAATGGATCGTGCACGTGAGGAAAAACCGGACTGGTTTAAAAAGAATGACATGCTGGGGATGATGCTGTATGTGGACAATTTTGCAGATAATCTGCAGGGAGTTCGAAGTAAGCTTGATTATCTGAAGGAATGTCATGTAAATTACGTTCATCTGATGCCTCTTCTGAAAACGCCGAAAGGGCGTTCAGACGGAGGATACGCAGTAGCAGATTTCAGGCAGGTACAGCCGGAGCTGGGAACCATGGAGGATCTGAGAGCTGTGACAGACGCCTGCCATGAAAGAGATATGAGCGTATGTATGGATTTTGTCATGAACCACACATCCGAAGATCATGAATGGGCTGTCCGGGCAAAACAGGGCGATGGGGAATATATGAGCCGCTATTTCTTCTTTCACAATTATGAAATCCCGGCAATGTTTGAAAAAACAGTTCCGCAGGTATTTCCCACTACAGCTCCGGGAAACTTTACCTACTGTCCGGAAAACGGTCATTACGTGATGACGACTTTTTATCCGTATCAGTGGGATTTGAATTACCGAAATCCGAGAGTGTTCAATGAGATGATGTATAATTTCCTGTTCTTTGCCAATGCGGGTATTGATGTTATCCGTATTGATGCGGTACCATATATCTGGAAAGAGCTTGGAACCGACTGCAGAAATCTTCCCAGAGTACATACCATAGTGCGTATGATGCGTATGATCGGTGAAATCGTATGCCCGGGGATTCTTCTTCTGGGAGAGGTGGTAATGGAGCCTTCCAAGGTAGCGCCTTATTTCGGTACCGTAGAAAAGCCGGAATGTCATATGCTTTATAATGTTACAACCATGGCGACCATGTGGAATTCCCTGGCCACCAGGGATGCGAGACTTCTGAAAATACAGATGGATATTCTGGCGGGGCTTCCAAAGGATTATGTATTTCTGAATTATCTTCGCTGCCATGATGATATTGGCTGGGGACTGGACTACAACACCCTGAATCACTGGGGAATGGCGGAGCGTCCTCATAAGCAGTATATCAATGATTTCTTTACGGGAAAAGCAGAAGGAAGCTACAGCAGAGGAGAACTGTATAATGCGGATCCGGTAACGGGAGATGCACGCTTCTGCGGGACTGCGGCATCCATGTGCGGTGTGGAAAAGGCTGGATTTGAGCAGGATGAGGAGCAGATGCAGTATGCGATTGACAGAGATCTGATGCTCCATGCATTTATGTTTACCCAGTCTGGCATCCCCATGCTTTACAGTGGCGACGAGGTGGGACAGACCAATGATTATACCTATAAAGAAGTGCCGGAAAAGGCTCCGGATTCCCGTTATATCCACAGAGGAAAATTTAAGTGGGAGCTGGTGGACCAGATCAGAGAAAAAGGAAGTGTTTCCGAGCGGATTTTTCATGGGTTGGAGAAGCTGGAAAAAATCCGTGCACAGGAGCCTGTTTTCGTATCCAATGCCGTTTTTTATACGCTGGAGACTTATGAGCAGTCCATTATCTGTGTTGTAAGAGAATACGAGGGCGAAAGGCTGATCGGGCTTTTTAACTTCAGTGAATTTGACAAAACAGCCTGGATTAACGAGGCAGACGGAGTATATCAGGATCTGATCACCGGGAAAGAGATGGCAGCGGTGGCAGTAGGCGTTCCCGGAAATGGCTTTTTCTGGCTGAAACGTAAAAAATAACACACAGAGAGTGAGGGATGACAGTGGCAAATACAGAACCATGGTGGAAAAAATCAGTTATTTATCAGATATATCCGAGAAGCTTTTATGACAGTAACGGGGACGGAATCGGAGATCTGAGAGGAATCATTGAGAAGCTGGATTATCTGGAAAAACTGGGAATTGAGGGAATCTGGCTTTCTCCGGTATTTTGTTCTCCTCAGGATGACAACGGATACGATATTTCCGACTATCAGGATATTGATCCGATTTTCGGGAGCCTGGAGGATATGGACGAGCTGATACAAAAGGCTTCGGAAAAAAATATCCGGATCATTCTGGATATGGTGCTGAATCATTCCTCGGATGAGCATCGCTGGTTTCAGGAGGCGAAAAAAAGCCGGGAGAATCCATATCATGATTACTACATCTGGAGAGACGGAAAAGAAGGAACACCGCCCAATGAAATGAAGGCTGCTTTTGGCGGTTCAGCGTGGGAATGGGTTCCGGAATGCGAACAGTATTATTTTCATCAGTTTTCCAGAAAGCAGCCGGACCTGAACTGGCAGAATCCGAAGGTCAGGGACGAGCTTTACCGTATGATCCGGTGGTGGGCTGCCCGCGGTGTGGGCGGCTTCCGCCTGGATGTGGTGGATCTGTTCGGAAAAGATCCGGATAAAATGATCACAAGCGAAGGACCTATGCTGCATCCGTTTATCAAAGAAATGAGCAGGGAGGCTTTTGGCGGAGATCTGGTAACAGTGGGCGAAGCCTGG
>JALERH010000049.1 GCA_022764275.1 Blautia sp. | reverse complement strand
CTTTAGCACGCCGAGCCTGGTTAGGCAAGAAAAATGTACCATTACAATGCAAAATCAGGCAAGTGATATGGCTGGTCTCAGATGCTGAAATGCCCATTATAAAAGCTCAGCAAAAAGCCTCATAAAGAGCTGGCCAAGCCTCAGGGTTGCACTTCGTCCCTCTTTGTACTGCTCTGTCACTTCGCGGCACTGAGCCATTGTATTTTCAAAATCTTTCCTTATCTCACGAACAGCATCACAATCCGCCATAAAACAGCCGTTTTCAAAATGATGATACAGGCTGCGGTAATCCATATTAATGGTACCACAGGTTGCCATATGGTCATCCGCCACACTCATCTTGGCATGACAGAACCCGGGAGTCCATTCGAAAATTCGGACACCATTTCTCACCAGACCATTGTAAAAAGAACGTGTTACGTTATAGACCATCTTTTTGTCCGGAATGCCAGGTGTGATAATCCGCACATCCACTCCACGCTTGGCAGCCATGGAAAGGGCATGAGTCATCTCATCCGTGATGATCAGGTATGGGGTGATAAACCAGCAGTATTTTTCCGCCTTATTGGCCATACTGATATATACCTCTTCTCCCACATGTTCATCATCAAGAGGACTGTCCGCATATGGCTGGATAAAGCCATTCTGACCTGCCTGATATGGGGGAAAATAGTTTCCAATAGTGTCTGCCGTATCAAATGGAGTTTTCCCGGAGGCATTCCACATTTCCAGAAAAGCAACGGTAAGAGAGCGCACGGCATCCCCTTCCAGACGGATCCCAGTGTCTTTCCATTCCCCATATGGATGGGTGATTCCAAAATACTCGTTGGCAAGATTATAGCCGCCTGTATAGCCGATTTTGCCATCAATGACCGTGATTTTTCTGTGATCCCGGTTATTTAAAAACAGATTCAGGCCAGGCATAAACGGATTAAAGACACGACAGTGAATGCCCGCTTTTTCAAGCTTCTGTGCAAAATTCATGTTTACAAAACCAATCGAGCCCATATCATCGTAGAAAACACGGACCTCCACGCCGGCTCTGACCCGTTCTTCCAGCACCATCTGAATTTTTCCCCATGCCTGTGCATCCTCAATCGCATGGTATTCCATAAAGATAAACTTTTTTGCCCTGGAAAGATCCGAAATCTGAGAATTCAGGCCTTTCACTGCCTCATCGAAATAAACGACCTCTGTGTTCTCATAAACCGGATATCCGGAAAACCGTTCCAGGTAGGAAGAAATCCCTCCGGCTTTCGGGTCTTTCTCCCGCAATTTTTCAAGTACTTCGGCATTTTCCGGAAGAAGCGGAAACAGCCCGGCATCAACCTGCGCATATCTTTTGCACATGGTCTTCGTACTTCCATTTAAGCCCACAAGGAAATACAGGGCAACGCCTAAAATCGGAAAAGAAAGAATCAGGATGATCCAGGGCATTTTCATGGTGGAAGTCTGGTGCTGTCCGTAAATCTTCAGCACCAGAAGCAATGCCAGTATCCGGGTAATTAATTCAATAAATCCCACATACCTGTTTAAACGTGTAAAAATAACAATAAGAAAAACCGCCTGCAGCAGAATTGCAAGAACGGAGAAAACCATCCTTTTTACGCCATTTTGTGTTTTCTTTTTCCCTTCCAGTGTATCATTCATCTTAACTGGCCTCCTCTTGAGTGTGATATTGCGTATGGCAAATTATAAGTCCATCCGTTTTTTTGCCGTCATAGCCTTAAGACCTTCTCCTATTTCCCGGATTTCTGAATTCTACAGTTTCTGTCACTGTGAGATGATTTTTATTTACCATTTCCTGCGCAGCCGCAAGTGCCTGTGGATTCCAGACTTTTTCCGGAAGATGTGCGTCCGCGCCGAATACAACCGTATTCCCCACTTCCCCGGCGATTTTCCAGAATTCCGGATTGGGATAAAAACGATGATCCCAGATGCCAAGGAAATTCAGTTCCAGAGGAACCTCCAGCTCCTTCGCACGGCAGCAAAGCCAGTAATTCCATTTCCGATAGACTGCACGGTCTCCGGTAAAATGCAGAATATCCGGATGTGCAAAATAGGTAAAACATCCGGTTTCAAGGGCTTCTATTGTCTGGCGGCAGTACCTTTCCAGCCGTACAGGATCATCCGTCGGTTCAGGAGAAAGGCAATCATGGATCTCATTGCCCAGAAAATGCTGCCCCAGAAGAAAATACTCGATCGGATACTGTCCGATAATCTGCATCAGTTTTCCAAAATAAGCCGGATAATACTCCACTTCCAGCCCCAGATGAATCTCGATATCTTTTTTATATTCCTCTTTCAGGCGCAAAACGGTATCTACATACCCCTCCAGCTGATCCAGACGCATCTTGGATGGACTTCGGTATCCATCCGGATATGGCATAGGTGTATGATCCGAAAATCCCAGGATTTTCAGTCCGCCCTCTATTGCTTTTTCAACATATTCTCGTTCTTCCCCCTGCGCATGCATACAGCGCCAGGTGTGTGTATGGTAATTTGCTATCATCCTGCTGTTCTCACATTCTTTCATTGCTTATACCAGATTATAAATCTTTCAGCTTTTTGCCATCATCCGTTTTCCAATCTACATTACCATTGGAAGTATGCCCAAGGATTACCGCGGATGCGGCGGAAGGCGCATTAAACTCATAATCACGCGTGAAAGTTCGGTCTACAATAACACCATCCTGTTCCAGACGATTACGGAGATTAAAATAGGACTTGCCTTTCGTTTCCATAGAAGGAACGATGTGATCTGAAATCATCGAACCAGACAGTACTGTAAATCCGCCTGCACTGACAAAGCCCTTTGCTGATGCACCTGATCCTTTGCAATACAGATACGTCGTATCGTCTGCTGCTTCCGGTGCAGGCACCAGCACCTTATATCCAAGGGCATTGAGCAGAATTTTGACATTATCAATAAACTCTTCCATAGAGGAAATCTGCGATTCCTTCAACACAGTATTTTTGTATGTATTTTTTGTCAGAACCTGATATCTGCCACTGATTCTTGCAGTCTCCACCAGACGATTCTCCAGATATCTGATCAGTGCCTTATTTAAATCCCTTCCAACAAATATAACAACCGTATTCCAGTAATACTTCTCTTTACCTGACTGGTAATCTCTCATATGCTGCAAGAGTCTTTCATGGACATTTTCTGCCTCTCCGATGTACACAGAATCCGTACCATCATCTTCCTGGCACAAAAGAAAATAAACGCCTACCCCTGCAATATCTTCCCGGCTGCAGCCTGACACTTCCGTCCTCGGAAGTTTGATTGCTTTTCCATTCCAGTTTGATAACTCTGCTGTTATGATACTTTCGGCTGTTCCATTTACCAAAAACAGCTCTATTGTTTTTCCATGCATTTTTCATCACTCCAATATATGTGC
>JALERH010000044.1 GCA_022764275.1 Blautia sp. | reverse complement strand
CCTCTCATGGAGCCACGGAATTGTTTACGACGTTTTACTCTTTTTGGCATTAACATTATTTATCGCTCCCTTCCTTAGTTCCTTTTGTTGGAAGTACTTCACCGTTGTAGACCCAGGCCTTTACGCCAACTTTGCCGTAAGTGGTGTCTGCTTCAGCGAAACCATAGTCGATGTCTGCACGAAGTGTCTGAAGCGGAATGGTTCCCTCGCTGTAGAACTCGGTACGAGCCATATCAGCACCGCCAAGACGTCCGGATACGGATGTTTTGATTCCCTTTGCTCCAGCTTTCATGGTTCTCTGCATAGTGGATTTCATCGCACGTCTGAAGGAAATACGATTCTCCAGCTGTAATGCAATATTCTCAGCAACTAACTGTGCATCTCTGTCTGGTCTCTTTACTTCTTTGATGTCAACGATGAGTTTTTTATCTGTATATTTTGCGAGCTCGGCTTTCACTTTTTCAATCTCAGCGCCGCCCTTACCGATTACGATACCAGGTTTTGCTGTGTAAATGATAACCTTTACTCTGTCAGATGCTCTCTCGATCTCAATCTTGGAAACACCTGCGCTGTATAATTTCTTTTTCAGGAATGTTCTGATATTGTAGTCTTCTACTAAATAGTCTGCAAATTCATCCTCTGCATACCATCTTGAATCCCAATCCTTGATAACACCGACTCTAAGGCCATGTGGGTTAACTTTCTGTCCCATGCTTTTCCTCCTTATCTTTCATCCAGCACGATGGTGATATGGCTTGTTCTCTTCTCGATTCTGTAAGCCCTACCCTGTGCTCTTGGCTGAATTCTCTTCATTGTAGGTCCTTTATTTGCATAGCAGGCTGCAACGTAGAGATTGTCTGCGTTCATTCCGTTGTTGTTCTCAGCGTTTGCAATGGCTGATTCCAGTAATTTCTTCAGCACGCTGGAAGCGTATCTTGGGTTGTATGTCAGGATACCAAGTGCTGTCTGCACGTCTTTACCACGGATTGCATCTAATACATAGCATGCTTTCTGAACAGAAATTCTTGCGTAAGACAGTTTAGCAGACGGTCTTTTTTCTCTATTCTCCTCGTTTCTGGCTCTCTTAATCTGGCTTCTATGTCCTTTTGCCATTTTAAAGTGCCTCCTTTCGTCATATTCGATATCTGGTTAACCGTCCTGCTGTCCCATCAGGGGACAACAGGCAGTGAAAATCATTAACTAGCGAACACCGGATTTCTTTTCGTCTTTTCCGTGTCCTCTGTAGGTTCTGGTTGCTACAAACTCACCGAGCTTATGTCCAACCATATCCTCAGTAATATATACCGGCACATGTTTTCTTCCGTCATGGACAGCGATTGTATGTCCTACGAAGGACGGGAAGATTGTGGAACGGCGTGACCATGTTTTGATAACGGATTTGTCATTTGCAGCGTTTAATGCATCTACTTTTTTCAGTAAGCTCTCATCTGCAAAAGGTCCTTTTTTCAGTGAACGAGACATTCTTAATCCTCCTTATTATTTCGATAAAGCTTTTCCATCGCGTCTTCTTACGATGAGCTTGTTGGACGGTTTGTTTTTCTTTCTGGTCTTCAGACCAAGAGCTGGCTTGCCCCATGGTGTACATGGACCCGGACGACCGATACCGGTCTTTCCTTCACCACCACCGTGTGGATGGTCATTCGGGTTCATAACGGAACCACGAACGGTAGGTCTGATACCCATATTACGTTTACGTCCTGCTTTACCGATGTTAACCAGGTTATGATCACCATTTCCGATAACACCAACAGTTGCGCGGCATACAATCGGAACCATTCTCATTTCACCAGATGGAAGACGAAGGGTTGCATATTTTCCTTCTTTTGCCATCAACTGAGCGCCGTTACCAGCGGAACGAACCATCTGTCCGCCCTTGCCAGGATGAAGCTCGATATTGTGTACCATTGTACCAACCGGGATAAGCTCTAACGGCAGGCAGTTACCAACACGAACCTCTGCCTCAGGACCGTTCATGATCTTCTGACCAACTTTCAGTCCTTCCGGAGCAAGAATGTAAGCCTTCTCGCCGTCTGCGTAGCAGATCAGAGCGATGTTAGCTGTTCTGTTCGGATCGTACTCGATTGTTTTTACAGTTGCCGGGATACCATCTTTTCTTCTCTTGAAGTCGATGATTCTGTATTTTCTTCTGCTTCCGCCTCCGCGATGTCTTACAGTAATTTTACCCTGGTTGTTACGGCCAGCGTTTTTCTTTAAAGACACAACCAAGGATTTCTCTGGTGTAGAAGTAGTAATCTCAGAGAAGTCGGAACCAGTCATATGTCTTCTTGACGGTGTATATGGGTTATAACTTTTGATTCCCATTGTTGTTCTCCTTTCAAATTTATCCTCACGCTTTTGAATGCGTATATCCGCAATAAACAGAGCGCTTCGCCTGTCTATCACTCGCTATCAATTAAAGACCTTCGAAAATCTCGATATCTTTGCTGTCCTCTGTCAGGGCTACGATAGCTTTTTTGGATTTGGCAGTTCTTCCAACTACCATTCCACGGCGTTTTTTCTTTCCATCTAAATTCATGGTGTTAACGCTCTTTACCTTTGTTCCTTCGAACATTTTCTCTACAGCTTCTTTGATCTGAGCTTTGTTTGCTTCCGGATGAACGAGGAAAGTGTATTTCTTCTCACCCATAGCGTTCATGGATTTCTCAGTAATCACTGGTCTTTTGATTACGTCATAGTATTTAATGTCAGCCATTATGCATATACCTCCTCGATGGATGCTACTGCATCTTTGGTTACGACTACGGTATTATGTTTCATAATATCGTATACGTTGATGGTGTTAGGAGTTGCGGTCTGTACATCCTGGATATTTCTTGCGGAAAGGATTACATTTTTGTCATCCGTTGCGGTGATTACAAGAGCTTTCTCTGCTTTCAGGTTTGTAAGAACCTTCTGCATCTCTTTTGTCTTCACTTCTGCAAGTGCCAGATTATCAACAACTACTAATTTATTGTCCTGAACTTTGGAAGTCAGAGCGGATTTTAATGCTGCTCTTCTTTCTTTCTTGTTCATTTTTACTTCATAATCTCTTGGAGTCGGTGCGAAAATGATTCCGCCGCCTGTCCACTGTGCAGCACGGATGGAACCCTGTCTTGCATGTCCGGTTCCTTTCTGTCTCCACGGTTTTCTACCACCGCCGCTTACTTCAGAACGGGTTTTTGCTTTCTGAGTACCCTGGCGTTTATTTCCAAGCTGACGAACAACAGCAAGGTGAACAAGATGCTCGTTGATTTCCACACCGAACACTGCGTCGTTCAGCTCCATTGTTCCAACTTCGTTGCCTTCCATATTATAAACAGTTACGTTTGCCATTTGCGTGCTCCTCCTTTCTCATTATAAGGACTTTACTGTCTCTTTGATCGTTACCAAAGATTTCTTAGGTCCTGGAACAGCACCTTTAACTAACAGTAAGTTGTTTTCTGCATCTACTCGTACGATTTCAAGATTCTGAACTGTTACCTGCTCATTTCCCATATGGCCTGCCATATGTTTGCCCTTGAATACCTTGCTCGGGTCAGAACAAGCGCCGTTGGAACCTGCGTGACGATGATATTTGGAACCATGAGCCATAGGTCCTCTGGACTGTCCATGTCTCTTGATGGCACCCTGGAAGCCTTTACCCTTGGAAACAGCAGTTGCATCGATGTGATCGCCTGCTGTAAAGATATCAGCCTTAATTTCCTGTCCTAATTCATATTCAGCAGCGTTCTCGAAACGAAATTCTTTTACGAATCTCTTTACTGCAACGCCTGCTTTTTCAAAGTGGCCTTTTTCCGGTTTGTTCACCAGTTTTTCTCTGATGTCGCCGAAGCCAACCTGAACTGCTGCATATCCGTCGTTTTCTTCACTCTTAATCTGAGTTACGACACATGGACCTGCCTGTAAAACGGTTACCGGAATTAACATTCCTTCATCATTGAAGATCTGAGTCATTCCGACTTTGGTAGCTAAAATAGCTTTCTTCATTTTTTCTTCCTCCTATAGCGGATTACCCGTACGGGCAATCATATAATAATAG
>JALERH010000040.1 GCA_022764275.1 Blautia sp. | reverse complement strand
TGAAAGACACGTCCTTAAAGGATGCATTGCAATCAGAATTGTTTGCAAAATTACGTGATAGCGGCACATTGACGGAGGATCATACTGGTGGCTGTGTGTTATATGAGAACCGGGACAAAGTAGAAAGTTACTTTATGCATAATGAAAAATAAAGTGGATGATTACAAGTTGTAGTTTTTAAGGAGCAATGACATGAATTTAGACAAATTTGCCCAAAGTGCAAACGGGAAATGTTGATAAGGGCAGTGCATTATAAAGTAAAACTGATTAGCCAGACGCATTAGACGCAGTGCTGAACCGGGTAACCGGCCAGTGCTGCGTTTTACATTTTATATGAAATAGGTTAAGTGAGAAAAGGAAAATAATTACTGGTTGCTATTCACGGCTTAATTGAATTAGAATTTTAGTATGAGGTGTATTGACATTTTGCACAAAAATGATGTAAAATAATTTAAATTATAAGTTGTATTTACCACCTGCCGTCAAGTTTCCGCTGATGTGGATTCTGAAATGAAAGGGGCCATCATATGTTTTTTTACATTCTGACCTGTGTCAGGGTGTTTTTGGTCATACCTTTCATCCGGTATGGCCATTTTTTATCTGCGAAAGGAGGAAGAAGTATGGAAACAAGAGTTGCAGTGATGGGTATCATTGTAGAGGATGCGGAATCCGTCGAAAAGCTGAACGGACTTCTTCATGAATATGGCGAGTATATCATCGGAAGAATGGGGATTCCCTACCGCGAGAAAAAAGTCAATATCATCTCCATAGCGATTGACGCACCTCAAAACATGATATCCACCCTCTCGGGAAAGATTGGAAATCTGGCTGGCGTCAGCGTCAAAATCGCCTACTCAAATGTGGTGAGTCATGAATAGGGATATCATTGCCCTGATCGATAAGCTTGAGGATCAGCATAGCCTCTCTCTTGAGGAGTATGCGATTCTGGTTCAGGGCCGTACCCCGGAGGCTATGGAATATATCGGCGAAAAAGCCCGGCGCATCCGCAGGGAAATATACGGTACTTCCGTCTATGTCAGAGGATTGATCGAATTTACGAATCTGTGCAGAAACAACTGTCTCTACTGCGGGATTCGCCGTTCCAATCATCACTGTGACCGCTACCGACTCACAAAAGACGAGATTCTGGAATGTTGTGCAGCTGGCTACGAGCTTGGTTTTCGCACCTTTGTTCTGCAGGGCGGCGAGGACGCATACTGGAACGATGAGATTCTGTGCGGTCTGATCAGACAGATCAAGGAGCGATACCAGGACTGTGCGTTGACGCTCTCTATAGGAGAACGTTCCCGGGAAAGTTACCAGAAACTGTACGATGCAGGGGCCGACCGGTACCTTCTGCGCCATGAGACAGCTGATAAAACTCATTACGAAAAACTCCATCCGGCAGAAATGTCTTTCGACAACCGTATGAAGTGCCTGATGGAGCTGAAGGAAATCGGATATCAGGTGGGCTGCGGATTTATGGTGGGTTCCCCATGGCAGACGCCTGAAACACTGGCAGAGGATCTGAAATTCATTGAGGAATTCTCCCCTGATATGTGCGGAATTGGTCCCTTCATTCCTCACAAGGATACTCCTCTGGGAAATCATGACGCCGGCACGCTGGAGGAGACTCTGTGGCTTTTGTCCATTATCCGGCTGATGCTGCCGCATGTATTACTCCCTGCAACTACAGCTCTTGGAACCATTCACCCAAAGGGCCGTGAGATGGGGATTCTGGCCGGAGCCAATGTGGTAATGCCGAATCTGTCACCCGTTTCGGTGCGCAAAAAATACGAGCTTTACGACAACAAAATCTGCACCGGAGACGAAGCCGCCGAGTGCAGGGCCTGCCTTGCCAGACGTATGCAGTCTGTTGGATATGAACTGGTCACGGACAGGGGAGATGTAAAAAGAAAACGAAATTTCTGAACACGAAGACGCCGCCTTACACGCCGCGTCTGATCACAAGAAAGGAAAAAACTATGGCAATTTACAATCCAAAATCACACCATGCAGAAGAATTTATTAATCATGAGGAAATCCTCGAAACCATCCGATATGCGGAAGAAAACAAACACAATGTCGAACTGATCGACCGGATTCTGGAAAAAGCCCGTCCAAGAAAGACAGCGGACGGTATGCACTGTGCCGGACTGGATCACAGAGAGGCTTCCGTGCTTCTGGCCTGTGATATTCCCGAAAAAGTAGAGGAAATGTACCATCTGGCAAAAGAAATCAAACTGGCTTTTTACGGAAACCGGATCGTTCTTTTTGCACCGCTGTATCTGTCCAACTACTGTATCAATGGCTGTGTTTACTGTCCTTACCATACAAAAAATAAACATATCCCCCGTATCAAACTGACGCAGGATGAAATCCGCAGAGAAGTCATCGCCCTGCAGGATATGGGACACAAACGGCTGGCCATTGAAGCTGGTGAGCATCCAACTATGAACCCTATTGAGTATATTCTGGAATGTATCGACACGATTTACAGCATCAAGCATAAAAACGGTGCCATCCGCAGGGTCAATGTCAATATTGCGGCAACCACTGTGGAAAACTACCGCAAACTGAAGGAAGCAGGCATCGGTACTTATATTCTGTTTCAGGAAACATACCACAAGGAAAGCTATCTGGAGCTTCATCCCACCGGGCCGAAGCATGATTACGATTATCATACAGAAGCCATGGACCGCGCCATGGAGGGCGGAATTGATGATGTGGGTCTGGGTGTGCTGTTTGGACTGGAAAAGTATAAATATGAATTCGCAGGTCTTCTGATGCATGCGGAACATCTGGAGGCTGCCTACGGTGTAGGACCTCATACCATCAGTGTTCCGCGTCTGAAACGTGCGGATGACATTGATCCGGATACCTTTGACAACGGACTGGCGGACGATATTTTTGAAAAGATCATTGCCTGCATCCGCATCGCCGCACCTTATACCGGTATGATCATCTCTACCAGAGAGAGCCAGGCAGTCCGGGAAAGAGCACTGGAAATCGGAATCTCACAGATCAGCGGCGCCTCCCGTACCTCTGTCGGAGGATATACGGAGGAAGAACGGCCTCACGACTCCGAACAGTTTGATGTATCGGATCAGCGTACCCTGGATGAAGTGGTGAACTGGCTTATTGATCGCGGACATATTCCGTCTTTCTGCACCGCATGCTACCGGGAAGGCCGCACCGGAGACCGTTTCATGTCTCTTTGTAAAAAAGGCCAGATACAAAACTGTTGTCATCCCAACGCTTTGATGACACTGGCCGAGTATCTGACGGACTATGGTTTGGAGAATACGAAACAGAAAGGATTTAAATTGATTGAAGACGAGCTGAAAAACATCCCCAGGGAGAAAACTCGTAACATTGCGGCTGAAAACATTGAAGCCATACGTTCCTCCAACCGCCGTGACTTCCGTTTCTAAACATATATGACAGATGTACGAACTTTGTTGGATATAAACGGCAGCCAAACCTCGGCTGCAGATTGACAGAAAGGAAAGAAGGATTTTATGAGTTTGAATGATCAAGTTTCCGCAGAACGGCTTCACATTGGTTTCTTCGGCCTGCGAAATGCCGGCAAATCCAGCCTGGTCAATGCGGTCACCGGGCAGAATCTGGCTGTTGTTTCCGAAATAAAAGGTACCACTACCGACCCTGTCAAAAAAGCCATGGAGCTGCTTCCGCTGGGGCCGGTGGTGATCATCGACACCCCAGGCATCGACGATGAAGGAGCTCTGGGAGAGCTTCGCGTCAAACGTGCAAAACAGGTTCTCAATTATGCGGACATTGCTGTTCTGGTAGTGGATGCCGGGAAAGGACTGCAGCAGGCAGATCAGGAACTGATCGGTCTGTTTCAGGCAAAAAATATCAATTATATTGTTGCTTATAATAAGTCTGATCTGTTGGCAGAATTTCCTGCGCCGAATGAGCATGAGATTTATGTCAGTGCTGAGAAAAAAACAAATATTTATGAATTGAAAGAAATGATCGGACGGCTGGCAAGGCAGGAGGAAAACAAAAAACGCATCGTGGCAGATCTGCTGTCACCGAAAGATTTTGTGGTTCTGGTAGTTCCCATCGATTCGGCCGCCCCGAAAGGAAGGCTGATCCTGCCCCAGCAGCAGACCATCCGCGATACGCTGGAAGCGGGAGCCATCCCCGTAGTGACACGGGAATCCGAGCTCTCCAGAACTTTAAGCGGACTGAAAAACAAACCAAGGCTGGTCATCACGGATTCCCAGGCCTTTGAACGGGTCAGCAAAGACACTCCGGAGGATATTCCTCTTACCTCTTTCTCTATACTCTTTGCCCGATATAAAGGGAATCTATCCTCTCTCGTTTGTGGTGCTTCCGCCCTGGACAGACTGAAGGAGGGAGATACCGTGCTGATTTCCGAAGGCTGCACCCACCACAGGCAGTGCGGCGATATCGGCACAGTGAAGCTGCCGAACTGGATCCGCGGTTATACTGGCAAAAATCTGAACTATGAGTTTACCTCCGGCACAGAATTCCCGGAAGACCTTTCCCCGTATGCACTGGTCATCCACTGCGGCGGCTGCATGCAAAACGAGCGGGAAATGAAATCCCGGATCCGCCACAGCAGCGACTGTCAGGTGCCCATGACCAATTACGGCACTGCCATCTCAAAGATGCATGGGATACTGGAGAGGGCGCTTGCGCCATTTTCGGATGAACTGGAATTCTGAGGGAATCCGGTTTCGCGTTTGATAAAATAGTGCAATGTCATGCCATAAGAGACCTTTGGAAATCGATTTTTTCCAAAGGTTTTTTCCATGCTCAAATCTATAAAACTGACACAAATTTATGTAAAAGAAGACTATAGGAAAAAAGTTGTATATAGTAAAATATTGGTGTAAGCTGAGAAAGAGATATTTCAGAACAGGATTTTGAGGAGGAAACATGAATCAGTCAGATACCATTATAAAGATTGACAATTTAAGCAAATCCTTTGGCGATGTAAAAGCCGTAAAGAATCTGAGCTTTCAGGTGAAAAGAGGAGAGCTGTTTGCTTTTCTGGGAGTAAATGGGGCAGGAAAAAGTACCACGATTTCGATTATCTGTGGTCAGCTTCAGAAAGACAGTGGAACCGTATTTGTGAATGGTATGGATGCAGCTCATTCTCTGGATGAAACAAAAAGAACGATTGGAGTCGTGTTCCAGGACAGTGTGCTGGATAAGCCGCTGACAGTGAAGGAAAATTTAAAGAGCCGGGCAGCTCTTTATGGAATTACAGGAAAAGCTTTTGCAGACAGATTGGAAGAGCTGTCCGTAATTCTTGATTTTAAAGGATTTATGAACCGACAGGTAGGAAAGCTTTCGGGAGGCCAGAGAAGAAGGATTGATATTGCAAGAGCCCTGCTCCACAGACCGGAAATACTGATTCTGGATGAACCGACAACAGGACTTGATCCACAGACCAGGAAACTGATCTGGAATGTAATCGAACAGCTCAGAGTTAAAGAAAAAATGACCGTATTTCTGACAACTCATTACATGGAGGAGGCAGCATCGGCAAGCTATGTTGTGATTCTTGACAGCGGAAGTATTGTGGCAGAGGGCACGCCTCTTGAACTTAAGAACCAGTATGTACAGGATTATGTATCCCTGTATGGTGTTTCCGAGGAAGCTGTGAAAGCACTTCATATGGAATATAAGGCGATTCGTGACGGCTATCAGATTTCGGTTCCATCAACCGCGATCGCGACACAATTGATCGTGTCTCATCAGGAATTATTCAGAGATTATGAGGTGGTCAAAGGAGGAATGGATGATGTCTTCCTTGCCGTGACGGGAAAGTCGCTTGGGGAGGTAAATAAATAGATTATGAAAACATTATTTGCATTGATTGGCAGGAACAGAAAGTTATTTTTCAGAGATAAGGGAATGCTTTTTTCAGCTCTTATTACACCGATGATTTTAATTGTTTTATACGCTACATTTCTGGCGAATGTTTATAAGGATTCGTTTCAGTCTGCTCTGCCGGAGTTTATGGATGTTTCTGAGAAACTCATTAACGGGACTGTGGCTTCCCAGCTTGCGGCTGCGCTTCTTGCAGTTAGCTGCGTTACCGTGACCTTTTGCGTGAACCTGACGATGATCCAGGACCGGGCCAATGGATCAAGAAAAGATTTTAATGTGGCGCCTGTGAAAAAGCCGGTCATATATCTGGGGTATTTTTTCTCAACGGTACTCAATTCACTTATGGTAAATGTTCTGGCGCTTGTGATCTGCCTTGCATATGTAAAAACCATGGGCTGGTATCTGGGCGCAGGGGATGTTCTTTTATTATTGGCTGACATTGTTGTACTTGTACTTTTTGGTACGGTTCTTTCCAGTATCGTATGCTATCCGCTGAAAACTCAGGGACAGATGTCAGCAGTAGGCACCATTGTGAGTGCCGGTTATGGATTTATCTGCGGAGCATATATGCCGATTTCCAATTTTTCAGAAGGCCTGCAGAAGTTCATGTCATATTTACCAAGCACATATGGTACTTCCATGCTTAAAAATCACATGCTCCGCGGTGTTTTTGAGGAAATGAAGGCAACTGGTTTTCCGGAAGAAGCCGTTACGGGAATCGCAGATTCTCTGGACTGTAATCCGGTCTTTCAAAATCATGTGGTCAGCACCACAGAAATGCTGATGGTCATGCTTGGGGCGGTGCTGATATTGGGAATCCTTTACGTTGCTATTTCTGCCGTACCGGAGAAAAACCAGAGGTAAAAACTTTGTCGGGACAGCTCTGAAGTAATAGGGACAACCGACTGGGAAGAGGAAGGGGAGGTATGTACATCATGCAATTGAAGTATTGTAAGCTGCAGATAGGATGTCTGCTGGTCATCCTTTATCTTGCATTTATTTATTATAAAGAACGGAAGCGTTTTCACCTTTCCGGCAGAAGGACGATTTACGATGTTCTGCTGACGGAAGGGATTGTGTGTCTTTTTCTGGATGGGCTTACAGCATATACGGTCAATCATCAGGAGCTCATAAACCCGATGGTGAATCTTGTGCTCCACGGGCTGTTTTTGATCAGCATAGATGCACTGATTTTTCTGATGCTTCTTTATATGCTGGATGCGACGGAAGGACTTCCGTCAGATAGGAAAAAGAAACTGCTTCTGGCAGCACCTTTTCTGGTAAATGTCCTGATCGTGGTTCTGAATCTTCATTCTCTGGAATATCGGCAGGGGAAAGAAATATTCTATTCTATGGGAATTTCTGTTTATACCTGCTTTGCAATGGCGGCACTTTACATACTGCTCACGATTGTTTATGTGATACGGCACTGGAAATTCATAGAAAGCCACAAAAGGGTGAATATGATGACCAATCTGCTGGTAGTGGCAGGGGTGACCGGATATCAGATGCTGGTTCCGGATTCTTTGATATCCAGTATTGCGACGACTCTGATTCTGGCAGGAGCCTATGTAAATCAGGAAAATCCGGCCATGAAAGAATTAAGCAGATATCACGACGAAATGGTGATGGGGTTTGCTACTCTGATTGAAAGCCGTGACAGCAGTACCGGCGGGCATGTAAAGCGGACGACGCAGTATGTAAAGCTTCTGGCGGAGGAAGTGAGAAGGCGCGGCTATTATTCTGAAATCCTGACAAAGGATTATATGGACAATCTTCTGAAGGCAGCTCCCATGCATGACGTGGGGAAAATAGCGGTTCCGGATGCCATTCTGCAAAAGCCGGGCAGGCTTACTCCGGAGGAATTTGAAATCATGAAGCTTCATGCCCCAAAGGGAGGAGAGATCATACAGGAGAGCTTTGGCCGCATGGGAAATGAGCAGTATCTGGAAATTGCCGGACAGATTGCCAGATATCATCATGAAAAATGGAACGGAAAGGGGTATCCGGAAGGACTGAAGAGAAAGGAAATCCCCCTTTGTGCCAGAATCATGGCCATTGCAGATGTGTTTGACGCCGTTTCCGCGGATCGCTGCTATCGGCCTGCGCTTCCGCTGGAAGAGTGTTTCGAAATTATTCAGAACGGCAGCGGCCAGGATTTTGATCCGATTCTGGTTGAGATTTTTATGGATTTGCGGGAGGAAGTGCAGAAGGTAAAAGAAGGTAATTTTGGTGAAGTAATAAAGAAGTGAAAAAATCTGTCTAAAATATGATATTTCCTTGTTTTTACAGGGCACGGTATGATAGGATATAGATAGTATCATTATATTTTATGCATTAAAGGATAAATACATATGAAGAGATATGATAAAATGGATAATCATTTGACAGGCCCAAAATGGTTTGGGAGATATTCTGTTCTGGTCATACTTTGGATCGCTGTGTTGGCAGGCGGCACTTTTTTACCGGCTGTCCATGTGTCAGGTGCTGAGCCGGAAGACAGTGAGCTAAAAACCGTGCGCGTTGGATATCTGATATATGACGGATTTCAGGAGGGAGAAGGAGACGAACCAAAATCCGGATACGGATATGAATACCTTCAGCAGATTGCTTATTTTTCAGGATGGAAATACGAATATGTAAATGGCAGCTTTTCTGATCTTCTTGAAATGCTTAAGGATGGCGAGATCGATATTATGGGGAATATTTCCTATACGGAGGAACGGGCGCGTTATATCGATTATGCGACAGAGGAGCAGGGAAGAGAGTATTATTATCTCTTTGTCCGGGAAGACCGTACAGATATTTCCGCGTCGGATCTGTCTACTTTGAACGGGGCACGTGTGGGTATCAATAAGGGAAGTGTACAGGTGGAACTGTTTGAAGAATGGTGTAAAGAAAATCAGATAGACTGCGAGATCGTGCTCTATGAAGACAGTGCGGAGCGGTATGAGGATATGAACAGTGGAAAGCCGGATGCAACCATATCCACGAATGATTCAGCAGTCAGACTGGTATTATAATGAAAAGGTTTATCTGAAATATTATGGAAAAACATCCGCATCTGCTGCCGGACTGAGTCAGGCAGATATGGAATGGCTGGAAAAGAAAAAGACGGTTGTGATCGGATATATGGATCATACCCTGCCCTACTCCGACAGCAATGAAAAGGGAGAGCTGATCGGGCTTTTGCCTTCTTTTATGGAACATATGAAAGAAAGGTATGGTGTGGATTTTCTGACAAAGGAGTTCAGCAGCTTTGAACAGATGAAGATTGCTCTGGATAATGGAGAAATCGATACCATGTTTCCCACCTATGGAAGCTACTGGATAGCAGAAAAGAATAATATTATGGTAACGGATGCGCTGACAACAAGCTACGTGCTGATGGTCTACTCCGGTCAGTATGATGAAAATCCGACATCTGTGATCGCCATTACGGATGAGAGTGCGACACAGCAGTTTTACGTAGAGGAGCATTATTCAGACTCGGAAGTTCTGAGATGTGAAAGTATGGCAGACTGTATCAGGGCGGTCATAGAAGGAAAGGCCACCTGTACTTTGATGTGTTCAGATGTCTATTACGCCAATCGGAATGAATTCGAAAGCCTTGGGGATTTTTCGATTACAAATACAGGGTATGAAACCACCATCAGTTTTGCCACCAGAAAAGAAGACATCGATATGTATTCTTTTATGAAAAAATGCGTTTCCAGCATAACAGAAGGGGAAGTGAATGAGGCTCTGATCGCAAGCCGCCATGTGAAATCCGAGTTAAGTGTGAAACAGTTTCTGCAAAAGCATATAATGATGGTTTTGATTGTAGTCGGTATTATTTTTATCCTGATTTTTTCGTTTTTTATTTACTATGTAATTTCCAGCCGCAGGGCATTGCGGCTTGCACGGAGTAATTTGGAGCTGAATGAAAAAGCATACATTGACTTTGCCACGGGACTTCCCAACAAAAATAAATGTAAGGAAGTTACTTCATCCCCGCTTCCGATAGAAAAACCAACAGCCTGTTTTATGCTGGATCTAAATGACTTAAAGGTAATAAATGATACATTGGGACATGAGGTGGGAGATCTGATGATCCTGAATTTTGCAAAGCTCCTGAGACAGACGGTTCCACCTCAGTACTTTGTGGGAAGATTTGGCGGTGACGAGTTTATTGTGATCGCAGAGGGAGTCGCAGACAAAAAAGAAGCAGAGCATATTCTGGAGAAAATCAGAGACATTGTTTTCAAATTTAATGGTGACAGCGGGGAATTTAAGCTGAGCTATGCGTGCGGCTATGCATTTTCAGAAGACTTTCCGTTTTGCAGTGTGATGGAGCTTCTGAATATCGCGGATCAGAATATGTACGAGGACAAAAAGAGAGGGAAAAAGCTCGGGCTTAAGACAGAATGAAGAAAAATGATAATGGCAGTTATGGATGTGGAATAAATGAAGCAGCAGTTTTTTAAATATGTTTCCCAGAATGTAGCCGGTATGATCGGTGTTTCTGTATATATACTGGCGGACACTTTTTTTATTTCGGTAGCTTCCGGCGCAAATGGAATTACAGTTTTGAATCTGGCTCTGCCAATTTATGGGCTGATTTTTGCAATCGGAGCCATGATCGGAGTGGGCTCGGCAACCAGATTTGCGATAAAAAAAGCCCAGGGACAAAAAGATATTGATTTTTATTTTACACAGGCTATTTTATGGGATGGTATTTTAAGCATCCCATTTATGCTGCTTGGAATATTTATTCCGGAGCAGGTGCTCCGAATAATGGGTGCAGATGCAGTTATTATGGAGCTGGGAAAAAGCTATGTCAGAATTTTCATGACAGCTACGCCGCTTTTTATGATGAATTATGCTTTTACATCATTTGCAAGGAATGACAATGCACCTACAATTGCAATGATCGGTTCCATTTTGGGAAGTCTGTTTAATATTGTGTTTGATTATTTATTTATGTTCCCGATGGGATTGGGGCTGACTGGCGCTGCCCTGGCAACTGTGTGTTCGCCGCTCGTTACCAGTCTGGTATGCTGTGTCCATTATTTTGGAGAAAAGAATCATGTCAGGTTTAAATGGAAACTGCCTTCCGCGCGGCAGTTGTTTTCCTGCTGCGGACTTGGAGTATCGGCTTTTGTCGGAGAAATGTCTTCAGCAGTTACGACGGTCATTTTTAACACACTGATCCTCGGCATGGCAGGAAATGTGGGAGTAGCGGCCTATGGTGTAGTAGCAAATTTATCCTTGATTGCCATGGCAATCTTTAATGGAATTTCTCAGGGAGTACAGCCGCTGATCAGCAGATACTATGGATATGGAAGGCAAAACGATGTCAGAAAGCTGCTCAGGCTGGGTATTGGCATGGCCCTGATAGCAGAGGGAATCATTGTATTTGCTGCCTGGGGATTTACGGATTCACTGGCTGGGATATTTAACAGCGAAGGAAATAAAACGCTCCTGTATTATGCTCATGATGGATTGAGACTTTACTTCCTTGGTTATCTTTTTGCGGGTATCAACATTCTGCTGGTGGGCTATTTTTCGGCAACTGCAAGGGCAAAAGAGGCGTTTCTGGCTTCTGTTCTCAGGGGAGCTCTTGCAATCGCTGTGTTTGCCATTGTGATGTCGAAAATCTGGGGAATGAATGGTGTATGGCTGTCCTTTCTGGCATCGGAAATTGTTACATTTTTTGTGATCGTTATCATGTTTTGGAAAGATAAAACAGATAAGGTTTACAGCATGAATATGAATTCATGACCAGTCCCTTATGGGGGCTGATTTTATCCCTCAGGCTCAGGAGCCTAAGAACAGTTGTTGCTGTTCAGAAACTATTGGGCCTATAGAGAAAAATATACCTGCCTGGAGAAAAAAATCTGGGGTTTTACGGTAAAACAGAGCATTTTAAAGATGCTTTTGTATCTGCTGCAGATAAAATTTATCCCCAGACCCAGAAAAATGCAAAACTCTGGGTCTGGGGAGTATATATTTCTAATATAGAGAAAATTTAGAGCAAAACTTTCATACTTTCACTGGAATTTTCCTGATTTTGGATCTGAGAGAGTATTGTGCGCCTTATATGCCCAAACCACATGCTATTTTGTGGAGTTTCCCTTATTGCAATATATGATCTAAGCCATCCGCCAGCCTTGACATGAACATCATGCAATGCTTGGGATAGTTATCCCACAAAATATGTGATTGAGCTATTAGTTTGAAAGATTTGGGTCTTATCAGAATGTTTCTTGCATATGGACCCAGACAAACATGTTTATCCTGTAAATACTCTAATATCATAGGAGAAAAGGACAAATGATTAAGAAGTTATATAACGAACAAATAACAAAAGAGTTTACATCACATGTGATTGCATTTTCAGCAGCGGAAAACGGAGCAATGGGAAATCCAGGTAGTGTACGGTTCGTTACTGATGAGAAAGAAATATATGAAATAAATGATATTTGTATAGAAATTCCTGACGGATGGAAACATACATATTTGGGAGCTGGCAATCATCTATTCATGCCGGAATGGATGGATATTTTATTTTACAAGATTATTGACAGAAATGCTTCCGAGAGCGAAATTCATGCAACATGGATCGATACAGTCATTAAAATACTGGGCAGGCTCAGTTGTAAAAAATGCTACTGTAAAGAGCGAAATGAGTATCGGTCAAAACTGGAGATTACTCCATATAACGCTCAACGAAAGAAGGAAGAAAATAAAGGTACCATAAGAGAATCATTGTGCGTTGCATGGGACAGTGTTTTTAATAAAAAGGATAAAATCGTTGCAATAGGGATAAATCCAAGTACAGCCCAGGATGGAGAATCTGATACGACGATGACAAAGTTGTGCAGATTTCTTGATATGTACGGCTTTAACAATGTAACGATGCTCAATCTGTTCGAGAGCGTATCTCCTGATCAGAATAAAATAGTAAAAACTGCAAGAACAGATTTTGCTAAGAAAAGAGAAATATTTGATGAGGCAGATATTATCCTGCTTGTATGGGGAATCGATGGACATAGAGAATGTAAGAGGGAATCGGTATCTGTTCTGGCTGATTATGCTGAAAAACTGTATTGCATCCGAAATCAGAATGGACGATATCCTGCCCATCCCAGCAGAATGTCATATCAGTCGGAAATTATGCCGATTATTTCCGCAAAAGATTTTTCAGCCTGTGGGTTACAATGAAAACTTCTGCACAGACAGTAAAATTGTAAGTTGCGAGGAAGGAGTTACAGTGAAATATTATAAAACAATACTATTAAAAAATGGTACGGAATGCTGCCTGAGAAACGGGACAGAAAGTGATGGGCAGCTTGTGTTGGATAATTTTAATCTTACGCATGAACAAACTGATTATCTGCTTTCTTATCCTGATGAAAACAGTTTTGATGTCGTGCAGGAAAGCCGGTTCCTGAAAGAAAAATCTGAGAGTGATAATGAGATTGAGATTCTTGCTGTGGTTAACAATGACGTAGTCGGAACGGCCGGATATGTGCAGCTTGAGCTGAACGTAGTTTCTGACAATACGAGAGCCATATCCATGTATGAAAAAGCAGGGTTTCAGGAATACGGCAGAAACCCGAAAGGTTTTCATTCCCGTATTACAGGATTTCAGGAAGTCGTTTATATGAGACTGGAATTGTAAGAAACAGATGATGACGCTGACACCGTTGTTCCCGAAAAAATTTATGATGGATTCTGTCTACAGCCAGCAGATTGCAGTATTCTGCAGCAAAAATGGGGTGGTATGCATTCAGAGGTCAGGATTCAGAAGACAGTGTGATTATATGAAATGTAGGGAAAGACAGGAAAATAATTAGAAACAAGAAACAAGACGACAAAATGCGACAAAATAATACGAAATTATTGACATTACTTTTACATAAGAGTAAAATTAAAGAAAAAAAGAAAGGAAGGTAAATTCTTTATGAAAATGAAGAAAATTGCATCAATCATCCTGGCCGCCGTAATGGCAGTTGCACCTGCTGTAAACGTTATGGCAGAAGATTCCACAGGGGAAGTTTTAAGCGTAGCAACAAACTTCGAGGTTAAAACGCTGGTTCCCTGGGCAGCATCTGAAGAGAACGCTTTCCTGGTAAACAACCAGGCACAGGAAGGTCTTTTCCGCATGGATGCTGACAACAAACCACAGCCTGCACTGTGCGACACCTATGAAGTAAGCGATGATAAACTTACTTACACATTCCACTTAAGAGATGGCATTCAGTGGAGCAATGGAGATCCTGTTAAGGCTTCCGATTTTGTTTTCGCATGGCTGAAACAGATGAGCTCCGATGCAACGAACGGTTACAGCTTTATCATGACAGATTATATTGTAAACGGTGCTGAGTACAACGAAGGAACCGTAGAAGCAGATCAGGTTGGAGTAAAAGCTGTTGATGACAGCACTCTGGAAGTTCAGTTAAAGAACCCGACCCCATATTTCCTGAGCCTGACTACTATGATTATGTTCTTCCCGGTTAACGAAGCATTCTATAACGAAATGGGCGATCAGTATGCACTGTCTCCGGAAAACATGGTATACTGCGGTCCGTATGTGATTACAGAATATGATCCGGCAGTTGGTGTTACCCTCAAGGCAAACGAAAGCTACTGGGATGCAGAGAACGTAAAAATCCAGGATGCACAGGTGCGCGTTATGAAAGACGCTACAGCAGCGCTGAACGCTTATCAGGCAGGACAGCTGTCTCAGGTAGATCTTGATTCTGTAAACGTTGCTGCAAATCAGGACAGCCCGGAATTCAACCGCCAGACAGACTTCAGAACAAGCTATATCCAGTTTAACCTGACAGATGAAGTTATGGGAAATGTAAATATTCGTAAGGCTATCTCTCTTGCAATTGATCGTCAGACTCTGACTGACATGGTTCTGGCAGACGGTTCTGCTCCTGGATTTGGTCTGGTTGCAGACGGCATGAGTGGAAGTGAGGACAAGACCTTCCGTGAACTGAATGGCGATGTTTCTCCATTTGATGCAGAGCAGGCAAAAGAGTACTGGGCAAAAGGTGTAGAGGAACTGGGAAGTGAACCTTCTGAAATCACTCTTCTTGTAGCAGATGATTCTGTTTCCAAATCTGTTGCAACTTATATCCAGAGCGAACTGGACAAGAATCTCGGCGTAACTATGGTAATCGATACCAAGACCGTACAGGGACGTGGAGAGCTGATGGATGCAAACAACTATCAGTTTGGTCTTACCGCATGGGGCGCTGACTATGATGACGCTATGACTTATCTGGATCTGTGGACCAACGGAACTCCTTACAGAGGAAATTACAACGACGATACATATAACAGCCTTATCTCTGATGCAAAAACCCAGACAGATGACGAAACACGTCTGAACGATATGCTGGAAGCTGAAAAGAAACTGGTTGAGGAAGATGCAGTGGTTGCTCCTGTTTACCACAGAGGTTCTGCTACATTGACAAAAGCAAATGTGAAGAATCTGATTTCTCATCCTATCGGAGTACCAATGGAATTCAAATATGCTTATTTTGAATAATCGAATTTGAATCGTATAGTAGGATAGAACAAGATTGAGTGAATAAAGAGTGCTGCCATATGAGGGTATTCCGGCGGTAAGACATCGGAATGCACGGATATCTATGGCAGCCTCTTTTTATAAGTGAGTATGATAAAAAAGGAATGATAGTATGCTGAAATACACGTTAAAACGTCTTGCTTACATACTGCTTACACTCTGGATCGTCATTACCTGTACCTTCTTCCTGATGAAAAAACTTCCGGGAACTCCTTTTGATCCGGAGCATTTCAGCATTATGAGTCCGCAGCAGCAGGAAAAGGTTCTGGAAATGTATGGCCTGAACGATCCGGTACCGGTGCAGTATATTAAGTACCTGAAAAACATCCTTCGGGGTGATTTCGGTACTTCTTACACATATGTAAATCAAAAAGTCACAGATGTAATCGGAGGAAGACTGGGCCCATCCGCGCTGATTGGTATTCAGGCAGTTCTTTTAGGTCTTGCCGTCGGCCTGGTTCTGGGTATCCTGGCAGCCTGGAGGCATAACACAGCGATTGATTACGTCACCATGATCATTGCAGTTCTGGGGGTTTCCGTCCCTAACTTTGTTGCAGCGGCGCTGCTTCAGTATTATATCGGATTGAAATGGGGAGTCCTGCCGGTTGGTTTCTGGACAAACTGGGCATGTTCCATATTGCCCTCCATTGCTCTTTCTTTCAGCCCTCTTGCACAGGTGGCCAGATTTACCCGTACGGAGATGCTGGATGTGCTGGATCAGGATTATATCGTGACCGCGAGGGCAAAAGGTATCAGCCAGTTCAAGGTACTGACACGTCATGCAATCCGTAACTCCATTATCCCTGTGATCACCATCCTGGGACCAATCGTGGTAAACCTGATGACAGGTTCCCTGGCAGTAGAGAATATTTACAGTATCCCTGGTATCGGCAGCCTTTTTGTAGACTGTATCAAAGCGAATGACTATCCGGTAATCATGGGTATTACGGTATTCTATGCAGCATTCTATATGCTGGTCGTATTACTCGTAGACCTGGCGTATTCTCTGATCGACCCGAGAATCCGTCTGGCAAAAGGAAAGGAGGACTAAAGCGTGGAGAAAAGACAGATTAAGGACTCCCTGTTTGAGAAAGCGCAGGTAGAAGCCTCCGAAAAAGAGCGTATCGCGGCACCGGCATCCGGTATGCTGAAGGATGCATGGCTTCGTCTGAAGAAAAACAAAGCAGCAACGGTATCTTTGTTTGTTCTGATCGCAATTATTCTGTTGGCGATTTTTGCACCAGTCTTCAGTAAATATTCCTTTAAGGATACCGATTACAGTCTGGTATTTGCCACTCCTTCGAAAGAGCATATTTTCGGGGCTGATCAGTTCGGAAGGGATATGTGGGTGAGAACCTGGATGGGAACCAGAATCTCTCTGATGATCGCTCTTGTAGCAGCCATCCTTGACCTTGTGGTGGGCGTTATTTATGGAGCGGTTTCTGCCCTGATTGGCGGAAAAGTAGATGCAGTTATGCAGCGTATCATTGAAATCCTGGTAGGTATCCCGAACCTGATTATTGTAATCCTGTTTCTGATGGCATTTCCGGCAGGTGTGGGAACCATTATTGCAGCTCTGTCTATTACAGGATGGGTAAATATGGCAAGGCTTGTTAGAGCAGAAATCCTGAAACTGAAAAATCAGGAATTCGTTCTGGCCTCCCAGGTACTTGGAACCAGCAAAAAAGACATTATCTTCAAGGATTTGATTCCCAATACCGTCAGCGTTATCGTAATTAATGTAATGTTTACCATTCCGAGCGCGATTTTTACAGAGGCATTCTTAAGCTTCATTGGTATTGGTCTTGCAGAACCGCAGGCTTCCCTGGGTGTTTTGATCAATGGCGGTTATCAGGTACTTAGAACTTACCCGCATGTACTGGTTTTCCCGGCAATTACAATCGTACTGATCATGGTATGCTTCAGTATTCTGGGAGATGGTCTGCGTGATGCACTGGATCCTCAGATGAGAAAGTAGGTGGTAGCGTGGGAAAATTATTAGAGGTAAACAATTTAACAATTCATATTAAAACACATAAAGGAACCGTTCAGGCTGTCCGCGATGTCAGTTTTGTTTTAAATGAGCAGGAAACTCTGGCTGTCGTAGGAGAGTCCGGATCCGGTAAATCCATTACGATGAAAGGCGTTATGGGAATTCTTCCGAAGAACGGAAAAGTAGTGGGTGGAAATGTCATGTTCCAGGGCGAGGATCTTGTAAAATGCTCGGAGCAGAAAATGCAGCAGGTCCGCGGTTCTGAAATTGCCATGATCTTCCAGGATCCTATGACCTCACTGAATCCGACGATGAAAATAGGTAAGCAGATTGAGGAAATGCTGAAAGAACATAAAAAAGACATGTCAGCAGAGGCAAGAAAGGCAAGAGTACTGGAACTGCTTTCCATGGTTGGAATCTCCAATCCTGAAGCCCGTTACAAACAGTACCCCCATCAGCTGTCAGGAGGCATGCGTCAGAGAATTGTGATTGCCATTGCCCTGGCATGCGATCCGAAAATTCTGATTGCGGATGAGCCGACAACGGCGCTGGACGTGACGATTCAGGCTCAGATTCTGGATCTGATGAAAGAGCTTCAGAAAAAAACAAAAACATCCATTATCATCATCACCCATAACCTTGGAGTTGTGGCAAATATTGCAGACCGAGTAGCGGTTATGTACGGAGGAAAAATGGTGGAGACTGCCGATGTGACAAATCTTTTCCATAATCCCTGTCATGAATATACAAGAGGACTTTTAAAGTCCATTCCGCGGGAAGAGAGTAAAGGGGAAAGCCTTTATGCGATTCCGGGTACCCCTCCTGATCTGATGGATCCGCCCAAAGGCTGTCCTTTTGCAGCACGCTGTGAAAAGACAATGAAGGTATGCCAGGAATTCATGCCGGATTACTTTGACTGCGGCAGTGGACACAGATCTGCCTGCTGGATGCTGGATGAGCGTGCGAAGAACTTCAGAGGGGGTGAATCATCATGAAACCGGAAGTACTGCTTGACGTTAAAAATTTAAAGAAATATTTTACTGTGGGTCAGAATCAGACACTGAAAGCAGTGGATGATGTCACTCTTCAGATTTATAAAGGGGAAACCCTGGGACTGGTTGGAGAGTCCGGTTGTGGAAAGTCCACCTTTGGAAGAACGATCATTCACCTTTATGAACCAACAGCCGGAGAAGTGAACTTCGACGGAATCCGTGTGGATCACAGCCTTTCAGGAAAGCAGGCACATGATCTTACCAGAAGAATGCAGATGATTTTTCAGGATCCTTATGCATCCCTGAATCCAAGAAGAAAAATCCTGGATATCGTTGCAGAAGGAATTGACTCCCATCACCTGGCAAAAAGCCGTGCAGAACGAAATGACATGGTTCTCAACCTTCTGGAAACTGTAGGACTTCAGGCGGAGCATGCTGACCGTTTTCCTCATGAATTTTCAGGAGGTCAGCGCCAGAGGGTGGGAATTGCCCGTGCCCTTGCCGTAAATCCGGAATTTATCGTCTGTGATGAACCGATTTCTGCGCTGGATGTTTCCATTCAGGCGCAGGTGGTAAACCTTCTGGAAAAACTTCAGGATGAAAGAGGGCTGACATATCTCTTTATCGCCCACGATCTGTCTATGGTGCGGCATATCAGCGACCGTATAGGCGTTATGTACCTTGGCTCCCTGGTAGAGCTGGCAGAGACGGAAGAACTTTTCAATAATCCGATTCATCCTTACACGAAAGCACTTTTGTCTGCGATTCCGGTACCGGATCCGACTATTGAAAAGGAACGTAAAAGAATCGTTCTGGAGGGAACGCTTCCAAATCCTATCGGACTTGGAGAGGAATGCAAATTCTGTTCCCGCTGTCCGCAGAAGAAAGACGGATGTAAGAATGCACAGCCGAAGCTTCGTGAGGTATCACCGGGACATTTTGTTGCCTGCAGTGAGTGCTGACAGAAAAGAAAGATATAAATTTATTCTTAAGAGGTTGCTATGTACACATTTGACAGAGAAAAATACGAAAAAAGAATGGAATGGTTCACCAATGCCAGATTTGGCATGTTTATCCACTGGGGATTATATGCCATTCCCGCACGTGGGGAATGGGTCCGCAGTACAGAGGAAATGACAAAAGAAGAGTACATGAAGTATTTTGAGGAATTTGATCCTGTGGACTGTGATCCTGCTGTATGGGCAAAAGCTGCGAAGGAAGCCGGAATGCAGTATGTGGTGATGACAGCCAAGCATCACGACGGTTTTTGTCTTTTTGACAGTCAGTACACGGATTTCAAATCTACGAATACCAGATGCGGACGTGATTTTGTGGCAGAATTCGTGGAGGCAGTTCGTGCAGAAGGACTTAAGGTTGGGCTGTACTTTTCTTTACTTGACTGGTATCATGAAGATTATCCCCATTATGGTGACAGGATTCATCCAATGAGAAATAATCCTTCTGAAACCAATGAAGGACGTGATTTCGACCGATATCTTACCTATATGCATAATCAGATTCGGGAAATCTGTACCAATTACGGAAAACTGGATCTTCTGTGGTTCGATTTTTCCTATGATGACATGAGGGGAGAAAAGTGGAAAGCCACAGAGCTCATGCAGATGGTAAGAGAACTTCAGCCAGATGTGATCATCGACAACCGTCTGGAAGTAAGTGGGGAGGGATATGGTTCTCTGGCTGCAGGGAACCCGACCCCTTACCACGGAGATTTTGTAACTCCGGAACAGATGATCCCTCCGCAGGGAATCAAAGACGTGAACGGCAGAGACATGTACTGGGAAGCATGTGTTACTATGAATGGAAACTGGGGCTATCATGCTGCGGATCATTATTTCAAGCCGGCATCTATGCTGATTAAGAAACTGGTGGAATGTGTATCCAAAGGTGGAAATATGATTCTGAATATTGGTCCGGATGCACGTGGAAATATACCGGAAAAATCTGCAGAAGTCTTAAGAGAAATCGGCGTCTGGATGTTGCGAAACAGTCGGAGTATCTATGGGTGCACGAAAGCAGACATGGAAAAGCCGGAATTTGGGCGTATTACCCGAAACGGGAAACATCTTTTTTTTCATCTGTACGAGAATTCCATCGGTCCGGTTCCCATCATGGGAGTCCGCAAGGAGGATGTAAAGGGAATCCGGTATCTTGCAACAGGAGCGGAGGTACCGGTTTCCACAAGTTGGGTACACAGTGATTACCCGGATATTCTGTTTGCAGATCTGGGACCGGATCCTGAACTTCCGGATCCGGTGGATACTGTTTTAGAAGTGATATTGAGGTGATAATCGTGTTTACAGAAGAAAGGCAGGAGGCAATCCTGCAGAGACTGCGTGAGTACGGAAAAGTAAAGGTAAGATCACTGGGAGAAGAATTTCATGTGACGGATGACTGTATCCGTAAGGATCTGAAAACTCTGGAGAAGGCAGGGCATCTGAAACGTACTTACGGGGGCGCTATTCTGTCCGGAGATTATCCTCTGGATCGGGATGTCATCGATCGGAGAAGCGTGAATGCAGAAAAGAAAAACATTATTGCCCAGAAAGCGTTTCATCTTATTAAAGATAATGAGACAATTTTCCTGGACATCTCCACCAGTAATATCCGATTGGCAAAACTTCTGGCAGAGTCCAAAAGAAGGCTTGTGGTTGTGAGCAATATGATTGATATTCTTCAGGCCCTTGCCATGTCCCCTACAATCACGGCAGTGGGAACCGGAGGAATCATGTATCGTACGGTGAATGGTTTTATGGGTTCTGCGGCTATTGAGGTCATTAAACAATATAGTTTCGACAGAGCATTTATCGGCACCTGTGGAGTTGACATGACAGACTTGTCGATCACTACCTTTGGGGTAGAGGACGGACTGACCAAAAAGGCTGCCATATCAAGCAGCCGGCATACTTATGTCATAATGGAAAAAGATAAATTTTATTTTAACGATTCCTATAAATTTGCCCATTTAGATGATATTGACGGCATTGTTACAGATGAGGAACCGGATCCTGCCACTCTTGGAACGCTGGAATCAGCGGGAGTGCAGTTATATTAGGTGGGCTGCTGATGGATGAGGCAGTCAGCCGACAGAATATACAGGACGAAAAGAGGAAAAGGAAATGATACGATTAGTCAGGACTGGAAGTTTTCCGCACCTGACGGAAAAGTGTACGAACGGATTCTCCGATAGAGTACAAATCAAGGAATTTTTTGCAAAAGAGGTAAAGCAGTACAAGGGTACGGAATTCACTGTTGATCTTACGGCACTGGTAGAAGAAAAAGGACTTTCCTATGTCAGTGATGCAGTAGAGGGCATGCTTCTGGGAACCTTTGAGGCGGAACATTTCCCACCGCGCAAATCGAAGAAATGGGAGATTGAGATTACAGGTCTTCCTGTGGAAGCCGAAGAGATTGTCAGGGAAACAGAAGCGCTTGTGGAAGGGGTAACCTGGACAAGAAATATGACCAACCGTCCCGGAAACCTTCTGCACCCGGCAGACTTTTTGAGGGAGGTACAGAATCTTTTTTCGGGACTTTCTGCTGGAGTGAAGGTAGAAGTAGAAGCTCTGGATGTGCAGAAACTGAAAGAACTGGGGATGAACGCGCTGCTTGGAGTGGGAATGAGCAGTTACTATGCTCCATACCTGTGTGTCATCCGGTACAGGGGAAATCCCGGAGATGACAGGATTACCGGCCTGGTGGGAAAAGGTGTAACGGTTGACACCGGAGGATACTGCCTGAAATCCAGGGAGTCAATGGTCGGTATAAAAGGAGATATGGCCGGAGGAGCTGCGGTTGTAGGAGCCATCTATGCTTTGGCTAAGAACCGGAAACAAACGAATGTGGTTGGTCTGATTCCCATGGTCGAAAACAGGATTTCCAGTGGTTCCATGCTTCCGGGAGATGTGATCACTTCCTACAGTGGAAAAACCATAGAGATTATCGATACAGATGCAGAAGGCAGGTTGATTCTGGCAGACGCTGTTTCCTATGCGGTTCGGAATGAACACGTAAGCAGAGTACTGGATATTGCCACCCTGACAGGAGCGGTATGCACCAGCCTGGGATTTGGAGCGGCCGGTATGCTCAGTGATAACGGGGAATTTTGCAGGGAGTTTGAACGCGCTTACGAGAAATCGGGAGAAAGGTATGTGAGATTTCCGATTTATGAAGAATATGAGCGCATGATTCAAAGCGAGATTGCCGATGTGAAAAATGTCGGGGGAAAATTTGCCGGAAGTATTACGGCCGGATTGTTTATCCGGGAATTTGCGGAACAGACACCATGGATTCATCTGGATATTGCCGGAAGTGCATGGGTGGATCCGCCTGTATTTGAATACCAGAGCAAGGGAGCCAGCGGTGCCGGAGTGACATCCATGTACTATTTATGTGCACAAGATGACAGGGCAGCTGCCCGACCATAGGAGAGGGTTTGTAAAAGCGATGAAAAATTACATATTGGAAGCCTGTGTAGATTCTGTGGAGTCTGCACTGGCAGCAAAAAAAGGAGGCGCTGTCAGACTGGAGCTGTGCAGCAACCTGATCATTGGGGGAACGACCCCAAGTCCCTGTCTTTTCCAGGAAATCCGGGAGCATTCGGGAATCTGTACACACATTCTGATTCGCCCAAGATTCGGGGATTTTTGCTATACTGATTATGAATTTCGTGTAATCCGAAGAGAGGTAAGAAATTTCAGAGAACTTGGTGCTGACGGGATTGTAATCGGGATTTTGAAGCCTGACGGAACACTGGATATGGAACGGATGAAAATTCTGATGGAGGAAGCAGGAGAGATGTCTGTAACTCTTCACAGAGCCTTTGACCTGTGCGTGGATCCGTTCGTTGCCATGGAGCAGGCCAAGGAGCTTGGAATCAATACGATCCTGACCTCCGGCCAGAAAAATCACTGCCTGGACGGAAAGGAAACGCTGAGAAAACTGGTAGAGCGTGAAGAGGGCAAAATCACCATTCAGGTAGGAAGCGGTGTGGATGCAGAGACAATTCGCCGTATTCAGCCTTACACCGGGGCACATGCCTTTCACATGTCCGGAAAGATCAATCTGGAAAGTCCGATGATCTATCGGAAAGAGGGAGTGAGCATGGGCGTTTCCTCTATCAGTGAATTTGAAATTATCAGAACGAAGCAGGAAAAAATCCATCAGGCCTGCCTGGTACTGGAGAGCCTGTGATGGAAAAGGAGATACCGATGTTTTTGGAAAAAAACAGAGACAGAATCCGAAAGGAATTTGAAAAATTTTGCCTGGAACTGCCGGAGGCTGCAGGAGAAATCCGGGAGAAGATTTCTTCGCTGGATGAAAATACAGCACTGGCGATGGAGTACTTTTATGGAAATATGCCTTACAGCGATGTGGGAAATTATGCCACGGATGTATTCCTGGACTATGCACGCCAGGGCGTATATCTTTGGGAAAATTCTCCCTTCTGCAAAAACATGCCGGAAGAGGTCTTTCTTCAGGATGTTTTATTTTACCGCGTAAATGAAGAAGAAATAAAGCCCTGCCGGAAGCTTTTTTATGAAAAAATTGCGGACAGGATCGCAGGAATGGATATGAAAAACTCCATTCTGGAAGTGAATTACTGGTGTGCCCAGGAAGCGACTTATCAGTCAACCGATGAACGGACAAGCTCTGCGCTGGATGTGTACCGCAAAGGATATGGACGCTGCGGGGAGGAATCCGTTTTTACAGTAAGTGCCCTGCGAAGTGTGGGCATTCCGGCACGGCAGGTTTATGCGCCGTTCTGGGCTCATTGTGATGACAACCATGCGTGGGTGGAAGTCTGGTGTGAGGGACAGTGGCATTATCTTGGTGCCTGTGAGCCGGAGGCAATTCTGGACAAAGGATGGTTTACCAATGCTGCTTCCCGGGCTATGATGGTACATTCCCGCTGCTTTGGAAGCAATGAGAGCCAGGAACAGGAAGTGGGACGCGAGGGAATTACCGTTTTGCAGAATCAGCTTTCCCGTTATGCGGATACCAGAACCATTACGATTTGTGTGGAAGATCTGGATGGCTGTCCGGTGGAAGGGGCATCAGTCACTGCAGAGGTTCTGAATTATTCGGAATTCAGTCCTGTGGCAAAGATGGTCACAGATAAGGAAGGTAAGGCTGTTTTGAAAACCGGTCTGGGAAGCCTTCATATTACGGCATGTTTCCAGGGAGAGATCGGCGAATGCCTGATTAATACAAAAGAAGAAGATATCTGTCTCTGTGTTCTCGCAGAAGAAAAAGCAGAGGATGTGTGGGTTGATTTTGATATGATTGCTCCTTCTGATTCGATTGTGGAGTCAAGACGCGCCTCCCGTGAACAGGAAGAAGAAAACAGCCGCCGTGTGGAAGAAGCCGCCATCCTTCGCAAAAAGAAAACAGAAGCCTGGAAGCCCCTCTGGGTTGGTGGTTTTCTGCCGGATGAGCCAAAAAAAGCGGCAGAATATATGGCGGTGCTTTCCGAAAAAGACCGTCAGGATGCGGATCCGGAAATACTGAAGGAACATTATGAAGAATCCAGGATTTATGAAAATCAGTATCCGCGGGAAATTTTCTTATCTTATGTATGGAATCCGAGAGTTTCTTTTGAGATTCTTTCCAAATGGCGCAGAGCAATTCTGGAATATTTTGAGGAAGCACAGCAGGAAAGGTTCCGGAAGAATCCGGCAGAAATCTGGAACTGGATTCAAACAACCATCCATTCCAGAAGCGAAAAAGAACGCCTGAGTATCTACACGACACCGGCGGCTGCCCTGAAACTCGGTTTTGCAGAAAGCAATTCCCGAAAAGTCCTGTTTGTGGCGATCGCCAGAACTCTGGGAATCCCTGCACGGATGGATGCAGTGGATGGATCCCTGGAATACTGGAGAGACGGACAGTTTGTTCGGGTGGTGAAAGAGCAGGAAAAAGATGCCAGGGTACTTCTGACCGGAGATCCGGAGGTGAACTGGACATATTTCCAGAACTGGTCTCTTGCAAAGCTGGAAGAGGATGGTTACCACTCCCTGAAATTGTGGGAGCTTCGTCTGGAAAACGGCAGACTGGAACTTGCTGTGGAGCCTGGAGAATACCGGCTTCTGACTGCCAACCGGCTGCCTACGGGAAATATTTTTGCCGGACGGTATGACTTTGAGATCGAACAGGGAGGACACGGTGAGATTGCGTTGGAGATGCGGGAGGCATGTCTTGCGGATCTGCTGGACAGACACCATATACCGGATTATGAACTGACAGACAGGGACGGCAATGTACGGACGATCGGAGAAATTACAGATCCGGCACGAAGCGGTGCTGAGCCCGGAAATGGCCGCAGAGTTCTCTGCTGGCTGGAGGTGAGCCGGGAGCCTACGGAACACATCCTCAATGAACTGATGGAAATGCAGGAGGATTTCCGGAAATGTCAGAATCAGCTGGCATTTATTGTACGCGGTCCGGAAGATTTGGCAGATCTCACGCTGTCCAGCTGCCGTCAGGCACTGCCGGAGGTGGAGGTCTATTACGATACCTTTGGCAAAGACCAGGAAATGACAGCGCGTCAGATGTACGTAGATCCGGGCAAACTGCCTCTTCTGGTTGTGACGGATGGAAAAGCAGTCGGAATTTTTGCGGCAAGCGGATATTCGGTGGGAATGGCAGCGATGCTGATGAGGATTTTGAACAGCTGATGACTGGAGCGCAGGGAATAAAGAAGAAGACTAACAAATAAAGAAACGGGCTTTCCCCGGTGAATCATGGTGCTGACAGCAGAACATGATTTCTCCGGCGGAGAGCTCTTTTTTTACGAACATTTTACAGAAAAAAGATTTTGCATTTTACTTTTGGTTTTTATAATGGCTCTTGTCAATAAGAAATAAATTGTCTATGACAGAAAAGAGGAGAACATTGATCATGAAGAAAAAAATTGTTCGTATTTTAACAGCAGCATTACTTGGCACTACTATATTTGCATCTACCGTATTTGCAGCAAGCGGCACAATCAACGTAGTATCACGTGAGGATGGTTCTGGTACAAGAGGCGCTTTTATCGAACTGTTCGGTATTGAAGAAAAACAGGGCGATGAGAAAGTAGATATGACAACAGAAGATGCAATCATTACCAACAGCACTTCCGTTATGATGACAACTGTAGCAGGTGATGAGAACGCAATCGGATATATTTCTCTCGGCTCTCTGAACGATACTGTAAAAGCACTCAAAATTGACGGAGCAGAGGCAACAGCAGAAAATGTTGCAGACGGCACTTACAAAGTTTCCCGTCCGTTCAATATCGTAACCGGAGAAGAAATCAGTGATGCAGCTCAGGATTTCATTAACTATATCATGAGCGCAGACGGACAGCAGATTATCGAAGACAACGGATACATCAAAGTAGATACAGAAGCAGCTCCGTATGAAGCAGGCAAAGCATCCGGAAAAGTAGTAGTTGCAGGTTCTTCTTCTGTAGCACCGGTTATGGAAAAATTAAAAGAGGCTTATGAAGGTGTGAACTCCAATGTAACTGTAGAAGTACAGCAGAGCGATTCCACTACAGGTGTAAATTCCGCAGCAGAAGGTATCTGTGATATCGGAATGGCATCCCGTGATCTGAAAGATGAAGAATCTGAACTTGGACTGACTGCTGCCGTAATCGCATCCGATGGTATTGCAGTAGTTGTAAACACAACAAACGAACTGGAAGATCTGACAAGTGAGCAGGTAAAATCCATCTTTACAGGTGAGACAACAGAATGGGAAGCACTTGCTGAATAATTCAGACGGGCTTTTGGAACAGAATCGGGGCTGGGTCTGTATACCAGCCTCGAATTGTCTCCCGCGGTCTGGAAGGAAAA
>JALERH010000204.1 GCA_022764275.1 Blautia sp. | reverse complement strand
GAAGCAACAGCAGACGGTGAAGTGTTTACAATCGCAGGTATCGGTCCTATGACAGGTGACGCTGCTTCCTACGGTATCTCTGTAAAACAGGGTGCTGAAGTTGCTATCAATGAAATTAATGCAGCAGGCGGTGTACAGGTTGGCGATACAACTTATACATTAAACCTTATTTTTGAAGATGATGAAGCTACAGAAGATAAAGCAATTCAGGCTTATAACGCTGTTATGGACCAGGGTGCAGATGCAATCCTCGGATGCGTAACAAGTGGTGCATGTATTGCTATTACAGATTTAACAGCTGAAGATGGTATTTTACAGATCACTCCATCCGGTTCAGCACTTGATTGTACAAAGAATGATAACGCATTCCGTGTCTGCTTTACAGACCCGGCTCAGGGTGTAAGCATGGCTGATATGGCTGTTGAAACTCTTGGATATAAGAAGATTGCAGTTCTTTATGATAATTCTTCTGATTACAGCATGGGTATCAAAGAAGCATTTGAAGAAGAAGTTGCAGCTAAAGGCGGCGAGATTGTAGCAAGTGAAGCTTTCGCAGGTTCTGACGTTGACTTCAATACACAGCTGACATCCATCAAGGGAACAGATGCAGAAGTTATCTTTGTACCGGCATATTATCAGCAGGTTACATACATCACAAAACAGGCTAAAGAAATGGGTATGGAACTTCCATTCCTCGGCAGTGACGGATGGGACGGTGTTCTTGGAACAGTAACAGATGCATCTACAGTAGAAAACGCTATTTTCTTAAGCCCATTCTTCGCAGCAGATCCATCCGATAATGTTACAGCATTCGTAGCTGCATACGAAGAAGCTTATAAAGCAACACCTGACCAGTTCGCAGCAGACGCATATGATACTGTATATGCAATGAAAGCTGCTATGGAAAAAGCTGGTTCTGTTGAAAGTGCAGATCTGATCGCAGCTATGACAGAGATCACAGTAGATGGTCTTACAGGTGAAGGTATCACATGGACAGCAGATGGTGAACCAAACAAAGGATGTAAATTTATCCAGATCAAAGATGGTGCTTATACACTGTATGAATAATACTGATTTTTAAGCTGAAGCAGGAGACGCCGATGTCCCTTTCCGGGGAACATCGGCGTTTTTTTCATGTTTTACTGACAAAAATTGGTTTTTTACGGATAAATCCTTGCAAGCAGGAACTGATTATATTAAAATATATACTTAGTTTAACACTATAATACTATAATATAGAAAGGTGGAGAGTGATGAGTCTGATTAATAATCTGATCGAACAGTTGATTAATGGATTGAGAACGGGAAGTATCTATGCACTGATTGCTCTGGGATATACGATGGTATACGGTATTGCAAAGATGATTAACTTTGCACATGGCGATATTATTATGGTTGGTGCCTATGCCCTTTATGTATTTACATCTTTGCTGGGGCTGCCTGTTCCTGTGTGCATTATTCTGACTATTATTGCATGTGCAGTCCTCGGTGTGCTTGTAGAACGTATTGCGTATAAACCATTGAGAAATGCACCATCATTGGCAGTACTGATCACAGCCATCGGTGTAAGTTATTTTCTTCAGAATGTGGCTCTGCTTATTTTTAAAGCAACACCGATTCCGTTTGGCTCAGTGATCAAAGTGCCATCAATTAAAATCGGAGGCGTTCATATTTCCGGAATCACAATTGTAACTTTTGCCGTAACAGTAATCGCAATGGTCATTTTAACCTGGTTTATTAATAAAACAAAGGCAGGAAGTGCCATGAGAGCTGTATCTGAAGATAAGGGCGCGGCATCTTTAATGGGAATCAATGTGAATAAAACAATTTCCATGACATTTGCCATTGGTTCGGCCCTTGCGGCAGTTGCCGGTATTCTGTTTATCTGTCAATATGAATCCTTATCTCCGACGCTGGGAGCCCTGCCGGGTATTAAGGCCTTTGTTGCGGCAGTTCTCGGAGGTATCGGAAGTATTCCGGGAGCGATGCTCGGGGGTATCGTTCTGGGCATTATCGAGAGTTTATCAAAAGCTTACATATCTACACAGCTCGCAGATGCGATTGTTTTCGGTGTGCTTGTTATTGTATTACTTGTAAAACCATCCGGTTTACTTGGTAAGATGAAAGCAGAGAAAGTGTAGGTGTCGGTTGTGAAGAATAAAAAGATAAGCAAATCAACGATTTTAAATATTATTATTGCGATTGTGGTTTATGCTGCAGTCATGGCATTGATTAAAGGCGGATTTTTAGGACGACAGGCTATGTCTATCATTATTCCTTGCTGTATCAATGTAATGCTGGCGGTTTCCCTTTGTCTTTTAGTCGGATTCCTCGGAGAGCTGACTCTGGGACATGCGGGATTCATGTCGATCGGTGCTTATGCCGGTGCTTTGACAACAAATGCACTTGATCTGCCTCCTGTGGTTGAGCTGATTATCGGTTTACTTGTTGGCGGTATTATGGCAGCACTGTTCAGTTTTATCATTGGTCTTCCGGTTCTTCGTCTGAAGGGCGATTATCTGGCCATTGTCACATTGGGATTCGGTGAGATCATTAAATCGGTCATCAACTCACTTGGTGTGACCGGCGGAGCAAAGGGTCTGACAGGTATTGGAGCATACAGTAATTATAAAAACTTTACCTTTGTTTATATTGTTGTTCTGATTACGATCCTTGTTATTTCCAATCTGGTAAAATCCAGACACGGACGTGCCATCTGTGCTGTTCGTGATAATTATATCGCAGCAGAAGCAGTGGGTATTAAAGTCAGCAAATTTAAGACAATGGCTTTTGTTATTTCCGGATTTTTTGCCGGAATGGCCGGTGTATTTTATGCACATAACGTTGGTATTTTAAAACCGATCAATTTTGACTACAACAAGTCTATTGAGATCCTTGTTATGGTTGTTCTTGGCGGTATGGGTAATATTAAAGGTGCGATCATTGCAGCGGTAATATTGACAGCGCTTCCGGAAGTGCTCCGCGGGGCAGCGGATTTCCGTATGTTGTTATACGCTGTTGTTCTTATTGCAATGATGCTCTTTAACAATTCGAAGTTTAAACTTGCACTTATTGAAAAACGTAACCTTAAAAAGGCGATGAGCATTCAGAAGGAGGGAGAATAGTATGGCTTTACTGGAAGTTAGAAATTTAGGAATCTCCTTTGGCGGTCTTCGTGCTGTTGATGATCTGAATATGGATATTGAGCAGGGCGCACTTGTAGGTCTGATCGGACCGAACGGTGCCGGAAAGACGACGGCCTTTAACCTTCTGACAGGCGTGTATCAGCCGAGTGACGGTTCGATCAAGCTGGACGGACAGCAGCTTGTCGGAAAGACACCGACAGATATCTGTAAGTCGGGTGTGGCCAGAACTTTTCAGAACATTCGTCTGTTTTCAAAGATGTCTGTATTGGACAATGTTAAGGTTGCACTTCATAATCACATTGAATATAGTCTGGCTGAAAGCTTTTTCCACTTTGGGAATTATTCCAAAAAAGAAAAAGAGATGGATGAAAGAGCTCTGGATATATTAAAGGTTTTCGGACTGGATACCTATGCGGATGCACTGGCGTCCAATCTGCCATATGGTAAGCAGAGAAAACTTGAGATCGCCCGTGCCCTTGCAACAGAACCGAAATTACTCCTTCTTGATGAACCGGCAGCCGGTATGAATCCAAACGAAACACAGGAGCTGATGGATACGATACGTTTTATCAGGGACCATTTTGATCTGACAATCCTTCTGATCGAACATGATATGAAGCTGGTAGGTGGTATCTGTGAGGAACTGACCGTATTGAATTTCGGTCAGGTACTCTGTCAGGGTAAAACTGCTGAGGTGCTGAAAAATCCGGATGTTGTTAAGGCATATCTTGGCGAATAAGGAGGAACGAAAAAATGGCAATGTTAGAGGTAAAAGATTTACACGTTTATTACGGTGTAATCCAGGCATTGAAAGGAATCTCCTTTGAGGTAAATCAGGGCGAGGTTATTGCGTTGATTGGAGCCAATGGAGCAGGAAAAACCACAACACTGCAGACTTTGACAGGAATTCTTCAGGCAAAGCAGGGTTCTGTTGTATTTGAAGGCAAGGATATTACAAAAACACCTGCCCATAAAATCGTCGAGATGGGAATTGCCCACGTGCCGGAGGGACGCCGCGTGTTCTCCTCACTCAGTGTATACGAGAACCTGATCATGGGAGCTTATACCAGAAAAGACAAAGAAGAAATCGCAGACAGCCTGTCTATGGTATATAAAAGATTTCCTCGTCTGGAGGAGCGTAAAAATCAGCGTGCCGGAACCTTATCCGGCGGTGAGCAGCAGATGCTGGCAATGGGCCGTGCCCTGATGAGCAAGCCCAGACTGATCGTAATGGACGAGCCGTCCATGGGCCTGTCCCCGATTTTTGTAAATGAGATTTTTGATATTATCAAAGTGGTAAGTGAGAGCGGCACAACCGTTCTTCTGGTAGAGCAGAATGCAAAGAAGGCACTTTCCATAGCAGACAGAGCTTATGTACTGGAAACCGGAAAAATCAGTATGAGCGGAAAAGCAAGTGATCTTCTGAACGATGAAGCTGTGCAGAAGGCTTATCTGGGAGAATAGGAGGGAAAGGAGAAAGATGGATAATTTCGTTATTACAATTGCAAGACAGTATGGCAGCGGCGGACGTACCATTGGAGAAATGCTTGCAAAGAAATTGGGAATTTCTTATTATGATAAGGATATCATCCGAATGGCTTCCGAGGACAGCGGGATTCACGAGGAACTGTTTGGAAGAGTGGATGAATATTCCAGCGCAAAGCCTCCTCTTTTTGGCAAAACCGCAATTTATACAGGTGAACTGATTCCGCCTCAGAGTAAGGATTTCACCTCTGATGAAAACTTATTTAATTATCAGGCAAAGATTATCCGCCATCTGGCAGAAACAGAGTCCTGTGTCATCATTGGACGCTGTTCCAATTACATTCTGAAGGATTACCCAAACGTACTCAGTGTTTTTATTCATGCATCCTGGGATTTCCGCATGGAAAAGGCTGCTGAGAAGCTGAGTAAATCTCCGAAGGAGATTGAAAAGTTCCTTCAGAAGGACGATAAGCGTAAATTTGAATTCTGCCGTCGTTTCACCGGAAAAGAGTGGACAGATGCGACCAATTATGATCTTTGTCTGGACAGCAGTAAGCTTGGTTATGAGAAATGCATCGAGGAAATCGAGTACAGACTGAATGCATTGAAAGAAAAATAAAACAACGATACGCATTACAGGCGTCGGAGATTCTGGCATGACAGAGATTCCGGCGCTTCTTTATTCTCTGTTTCTGTCATATACTATGGAAAGGATTGCGGCAGGCGGCTTGTGCATGAAGAAATGGCTTTTGGGAATAATTGCAGCAGGTATCGTAATTTTGGCAGGAGTTTTCATGAGAGCAGTTTTGTTTGATAGAGAAGAAGTAAAAATGACAGTCGTGCGGAGCCTGTTTGAAGCGCCCAAGGTAGCACTGACATTTGATGACGGCCCCAATGCAAAATATACCCCACAGCTTTTAGAAGGGCTGAAAGAACGGGGAATTCATGTTACTTTTTTTCTGATGGGTAAAAATATTGGAGGAAATGAAGAACTGGTGCGCCAGATGCAGGAGGAGGGGCATCTTATCGGAAATCATACCTACAATCATGTAGAGCTTGGAAAGGTATCTGCCAGCACAGCGCGTGAAGAGATTGAGAAAACAAGCAACGAAATTTATGAAGTGACAGGAGTTTATCCGTCTTACATACGTCCGCCCTTTGGCTCCTGGAGGAAAAATCTGGAGCTTTCCGTTACAATGCTGCCCGTTTTCTGGGATGTTGATACCCTGGACTGGAAAAGTAAAAATGTGGATTCTGTATTGAATATCGTGCAGTCTGAGGTCGAAGACGGTTCTATTATCCTGATGCACGACGGCTACCAGACGTCTGTGGACGCAGCGCTGAAGGTGGTTGATCTTCTCACCGGGGAAGGATACGAGTTCGTCACAGTAGATCAGCTGCTGGTTCTGTGAAACAGAAGCTGCCGCTTTTGTGTGCTATACGTGTTGAAAAATGCATTCGCATGCATTATAATAGGGAACAAATGTACGGACAGGAGAAAACCGTTATGGATTTATTTGAATATGCGAAATCTAAAACAATGGAAAAGGAATCACCACTGGCATCCCGCCTTCGTCCCACCACGCTTGACGAGGTGGTAGGACAGCAGCACATTGTGGGCAAGGATAAGTTACTCTACAGGGCTATTCGGGCGGATAAGCTGACTTCTGTCATTTTTTACGGTCCTCCGGGAACCGGTAAGACGACTCTGGCAAAGGTGATCGCCAATACCACCAGTGCAAATTTCACACAGATCAATGCTACTGTGGCAGGAAAAAAGGATATGGAGGAAGTGGTAAAGCAGGCACAGAATGACCTGGGTATGTATGGAAAAAAGACCATTCTCTTTATTGACGAGATTCACCGTTTTAATAAGGGACAGCAGGATTACCTTCTTCCTTTTGTAGAAGACGGGACTATCATCCTCATTGGAGCGACTACCGAAAATCCATATTTTGAGGTGAATGGCGCTCTTTTGTCCCGCTCCATCGTATTTGAACTGAAGTCTCTGGAGATTCCGGAGATAAAAGAGCTGATTCTGAGAGCTGTCTATAACAAAGAAAAAGGAATGGGGAGCTATAATGCCGTAATTGACGACGACGCTTTGGATTTTCTGGCAGACATGGCCGGAGGAGATGCCAGAAGTGCGCTGAACGCGGTGGAATTGGGTATCCTTACCACGCCGAGAGGAGAGGACGGAAAGATTCATATCACCCTGGACGTTGCTTCCGAATGTATTCAGAAACGTGTGGTGCGGTATGACAAAAACGGGGATAATCATTACGATATCATTTCGGCCTTTATTAAAAGCATGCGGGGATCTGATCCGGATGCGGCAGTTTACTATCTGGCGAAGATGCTTTATGCAGGAGAAGATGTAAAATTCATTGCACGCCGTATTATGATCCTGGCGTCAGAGGATATCGGAAATGCAGACCCGCAGGCTCTCTGTGTGGCAGCAGCGGCAGCGCAGGCAGTAGAACGGGTGGGAATGCCGGAATCCCAGATCATTCTCTCTCAGGCAGTCACTTATATGGCATGTGCGCCGAAGAGCAACGCAGCGGTAAATGCCATCGCTGCGGCTATGGATTCAGTGAAGCATACAAAGACGACCGTTCCGCCGCATCTTCAGGATGCCCATTACGGCGGGCACGAAAAGCTTGGACATGGGATTGGATACAAATATGCCCACGACTATCCAAACCATTACGTGGAGCAGCAGTATCTTCCTACGGAAATTCTGGGGGAAAAGTTTTATGAGCTGAGTGATATGGGATATGAGAAAAAATTGAAAGAACATATGAAACAGATAAAAGGTGAGGATTAAAATGGAGGAGCTTACAGAAGCTCCTCCATTATTTTATCGTAAATAGACTGGCATTTCGATGGCCACTGGCGGCACATGGACTGTGCGGCCTCCAGATTGGGGGCAGATATATTCAGATCGATCAGAGAGACATTTCGTTCTATGAGCTGGCATCGTACCATATACCCTCCGTGTCTGGAGATATAATAATCTGCCGGCATGAGAATCCGATCCCGGGTTTCACATCCTTTTTCCTTAAGATATTCCCGGACCTCTTTCTGGATATCATCGGAAAGCTGATTTCCAAAATAGGACAGCGTATTTTTTCCATCCTCTGTAAGCCTGTAATAGGAGGCATTGGAAATGGTCTGTTTTTCCACAAGCTCAGCCTCTACAAGCTCCGAAATCGCCTGCTGGAGATGAAAATAATTGGTGTATTCATGATCCAGGATAAACTCAGAGAGCTGAGAATTTGTAAGAGGATCTTTTGAATTTTGAAGCATATATAAAACAATCAGTTTGTAAACTGTGAAAGATGTTTCCATTTTGTACCTCCTTTTCGTGGCACATTACAATGCTTTCCCCTGAAAGCTTCCCATCTCCTTCATTCGATGGTGAAGGAGATTCAAAACTTCCCGTTTGCGGCTTGCCCACTGCGGTGCGATCAACAGCTCTTTTGGTCCATCTCCGGTTACGCGGTGGATGATAATGGAAGGACGCAAATGCTCCAGACAGTCGATCACGAGATCAATATACGCATCGCGTCCCAGCACTTCAAATTTTCCGACCTGATAATCAGCTGCCAGATCTGTCCCGCTAAGAACATGGAGAAGCTGAAGCTTGATGCCCTGGATATCTGTAGCATTCAGATATTTTATCGTTTCCAAAATGTCGTCATGGGTTTCACCGGGAAGTCCCAGGATTGTGTGGACGATTACTTCCAATCCGGCAGCACGCAGGCGTGACAGCGCATCCTCAAAGCAGGAGAGAGAATAACCTCTCCGGATATATCTGGCTGTATCCTCATGGATAGTCTGAAGACCAAGCTCTATCCACACCGGTTTCATCCGGTTCAGTTCGGACAAAAGCGCAATTACTTTGTCATCCAGGCAGTCAGGCCTTGTCCCGATGGAAAGGGCAATGACTTTTGGATGGGAGATTGCTTCCGTGAAAATCTTCTGCAGATATTCTACAGGTGCGTATGTGTTAGTATATGCCTGGAAATAGGCAATATACCTGTGAATCGGGCGCTTGGCGGACAGAATGGCAATCTGACTGTTGATCTGTTCCGTTACAGAAAGGGAAACGTCCGCTGCAAAATCTCCGCTTCCGCCTTCACTGCAGAAAATGCAGCCTCTGTGTCCAATCTTTCCGTCACGGTTCGGGCAGGACATGCCGCCGTTTAATGTGACCTTGTAAACCTTTTCACCAAAACGCTCCCGAAGCATGTAATCAAGAGAATGATAGGGTTTGCCATTCCAGAGCGGCGTTGTCATAAGGCTTCCCCGGAGTCTGTGAGTTTACCGGAAACGTCGTCCTGTGCTTCACCCTCTTCCTCTTTTGGAATGTAGTTGTCAAAGATTTTCACCAGAAAATGGGAGTTGCAGTAAGCAATCGCAGAAAATCCAAGAAGGAACAAAATCAAAAGTACGGTGGACTGAAGCTGTGCGTTTGGGATAAAGAAAACAGCCAGAGGAACAAGGCTGACCACGATCATTAAAATGGTATAGGGCAGATGCCGTATGGACATTAAAAAGGCATTGGTAAAGGTGTTTTTGACCGTGTTGTAAAACTTCGCCAGTACCGGATAAATGTAGATAAACAGCATCGCATACAGCAGAAGGATTATCATAAAGATGATAGTCAGGACGGAACCCAAAGCACCCTCCATGCTGCGGGAAATGGTCATGTCAATGTAAAGCAGGATTCCTGCAAGCAGCATGATAATATTGATGATGGCAGCCTGCTTGAAATTTTCCTTAAAGGATTTGAAGAAGCTCCTTACAATATAGGATTCTTCGTTTCGTGCCATCTTTAATGTGACATAAAACATGGCGGTGACAGAGGCTCCCGCGGTGACGATGGGCAGGCAGCAGAGGATACAAAGCAGATTCAGGATGATCAGATCCGCAACTCTTCCCATAAAGACGAAAAACTTATTATCCATGTTAAATAAACGATCCATTTAAACAACTCCTTTTTGTAATTTAGCTTAAAGAATAGTATAGCGAATCTATGGTAAAAAAGCAATTTCAAAATGACGATCAGGAAGCTATTTTTATAAAATATGGCAAAAATGGCTTGCTTATCACGAATTAGCGTGTTAAAATAGCAATGTTGGCTGTAGAAAGCCAGAAAAGTGAACTTGAATATAATTCAAAGGAGCATATGTATGAGCAAAAATATCAGAACTGAGGCTGTCGACCATCTTTTTGAGGCAATTCTGTGTCTGAAGGATAAGGAAGAATGCTACACATTTTTTGAGGATGTGTGTACGATCAACGAGCTGCTTTCTCTGTCCCAGCGCTTCGAGGTTGCCAAGATGCTGATGGATAAGCGCACCTATCTGGATATCTCAGAAAAGACAGGGGCATCTACCGCTACGATCAGCAGAGTAAACCGTTCTTTAAACTACGGGAATGATGGATACGAGATGGTGTTCGCCAGAATGAAGGAAAAAGAGGAAAATAAGAAACCTTTGGATGAAAAGTAGAAAACAGGCAGTCCGGTTGGGACTGCCTGTTGTGCTGTAAATCCTACTCTTTTTTGGATGGCTTTTTTCCTTTTTTGGGAGAATCATTGGGAACCATGGTGTCGATTATTTTTTCAATAATCATTTTTTTCATGTAAACATCAAAGCTCAGAAGACAGATAAAGGAAAAGGTTTTCAGAAAATCCTTATCTTCCTCATCTGCATCCTCAAAGGTATCTCTGGAGATATTGTAATCACGCATAAGATTCTTTGCCAGCAGCTCAATCTGATTTTTTTCCATTCCGAAAACTTCATTATAAATATACGACATATCATGTCCCGGTTCCCCCTTAAAATACTTCTCCGTGACAGGTCCGAGAAGCGTCTGAATATCATTGATGGACAGGATATTTTTAAAATAATAAATGAAGATCAGCATCAGAAGATGGTCTTTGGAATATCGTTTCTTTTCCGGAGAAGGAAGCAGGTTATTCTTGGCATAATTATTGATCATGGTCTTGGTCAGAATCTTATCATCAGGATACCGTTTTGTGGAAGAAAGCTGGCCGTCCATAAAGGTGGTCACCTGATCCATGTACAGATCAATGTTCGGGAGATCCTCCGGTTTGATATAATCAATTCTCGAGACACTTTCCAGAATGCTGTTTATCAGATTTTTTTCATCAATTGTCAATCTTGGTCACCTCGTATTCTTTTTCATACCAGTGTATTATATTATATAGTTTTAAATACTACTTGTAAATCTTTTTTTACATCAATTTATTCATTTGACGATATTCCCGGGGAGAAACGCCGTATGTTTTCTTAAAGGCCCTGGAAAAATGAAGCTGGTTAGGGTATCCTGTCCGGACGCTGACATCTCCCACGGAAAGATTTGTGGTCACAAGAAGCTGCGCTGCCTGGGACATGCGGTACCGTATGAGAAAATTCTGGGGAGACTCTCCCATGGTATCCTTGAAAATCTTTCCAAAATAGCTCCGGTCCAGTTTGCAGCGGGCTGCCATATCCTCTACCGTGATGGGCCGTGCATAATTCTGCTCAATAAATGCCACCGCTTCCCGCGCATAAAATTTGGACAGTTTTCCGCCCTGGATTTCACGTTTTCGACTGGAACCCTGTACAAGGGCATCCATGATCAGGTAAAGATGACCGATCAGATGGAGAGACGATTCTCCGGAATGGGACGTGAGATAGAGCATTTCCTTTTTCACAGTTTCTCCGTTTTCGGAAGCCTGCGGAAGAAAAACAGGATTTTTCCTGGAAAGGTCTGCGCTTTCCAGAATCTCACGTGCGCGCAGGCCTCCGAATTCAACCCAGCAGTATTCCCAGGGAGCCGCCCTGTCCGCAAAATAGGTGGTAATCTGTCCGGGTTCAATAAGAAAACCGGAACCTGCCTGAATCTTATATTCCGAAGACGTTTTGTCGCTGTTTTCCACCTGCAGGGTGCCCTTTCCGGAAATAACATAATGAAACAGATAATTATTCCGGATAAACGGGCCGTAGGAATGAAGGGGCTGGCATTTTTCGTATCCATACTGGTAAATGTTCAGATCCATAAAACGTTCATCCAAGAGGACATTACACATAAAATCGGGCATAGGATCATCTCCTGTATTTTTTAATTATTATATACCAAAATGCGTGTATACTTCAACTTTATTCTTGAAAAAACGCATTCGGATATAAAAGAAAATGACCATTATATTTACCGGAAGCACGTAGTGATGATACAATCACCTTATCAGAAAAAGAGTGCAGGAAATGAATGCGAACCAGATAAAAACAGAAAAGGGGAAATTTTACCATGGCAATTATTTTTAATGAAAAGGAAGCTGTGTTCAACTTATGTACGAAAAACAGCCTCTACCAGATGAAATCCGATTCTTATGGCGTACTGCTTCACACATATTATGGAAAAAGGACAGAACCGGTGGATTATTCTTATCTGATCTGCAAAAGGGACCACGGTTTTGCAGGAAATCCTTACGAAGCGGAAAATGAGAGAACCTATTCTCTGGATGTGCTTCCACAGGAGTATCCATCCTACGGAGCCGGAGATTTTCGAAGAAGTGCTCTGAAAATCTGCCGTGCGGACGGAACCTGTGCGCTGGAACTTCGAATGGCCGGCTACGAAATTATGGAAGGAAAATACAGTATTCCAGGCCTTCCTGCCGTCTATGCAGAGGAAGGAAACAAGGCGGATACTTTGAAGGTAACCTTAAAGGACACCAGGGAAGAACTGTATGTACACCTGTATTATGGCGTTATGGAGGACCTGGATGTGATCACCAGGGCTGTCCGTGTGGAAAACAGAACCGAAGAGAACATTTATCTGGAGCGGGTGATGAGCACCTGTCTTGATTTTTCGTATGGAGATTTTGATTTTCTTACTTTTTACGGACGGCACGAAATGGAACGTCAGCTCTCCCGTATGGCGGTTCATCACGGCGTACAGTCTGTTGGCAGCGTAAGAGGCGCGTCCAGCCATCACTACAATCCTTTTGTAGTCCTTGCAGATCAGAAGGCCGGGGAAACAAATGGGGAATGCTACGGTATTTCTTTCCTTTACAGTGGGGATTTTCTGGCAGAGGCAGAGCATGACCAGATGAAACAGACCCGCCTTGTGATGGGAATCCATCCGGATAATTTCCGGTATCTTCTGGAACCGGGACAGGATTTCTGGACGCCGGAGGCTGCCATGGTGTACAGCAGCCAGGGCTTTGAAGCTATGACACATGCGTTCCATAAAACTGTACGTAACAACGTCTGCAGAGGAAAATATAAAAATGCAAGACGCCCCATTCTTTTGAATAACTGGGAAGGCACCTACTTTGCCTTTACCGGAGAAAAGCTTCTTAAGATGGCAGCAGATGCGGCAGATATGGGAGTGGAGCTTTTCGTTCTGGATGATGGCTGGTTTGGAAAAAGGGACGATGACTACAGCGGCCTGGGAGACTGGTACGTGAATGAGAAAAAGCTTGGCTGTACTTTGGGTGAGCTTTCCGAAAAAATACATGCACTTGGACTGAAATTCGGCATCTGGTTCGAGCCGGAATGCATTTCCGAGGACAGTGATCTTTACCGGGAGCATCCGGACTGGGCATTTGCCGTTCCGGGAAAAAAGCCAATGCGGGGAAGGTATCAGCTTGTACTGGATTTTTCCAGAGAAGATGTAAGAAACCATATATTTGATCAGATGTGCAAGGTGCTGGATCACGCTCAGGTGGAATATCTGAAATGGGATTTCAACAGGAACATCAGTGATGTATACAGTGCCGTACTGCCGGCAGAGCGTCAGGGAGAGGTCGTGCACCGCTACGTCCTGGGACTCTATGATTTTCTGGAGCGTCTGACCGGAAGATATCCGGATATGCTGATTGAAGGCTGCAGCGGGGGCGGCGGACGATTTGACGCCGGAATGCTTTACTATACGCCGCAAATCTGGTGCAGTGACGATACGGATGCCATTGAAAGACTCCGGATTCAGTACGGAACTTCCTTCTGTTATCCGGTGAGCACGATGGGAGCTCACGTGTCAGCCTGCCCGAACCATCAGACTGGCAGAATCACTCCGATTGACACAAGAGCGACAGTGGCAATGTCCGGTACCTTTGGATATGAGCTGGATCCGGCAAAGCTATCCGAAGAGGAAAAGGAAGAAATCCGTGTGCAGATCGAACGGTTTAAAAAGTATTATGAACTGATTCAGAGAGGGGAGTATTATCGTCTGACCAGTCCGTTTGAAGATAACTGCTATCATGCATGGGAAGAGGCGGCTGCTGACGGAAGTGAGGCTTTGGTGAGCGTTGTGGCAAAACGCTGTTATTCCAACATGGCTCCTGAGGTGGTAAAGCTTCGCGGACTCATCCCGGAGGCATATTATGAAGTACATTGCATAACAGAAAATGACGGTGACAGGAAGGAAGGCGGGGGTTACCCGGGAGCGGCACTTATGTATGCAGGCCTTCCGATGCCCAGGCCAGGAGTAGAGTATGAAAGCTTCCAGTATTACCTTGTAAAAAAATAAAAACGTATCTGGGGTGTCCTTCGGGGCACTCCATTTTTTTACAGAGCCAAATCGAACATAGTATCGGATTTTGCCAAGGTTACGGGTTGTGGGAAGGGAATGTTTCGTGTATAATGGTAGAATCACATGAAGGAAACAGGAGACATAAGCATGAGTATATACGATACATTGAATCCTCCGCAGAAGGAAGCGGTGATGCATACCGAGGGACCGCTTCTGATCCTGGCGGGGGCCGGTTCGGGAAAAACCAGGGTTCTGACCCATCGGATCGCCTATCTGATGGAGGAAAAGGGGGTAAATCCCTGGAATATCCTGGCCATTACCTTTACCAATAAAGCTGCCCAGGAGATGAGAGAGAGAGTGGACAGGCTGGTGGGCTTCGGCTCGGAAAGCATCTGGGTTTCTACCTTCCATTCTGCCTGTGTGCGGATTTTGAGAAGACATATCGATAATCTGGGATATGACAATAATTTTGCCATTTATGATACAGACGACCAGAAGACCGTGGTCAAAGAGGTGTGCCGCAAGCTGAACATAGATACCAAGGTCTATAAAGAGCGGGCACTTATGGCACAGATCTCCCATGCGAAGGATGAACTGATTACTCCGGATGAAATGGAGATGAACGCAGGCGGAGATTATAATGTGAAAAAAGTAGCTGCTGTTTACAGAGAGTATCAGGCTGTTCTTCGGAAAAACAATGCCCTGGATTTTGACGATCTGATCGGAAAGACCGTGGAGCTTTTTCAGAACTGCAAAGCCGTGCTGGAATATTACCAGGAGCGGTTTAAATATATTATGGTGGACGAGTATCAGGATACCAATACGGCACAGTTCAAGTTTCTCAGCCTTCTGGCTTCCCGATACGAAAACCTTTGTGTGGTAGGAGATGATGACCAGTCGATTTATAAATTTCGAGGGGCAAATATCGGAAACATCCTGGGATTCGAGAGGGTTTTCCCAGGGGCGCATGTCATCCGTCTGGAACAGAATTACCGTTCCACCCAGAACATCCTGGATGCGGCTAACAACGTGATCGCCAACAATACAGAGCGTAAGGAGAAAAAACTCTGGACCGAAAATGAACAGGGAGACAGGGTTCACTTCCGCCAGTTTTTTAATGCTTATGAAGAAGCGGAATACGTGGCCGGAGAGATTGAGAAAGCTCACAGAGAAGGAATCTGTCAGTATAAGGATTATGCGATTTTGTACAGGACAAACGCGCAGTCCCGTATTTTTGAAGAGAAGTTTATTGGGGCAAACATTCCCTATAAGCTTGTGGGCGGCGTGAACTTTTATGCCCGTAAGGAAATCAAGGATATGCTGTGTTACCTGAAAACCATTGACAATGCAAGAGATGACCTGGCGGTGCAGAGGATCATCAATGTGCCGAAACGCGGAATCGGCCCCACTACCCTGGCACGTGTGCAGGAATATGCAGACAAAATGGGCATCAGCCTGTATGAGGCGCTCCGGGTGGCAGAGGAAGTTCCGGG
>JALERH010000199.1 GCA_022764275.1 Blautia sp. | reverse complement strand
TTATCAACGGTACTGTAATCCGGCACCATGACATATGCTTTCTGGCTCATGGAATATGGCTTCTCTGTCGCACCGGTTCCATTTACGCTGTAGGTAACAATATTCCAGCTTCCGCCCTCCTTCAGCTGCTTCTGAAGGAGCTCCGCAATTTCCTCATAAGAAATATTGGTTCCGAAGCATCCATCCAGACTGGACAGCACGGAGGAATAATTCTTCAGAAGCTCCGGAGACAGAGCTTTATTGACAACGCCCTGGATCACTGCCATCTGGTTTTTTCCTCTCTGGCGGTCACCCTCCTGGAATGCAAAACGCTCTCTGGCGAATACAAGCGCCTGCTCTCCATTCATGTAATTCTCGCCCTGGTTGAAATGGTAGCCCAGAATATTTTTCGAATCAAATTCATAGTCAGAATTTACTGTGATTCCGCCAAGTGCATCAATAATCTTCACAAATCCACCAAAATTCACGCGGAAATAATAGTTAATGTCAATGTCATACAGCATTCCCAGTGTGTCCATACATACGTCGATACCATAAATACCGGCATGTGTCAGCTTATCCGGCTCGCCATTGGAAATGGACAGCGGAACAAAATAGTCCCTCGGTGTGGAAACCAGCAGAACCTGATGGGTATCCGTATTGACGGTTGCAATGATATTCACATCGCTTCGGCTTTTTGCAGTCATTTCTCCCCGGGTATCAATACCGCTGATATAAACCGTATAGATTTTTCCGCCATTTTCCGTAACCGTAGGTGTGGCTTTGTCATTGTTATTGCTCTCAATCACCTTTTCCACTTCCACGGTTCCCACTTCTTTGATCCTGGATTCAATGTCTGTATAGCCGTCCATCTCTGCCAGAACCTGCTCGTATGCCTGGTTCAGAAGAATTGCGCCTGTCTCGCCGTTTAAAAGTCCATCTGCAATTTCCGTCAGGCCTGCATATTCCATTGTCTGAACATCTGTGCCAAACTGACTCTTTAAGTGTTCCACAGCTCCGTCCGTATTCTCACGGTCAAGAGAGCTCAGAATTCCGTATGTGTAACCCGTTGTAGCTTCCACAGAATCTGCCGGGTCATCTGCTCTCACATAAACGGAAACCTGTGTCACTTCTGTATTCACACCGGAGATTTTGCCCAGAGCGGTTCTCGTCTTATTTACATAAAGGCTTCCCAGAATCGTCACAGCAAGCATGACAAACGCCATCAGAATTCCCGCTGTAAATCTGCCGGCATGCCGCGTCCTGTGGACAAGCAGTGCGATTATAAGTACAAGAAGTGCAAGTACAATTCCGATTACCATCATATAGAAATCCGGAATCATTCTGGTCATTGCCAGAAGGCCCATGAAAATAAGAGCAGCCGCGAGGACCACTAATGTTATGATCAGACCGGGAATCCAGTCTTTTCTTTTCCTTCGTTTCATTTGTTTACTCCTTTTTCTGAAATATCTCATCCTTCGCCTTTGGCCCGGATGAATTTAGCGCAGTATTTCGTGTCAACCTATTTTATACGCTGTATGGTAGAAAATCAAGTGAAATGATGCTATAATAGGAAAATAGTTTGCATCTTTAAACTATTTTGCAAAAATAACTGCGGAAATATCATCTGAAAAAGGAGAAAATGCATGACAAGAGACGAATTTCAGAAACTGACTCAGAATCTTCTGCTTCTGGACGGTGCCACCGGCTCCAACCTTATGGCTGCCGGAATGCCAAAGGGCATCTGTACCGAAGAGTGGGTGATTGAGCATAAGGATATCATCCAGAAGCTTCAGAGCGACTATATCAAAGCCGGAAGTAAGATCATCTATGCCCCCACTTTCGGCGGAAACCGTATCAATCTTACGATGCACGGTCTTGAAAATCGTATAGAAGAGATCAACCGTACTCTGGTTGGCTATGCCAGAGAGGCTGCGGGAAATAAAGCTTATGTAGCAGGCGATATCACCACCACCGGAAAAATGATGGCTCCTGCCGGAGAAATGACTTATGAAAAAGCTTTCGAGACCTATCAGGAGCAGGTCCGGATTCTGGATGCCGCCGGCGTGGACCTGATCGTAGCGGAAACCATGATCAACATAGAAGAAACTCTGGCCGCAGTGGACGCTGTACAGAGTGTTTCCAGCCTGCCGGTAATGTGCTCCATGACCGTAGAAGCGGACGGAAGCATTTTCAGCGGAGGAAATGCTGTGGAAGCGGCTGTATCACTGGAAGCCGCAGGTGCAAGTGCTGTAGGCGTCAACTGCTCCGTTGGCCCTGATCAGCTTGTATCCGTTATCCGTAATATCAGGAGCAATGTTTCCATTCCGGTTCTTGCCAAGCCCAATGCCGGAATGCCTGTCATAGACGAAAACGGCCATGCCATTTACAGCATGACCGCAAAAGAATTTGCTCATCATATGAAAGCTCTGACAGATGCAGGTGCCACCATTATCGGCGGCTGCTGCGGCACTACACCGGAATTTATCCGGGAGACTGCGAAGCTTTTGGGAATTTAAGAGGCTCAGATAAGAATCCTTCACTTCACCTTAATGGCCTTCTGCGGGCACATTTCCTGACAGCAGAAGCACCGGATACACTTCTTGTAATCATAGGTCGGCGGATTTCCTTTTCCATTACGGAAATCCACGGCCTTTCCCACCACCGGGCAGCTCTTCACGCAGATTCCGCAGCGGATACATTTTTCCTCATCAATATAGGGCTTCTTCTGGAAAAGATTCAGCGCTTTTGCCATCTTCGTCCAGATGTTATGGCGCACCTCGGTTCTGTCCACGTTGAAGGAAGGATTCCCGAAGCGCTTCACCACTTCCGCCATCGGCCAAACGGTTCCGTCCGGAAGGAGAACATCGATTTCCTCTTCCTTCCAGGTGCCCAGGCCCATTTTTTCCCCATGATAATTGGTAGGCACCAGCTGGGGCTTTAAGTTTACCAGTCTGGCAAATACACTGTCCAATGCCACCGGATCCTTTGACATGAGCATCACCTTCATGGGCGCAGGGTCACCGGAACCCGGGCCGTTTCCTTCCATGGCCATGATACCGTCCATGATGTAAAGCCTTGGTTTTACATACCGGTTCAGATCGATAAGCATCCGGGCAAAGCTGTCCGCACTGGGATACTTCGTATGCCCGATTGCCTTGTTTCGCCCATAGACAAATCCGTAGCTGTTTTTCACGGCTCCGGTGATGCGCTCCAGGGCATGGGTTTTCATTTTGGAAAGAGAAATGACGCAGTCCGCCTCCAGAAGCTCTTTGGGAAGGATGAATTCCTTTGCCTGAATTCCCTCAGGATAAGTCACCTGCACGCCTTCGGTGTAATCGATGGCCGGAATCTGATATTTTTCCAGATAGTCATCCATCCCGGTTCCTTTGATGACCTTGCTGGTGGTGCCGTTTCCGCAGGAATCCGCAAGCACGATGTTTTTGTACCCTTCTTCCCGCAGGATGCGCGCAAAGGCGCCTACCACAACCGGATGTGTGATAACCGCCTTTTCCACCTCTGCCTTCTTTAAGAGATTGGGCTTTAACAGGATTTTTTCCTCTTTGCCGATCAGTCTGGGAAGACCGCCCAGGAGCTCCAGACCTTTTTTCATAAGACTGTATATGTTTTCTTCCCCGTAGGTTTCACAGGGAAGCAGGATGACTTTACTTTTCTCCATAATTCTCCTTATCTGACAGATCTACTGCCCTAAGTGCCTTTCTCACCGGAAGGATACATGCCGGTACCACGGACAGGGAATCCACGCCCATCCGCAGAAAGGTTTCCGTAAGGTTCGTATCTGCTGCAAGCTCTCCGCAGATGCAGACCTTGCACCCTTCCCTGTGTCCGGCATCAATAACCATCTGGATCATCCGAAGGACTGCCGGGTGGTGATCGTCATATTTGTCCCGAAGAAGAGGATTCTGACGGTCCATGGCCAGGGTATACTGGCTCAGGTCGTTGGTTCCCAGACTCAGAAAGTCCACGCGCCTTGCAAGCTCCCGGCTGATCATCACCGCTGCAGGTGTCTCGATCATGATTCCCACCCGGATATCCTTAAAAGGAATCTCCTTTTCCCGAAGTCCGTTCTTTACCTCTTCTACAAT
>JALERH010000136.1 GCA_022764275.1 Blautia sp. | reverse complement strand
AAAAAACGACTTGTCCACACGAAGATGAGAAAACGGAGCAATCTGAGCTAATTCCGAGGGGAAAGGAAAACAGGCTGCAAAGCAATGCAGAAGGATATCCACATTCGTTCGTTGCCAGCCTGTTTGATATTAAAAAAATTTTTTTAAATTCAGCGTTTTAAACAATTACCTACGAAACATCTATCATTTCCCCATCCCGTGAAAAGTAACATTTTTTTCCTCATTTTTGTCTTTTGACGACATTTTATCCAGAAGTTTTGTCAGTTCATTGGCAGATTTACGGATGCGCAGAACCTGGTCATCCAGATTTTTATGATCATAGCTGAACTGTGACATCTTTCGTTTCAGAGGATTATTACGCTTCATAGGACAGGCTCCCCGGAGACCATGAGTCTCCGGCTTCTGACTTTTATTATCTATCCTATGCAGGAACACATTCTATGACAACTGCCGCACCGCAAACAGAGGGACACACGATTCATTGTTTTGCAGCAGAATTTCTCACCGCCGGATCACCATCTTGCAGATTGGATTTCCCATAGAGGAAAACTTCTCCTCGTATTCCGTCATCACGTTTCCCTGCATCATTTTCTCATCATGATGCAGATCAAAGGTGTGCTCCACAAGCGTCCATCCCGCCTCCGGCACCTCCTCCAGCGAAAACTCAAACAGTTCCCTGTTGTCTGTCTTAAATTCCACCACACCGTCCTTTTCCAGAATCTGGTCGTATCGCGCCAGAAACTCACGTGAGGTCAGTCTCCGCTTGGCGTGGCGCGCTTTCGGCCATGGATCGGAAAAATTGAGGTAAATTTTCGCCACTTCGCCTTTGTCAAACACTTCGGGAAGAAGTCTCGCATCCATGCGCATAAACACCAGATTGGAAAGCTTCTGTCCCGCTGCCTCCAGTTCCTCCATCTTTTGAATGGCCCGCAGCAGCACGCTGTCATACATTTCGATACCCACATAGTTAATCTCCGGGTGCAGACGCGCCATATCCATAAGGAATCGTCCTTTCCCCATTCCCACTTCTATATGAAGCGGCTGTTTTCTGGGAAAATCCGCACCCCAGCATCCTTTTTCTGACTCGGGCTCCTGAATCACATAGGGACTTTCTATAATTGCATCCTTTGCTCCCGGAATATTTCTAAGTCTCATATTTCCTCCTTATCACCATCTGTCTTATTCTCATAACGATAAAACTACCCTCATACCTTCTATACAATATACACGTTTTCTGTATTTTCTGCAACTTTGTATGTAATTTTCCACCCTGCAAAGCCCAGCAAAATGTAACCATATACCCTTTATCAGCTGCACTGGCTCCTGCCATACGATCGTCAAAAAATAGTCAATTATTACAAAGAATCCCTGTATTTTGACAGAAAATTTGCTCAAAAGTGAGATGGCATTTTAAAATGTTTAGGTGTATTATATATGGATAAAATTTAGAAAAGGAGGGTGCAAATGGAACAGATTATCAGCAAGTTATCAGAAATCGAGGCAGCTGCGAAGGGCATTATGGAAGATACAGACAGGAAGAAAAAAGCTCTCTCTCAGGAAATGGAAAACAAATGCAAAGCGTTTGACATTGCTCTTGAAAAAGAAACCGATGAACAGATTGCGAAAATACGCCGGAATCTGGAGCAGGAAAAAGATGCCAGACTGACTTCTCTTCAAAAAGATACCGAAGCAGCTTTTACGGCTCTGGACTCCTACTATGAAAAGAATCACGAACGCCTTTCCAGACAAATTTTTGAAAAGATCATACAGTAGCGGAAAGGAAGTGAGCAAATGGGTAGTGTCCTCTCTTACAGCGGACTTTCTACAAAAATACGGGCCATGCAGAGCCATCTGATCACCGAAGAGCAGCTCAGGGAAATCGTTCAGCTTCCTAACGTGCCGCAGGTTGCTTCCTATTTAAAGAAAACTCCTGAATATGCCCAGGCCTGGTCATCGCTTGATGAAAACAACCTGCACCGTGGGGATATGGAAAAGCTTTTGAAAAGATCCATTTTCGGAAATTTCTCCCGGATTTATCACTTTGCCAGTCAGAAACAACGTAAATTTCTGGATCTTTATTCAAAGCGCTACGAAATCCGTGTTCTGAAGGAGATTATGGCAAATCTCTTTGACCATCGTGATACGGATCCTGTAGATGTCAGCACCTATCAGGAATTTTTCCTGCATCATTCCAAACTTGATATTTCCCGTCTGGTGTCTGCAGGAAATATGGATGAATTCATAAATGCTCTGAAGGGCAATGAATTTTATGCCCCGCTTTCCAGTGTCCAGGAACATGGAGGCGGTCTTCTTTTTGATTATGGAATGTCATTGGACCTGTACTATTTTACGCAGATCTGGAACGTCCGTAAAAAACTTTTCAAAGGAAATGATCTGGATGAGATCACACGGGCCTATGGTGAAAAGTTTGATATGCTGAATCTTCAGTTTATCCAGCGTTCCAAACGGTATTACCACATGGAGCCAGCCGCTGTTTATAAGCAGTTGATTCCCATGAACTATAAATTAAAGAAGGAAGAAATCACAGCCCTGGTGGAAGCGGCTTCGCAGGAGGAATTTAAACAGATTTTCAGCAGGACTTATTATGGACAGAAGTATGAAAAACTGACGGCTGCCAGCCTGGAGGAATTTTATAACTATATCCTTCGGGATATTCTGGAAAAGGAGGCTCGTAAGGATCCCTATTCCGTAGCTGTCATCTATTCGTATCTTTACCATAAGGAACACGAAGTAAACCGTCTGACCATCGCTCTGGAATGCGTGCGTTACGGAGTAGGGCCGGACGAAGCAATGCGTTACATTCACAACAATTAACAACCCGGAGGTAACAACGTGATTGAAAAAATGAAATTTGTGAGCATTACCGGGCCAAAAGCGGATATTGACAGAGTGGTAAACACCTACCTCTGCCGATATGAGATTCATCTGGAAAACGCTCTTTCTGAGCTGACCACTGTTCAGAATCTCTCCCCGTATCTGGAAATCAATCCTTATAAAGAAGCACTGAATACCATAAACGGCTTCTATGAAGAGTTGGAGAAACCAGTACAGGTTCCGGAAAAAAGCCTGTCCATCGAGAATGCTCTCTCTCTTGTCAGACAGGTACAGCAAGAGGCCGAAAAGATCACCCGGACTTGCCAGGAGCTGGAGAAGGAACATACTTCTCTGGAGGAGGCCATGCGGATTCTCCGTCCCTTCCGAAATGTAAATTTTGACCTCTCCTCTATCCTGAAGATGCGTTATATTCATTATCGCTTCGGCCGGATTGAGAAGGAGTACTTCGAAAAATTCAAGAAGTACATCTACGATAACCTGGACACTATTTTCATTAAATGCGATGAAGATGAGAAATATATCTGGGGAATTTATTTTGTGCCGGAACACGAGGCACAAAAAATCCATGCGGTTTATGCCACCATGCATTTTGAAAAAATCTATGTGCCGGATCAGTATGACGGAACCGGTCAGGAAGCTTATGAAAAGCTTGAGGCCCAGTACCGGGAAAACAGCACTCTTCTGAAGAAAAACCGCGAAAACTGGAAAAGCTTTCTCCGGGAAAATGCAGGAAATATCGTTTCCGCCCGTAATACCCTTTCCCAGCTTTCCAGAAATTTCGATATCCGAAAGCTGGCTGCCTGTACGCACGGAGATGCAGAAGGACCGGTAAAAGATGATTTCTCCGGCAAGCAGGAACGAAGAGATATCTTCTACATCCTGTGCGGCTGGATGACAGAAAAGGATGCCGCTGCTTTTCAGAAGGATATCGCCAATGATTCCCGCGTTTTCTGCCTGGTGGAAGAAAACGAAGAAGACATCAAAAAGCAGCCACCGACCAAACTGAAAAACCCGAAGCTGTTCAAGCCCTTCGAAATGTATACCAAAATGTATGGCCTGCCTGCCTACGGAGAGATGGATCCCACATGGTTTGTGGCCATTACCTATTCCTTTATCTTCGGTGCCATGTTCGGAGATGTGGGTCAGGGACTGCTCCTGTTTATCGGCGGATTTCTGCTTTATAAGTTCAAGCACATAGACCTGGCAGGGATCATCAGCTGTGCCGGTGTTTTCTCTACATTTTTCGGCTTTATGTTCGGCAGCATTTTCGGTTTTGAAGATATCCTCAAGCCAATCTGGCTGCGGCCTATGAACGCCATGACAAATGTGCCGTTTATCGGAAAACTGAATACTGTATTTGTAATTGCCATTGGTTTTGGTATGGGAATCATCCTGATCTGTATGGTTTTCAACATTATCAATTCCCTGCGTTCCAAGGATGTGGAAAAAACCTGGTTCGATACCAACTCCGTTGCAGGTCTGGTGTTCTATGGTTCCGCTGCACTGGTCATCGTACTGTTTGTATCCGGCAAAAAACTTCCGGGAACCGCAGTGCTATGCGTAATGTTCCTGGTTCCGCTCCTTGTAATGTTCTTAAAAGAACCTCTCACGAATCTCGTGGAGAAAAAGCCGAAGCTTGTGGAAGGCGGAGTGGGAATGTTTATTGTACAGGGCTTCTTTGAAATGTTTGAAGTCATTTTGAGCTACTTTTCCAATACCCTTTCCTTTGTCCGTATCGGAGCATTCGCCATCAGCCATGCAGCAATGATGGAGGTAGTTCTGATGCTGGCCGGCGCAGAAAGCGGAAGCCCAAACTGGATCGTCATTGTACTGGGGAACCTGTTTGTATGCGGTCTGGAAGGTCTGGTCGTCGGAATTCAGGTACTCCGACTGGAATATTATGAAATTTTCAGCCGCTTCTATAAAGGAAACGGAAGAGAATTTGTGCCTTTCCGTTCTAAGGAAGGTTGAATAAAACAGCTAAAATTATAAAGAGGAGGTCATTTATCATGACAGTTATGACACAGATTGTATTAGCAGCAGCACTCGTATTAAGCATCATCGTTCCTTTTGGATACTATCTCGTAGGAGAAAAAAGCCGCGGCCGTTATAAAACAGCCATCGGCGTAAACGCCTTCTTCTTTTTCGGTACCATGTTGATCGCCATTGCTGTTATGTTTGCAGGCAGCGCATCCGTACAGGCAGCTTCTGCGGGTGCAGACGGCGGCCTCGCAACAGGACTTGGATACATCGCAGCAGCACTTGTAACCGGTCTTTCCTGTATCGGCGGCGGTATTGCCGTAGCCAGTGCGGCAAGCGCAGCCTTAGGAGCAATCAGCGAAGATCAGAGTATCCTTGGTAAATCCCTGATTTTCGTAGGTCTGGCAGAAGGTGTTGCTCTTTATGGACTGATCATCTCCTTCATGATCTTAGGTAAATTATAATATGCAGATGTTTTTGATCAGCGACAATATCGATACTTATACAGGAATGCGGCTGGCCGGTGTGGAGGGAGTCGTGGTTCATGAGCGTGAAGAACTGAAAGACGCACTGGAAAAGGCCATCGCCAACAAGGAAATCGGAATCCTTCTCCTGACCGAAAAATTCGGTCGGGAGTTTCCCCAGATCATTGACGATGTAAAGCTGAACCACAAAACGCCTCTTATCATCGAAATTCCTGACAGGCACGGTACTGGTCGTAAACCGGACTTTATCACCTCATACGTGAACGAGGCAATAGGACTGAAACTATAGGCAGATTTGAGTGCCACTGGAGGTATGAAAAATGACGATTGAAGAAAAGCTGCAGCATTTTCAGGAAACTTCTGTAGAAGAAGCCAGAAACCAGGCTACGAAGGCTCTTGAAGCCCATCAGAAGAATCTTGATAAAATGTTTGCAGAACATAAAAAAACCAGGACACAGGATGCCCAGGCAGAAATAAAAGCAGAGACCCAAAACGCACAGCGTGAGGTCAATAAAGCCCTCTCTGCCCAGCAGCTTACCCTGAAGCGTAACTGGAATGCCAGACAGAACGAGCTGAAGGAAAAGCTTTTTGTAGAAGTGAAAGATCGTCTGGAGGATTTCATGAACACTTCCGAATACGAAAATTATCTCTGCAAAAAAATTCAGGAAGCTGTGAAATTCGCCGGAAATGATGAGCTTTTTATCTATCTTTCCCCGGAGGATGCCAGCTATCAGCATTCCCTGGTAGCAAGAACCGGATTCCCTGTGCGCGTTTCCGATGAACCTTTTATGGGCGGTATCAAGGCTACCATTCCAAGCAAAAATATCCTGATTGATAATTCCTTTATGGAAGCTTATCAGTCCTTAAAAAAAGAATTTAAATTTGACGGAGGTCTTCGCCATGAGTAAAACAGGTATCATATACGGCATCAATGGCCCTGTCATTTATCTGAAGGGCGATACAGGCTTTAAAATCTCCGAGATGGTCTATGTAGGACCGGAAAAACTGGTGGGTGAAGTCATCGGCTTGAAAAAAGGTATGACCACCGTCCAGGTTTTTGAGGAAACCACAGGCTTGAAACCGGGTGAAACGGTCATCGGAACAGGCGATGCCATTTCCGTTCTCCTCGGTCCGGGAATCATTCATAATATTTTCGACGGTATCCAAAGACCACTGGAAGAAATTGCAAAATCTTCCGGAAAGTATATTTCCAGAGGTGTCAGCGTAGATTCCCTGGATACCCGGAAGAAATGGGACGTACATGTGACCGTAAAAGAAGGAGATGTGGTCGGTCCCGGTACCATCATTGCCGAGACACAGGAAACTGCTTCTATCCTTCATAAATCCATGGTTCCCCCCACAATCGGAGAGGCAACCGTAGTCAAGGCAGTTCCTGATGGTTCCTATACTATTCTGGAACCCATCATCACCGTCCGCCTCACAGATGGAAGCGAACGCGACATTGCTCTGGCTCAGAAATGGCCCATCCGCGTTCCCAGACCAACCTATAAGCGTTTTCCGGCAAGTGTGCCGCTGGTAACCGGACAGCGTATCCTGGATACTCTTTTCCCCATTGCAAAAGGCGGAACCGCGGCTATCCCGGGAGGTTTCGGTACCGGAAAAACCATGACCCAGCATCAGATCGCAAAATGGTCTGATGCCGATATCATCATCTATATCGGCTGCGGCGAGCGTGGCAATGAGATGACACAGGTTCTGGAGGATTTCAGCAAACTGGTTGACCCGAAATCCGGAAACCTGATGATGGACCGTACCACACTGATTGCCAATACTTCCAACATGCCGGTTGCAGCACGTGAAGCTTCTATTTATACCGGTGTCACGCTGGCAGAGTATTATCGGGATATGGGATACGATGTGGCTATTATGGCCGACTCTACTTCCCGTTGGGCAGAAGCCCTTCGTGAGCTTTCCGGACGTCTGGAAGAAATGCCTGCTGAGGAAGGCTTTCCTGCATATCTGGCTTCGAAGCTTTCCGCTTTCTATGAAAGAGCCGGCATGATGCAGAATTTAAACGGAACAGAAGGATCTGTTTCCATTATCGGTGCCGTTTCCCCGCAGGGCGGCGATTTCTCCGAGCCTGTAACACAAAATACAAAGCGATTCGTCCGCTGCTTCTGGGGTCTGGATAAGTCCCTGGCATATGCCCGTCATTTCCCGGCAATTCACTGGCTCACCAGCTACAGTGAATACCTCGAGGATTTAAGTCCCTGGTATCGCGAGCATGTGTCCCCGAAATTTGTTTCCGACCGTAATCAGATTATGGCAATCCTGAACCAGGAAAGCTCTCTCATGGAAATTGTCAAACTGATCGGAAGCGATGTGCTTCCTGACGACCAGAAACTGACCCTGGAAATCGCAAGAGTTATCCGACTGGGCTTTCTGCAGCAGAATGCCTTCCATCCGGATGATACTTGTGTTCCAATGGAGAAACAGTTCCAGATGATGGAGACGATTCTTTATCTCTACGAGAAGTCCCGTGCTCTGGTAAACCGTGGAATGCCGGTTTCCGTGCTGAAGGAGGACAACATTTTTGAGAAAGTCATTTCCATGAAATATGACATTCCCAATGGAAAACCGGAAATGTTCGACCAGTATCGTCAGGACATTGACCGCTTCTATGACAACGTATTAGAGAAAAACGGCTGATAAAGAGGAGGAAAGTTTTATGGCAATCGAATATTTAGGCCTGAGTGAAATAAACGGCCCTCTCGTAGTCCTGGAAGGTGTAAAAAACGCTTCCTATGAGGAAATCGTAAAATTCCGCATGGATGATGGGACAGAGAAAATCGGCCGAATTATCGAAATTTATGAAGATAAGGCAGTCATCCAGGTATTTGAAGGAACAGACAATATGTCCCTTGGCAATACCCACACACGCCTTACCGGACATCCTATGGAAATCGGGCTTTCCCCGGAAATCCTGGGGCGTACCTTTAACGGAATTGGACAGCCGGTTGATGGGCTCGGGGATATCACTCCCGAGGTAAGTCTGAATATCAATGGACTGCCCCTGAACCCGGTCACCCGTGAGTATCCGCGAAATTACATTAATACCGGTATTTCCGCTATTGATGGTCTGACCACCCTGATTCGTGGGCAGAAGCTTCCTATTTTCTCCGGAAATGGACTGCCCCACGACAAGCTTGCCGCCCAGATTGTGCGTCAGGCATCTCTGGGGGCAGATTCTGATGAAAACTTTGCTATTGTATTTGCCGCAATGGGTGTCAAATACGATGTAGCAGAATTTTTCCGCAGAACCTTTGAGGAAAGCGGAGCTTCCGACCATGTTGTCATGTTCCTGAATCTGGCAAATGACCCGACGGTAGAGCGTCTTCTGACGCCCAAAATTGCACTGACTGCTGCAGAATACCTGGCCTTTGAAAAGGGTATGCACATTCTGGTTATTTTAACCGATATCACCTCCTTCTGCGAAGCCATGCGTGAGGTTTCATCCTCCAAAGGTGAGATTCCTTCCAGAAAAGGTTATCCCGGTTACCTTTACAGCGAGCTTGCCACCCTTTATGAGCGCGCCGGTATCGTAAGAGGCGGAACCGGATCTGTGACACAGATTCCAATCCTGACCATGCCGAACGACGATATTACCCATCCTATCCCTGACCTGACCGGTTACATTACAGAAGGACAGATCGTTCTGGACCGCCAGCTGCACGGGCAGGGTATTTATCCGCCAATCAATGTACTGCCCTCCCTTTCCCGTCTGATGAAGGACGGCATCGGAGAAGGCTTTACCAGAGAAGACCACCAGGATGTGGCCAATCAGCTTTTCTCCTGTTATGCAAAGGTAGGTGACGCCAGAGCACTGGCTTCCGTCATTGGCGAAGACGAACTTTCCACTCTGGATAAAAAATACCTGGAATTCGGGAAGGCCTTCGAATCAGAATTCGTAGGACAGACGGATACGGAAAACCGAAGCATTATGGAAACACTGGATAAAGGCTGGGAGCTTCTGGGAATGCTTCCGCGTGAAGAACTTGACCGTGTTGACACGAAGATTCTCGACAAGTACTACCACGAAACCAGACGGTAAGCAAGTGAGGTGATTTTATGGATCCCAATACTTTTCCCACCAAAGGAAATCTGATTCTTGCTAAAAACTCCCTGGCGCTCTCCCGTCAGGGTTATGAACTGATGGATAAGAAGCGAAATATCCTTATCCGTGAAATGATGAATCTTGTAGAGCAGGCAAAAGACATCCAGACGCAGATTGATGAAACCTTCCGTGCCGCTTATTCGGCGCTCCAGAAGGCCAATATGGAACTGGGAATTGATTTTGTACAGCAGATTTCCCATACCGTTCCCATTGAGAATTCCATCCGGATCAAGACAAGAAGCGTAATGGGGACGGAAATCCCCCTTGTGGAATACGACAAGACCACCAATGTTCCCACCTACGCTTACTACAGCACAAAAGTTTCCCTTGACGAGGCCAAGGTTGCCTTTGAAAAGGTGAAGGAACTGTCCATCCGGCTTTCCATGGTGGAAAACTCTGCAATCCGGCTGGCGAACAACATCAAAAAGACCCAGAAACGTGCCAATGCGCTGAAGAATATCACTATTCCGAAGTTTGAGGCACTGACAAGAGATATTACCAATGCTCTGGAAGAAAAAGAGCGGGAGGAATTCACAAGACTGAAGGTTATCAAGAAAATGAAACAGAGTGCATCGTAATGCACTCTGTTTTATTTTCGGGATATTGTAAAAGTCAAGGTTTTTTTTCCGTTTTTTGTCGTTTTTTACAATTTTATTACAATTAACCAAAACATTTGTTTTTGAACATTTTATGTAAAGTGACTATTCCACATCTCCAACATGTGGATAATGTGGATAACTTTGTGTATAACTCTATTTTACAGGCTTTTCAAAGCTTTAAAAAAGTGGAAAACTATTGTACTTCATTTAGTACAATTGAATATTTTCGCTATTCTTTGTGCAATTTGCTAAATTTCCTTTTTTTCCGACACAATACGACGGCATTCATTTTTCTTAATCAAGATAGGTTCCGGCTCCAACCGGCTGCTGATAATCATAATCGGAAATCTTAATCCCCGATGCAGAGGTACTGGCATGGATGATCTGTCCGTCCCCGATATACAATGCCACATGAGTGATGGATCCGGTTCCGTAAAACACCAGGTCTCCCGGCTCCAGATCCGCCACATCCTTCTTTGTGGACTCGTCGTACTGAGCTGCCGCCACTCTCGGAAGCTCATATCCGAATTCTTTAAAAACCGACATCACAAACCCGGAGCAGTCCGCTCCATTTGTCAGGCTCGTCCCCCCATATACATAAGGATTTCCTTCAAACTGCAGGGCAAAATCTACAATTTCCTGCCCATCTGCCTTTGCCTCTTCCTCCGTTTCTGTTCCATCCGTCCAGCCCTCTTCCTGGGCCGTGACAGGCTGAGCCATTACAGCCAGCGGACAGACACTCATAAATATACTGATACTTGCAAAGATAATACTCAGTTTTTTTCTCACGATAAAATACTCCTCATTTTTATTGCAATTTCGTTACATATTCATTAAGCATATGCAACAGGTTCGTATCTTATCATAAGAACATTATTTTGTCAAATTTATCGTCCAATAAGGTAATGCTGCACAGATGTCACCGCATTTGCCCCGTCTGACACCGCTGTTACCACCTGTCGGAGAGTTTTCGTGCGTACGTCCCCTGCCGCGAAAATGCCCGGAACACTGGTAATTCCCTCTTCTCCTGCCACGATATATCCATAATCGTCCAACTCCACAATACCATTTACCAGCTCTGTATTCGGAACAATTCCCACAGCAACAAACACACCGTCAGCTTCCAGAATCTGTTCGCTGCCTGTCACAACATTTCGGATCTTAATTCCTGTTACCTGTGACTCTCCCAAAATTTCCAAAGGCACACTGTCCCACACCACAGACACATTTTCGCAGGCCAGAAGCTGCTCCTGGAGGATTTTCTCTGCACGCAGCTCATGACGACGATGAATCACATACACCTTCTTACAGAGACGGGACAGAAAAATGCCATCTTCAGCCGCCACGTTTCCGCCGCCCACCACAACGGTCACCTTATCTCTGAAAAAGGCTCCGTCGCAGGTTGCACAGTAGGACACTCCCATTCCGCCAAGTTCTTCCTCACCAGGAATTCCAAGGTGACGGTGTCCTGCCCCACAGGCAAAAATCACCGTTTTTGTAACGTAATCATGCTTTTTCGTATGGATAATCTTCACATCGCCCCTGTTTTCTATAGAGCGTACATTTTCCCGCGTGGGTTCAATTCCCAGTTTTTTCGCATGCTCTCCCATCGCCTCTCCCAGATCCATGCCGGTCATCCCCGGCATTCCCGGATAATTATCAACTTCATAGGTGTCAATGATCTGCCCGCCCGGTACAAACTGTTTTTCCAGCCATAAGGTTTTCATTCTGGCTCTGGACGCATAGATTGCTGCACTGATGCCCGCAGGACCGGCGCCCAGAATAATCAAATCGTATATTTCATCCATATCTTTCGCTCCTTTATCTGAGGCTTTTCAGATACCTCTCACAAATCATAGCATAGAATCTGCATTTTTCCAATAATATAGTAAAAATGGTCACACACAGAAGGGGCTCCCCATGTTCTCCAAACTCTCAAAAACCAAAAAGGTCGTGTCTGTGGCCTTTCTTTTGTCCTTTGTCCTGATCTTCGGGATTAGTATTGGCTATCTGACCAATCATGTATTCTCAGAAAACGGAAAATTCGAAAGCTTTACAGAAGAAATTTTTAAAAATGAAGTTTCCGGCAGTACTCTGACACTTCATTATGCTCTGGCCAACCCGGAAAAACAGGGCATTACCCGCTCCAGGGCCACCCTTGGCACCGTATTCTCCGACATAAACGAATCGCAAAAGCTTTGCCAGCAATATGAGGATAAACTGAAATCTTTTTCCTATTCCAGACTTTCCCGGGAAAACCGGCTCACCCTGGATATGCTTCTTCTGTATTTTCACACGCAGAATTTCCTTGGTGACAATTATTTTCTGGAGGAACCCCTGGGACCAAGCCTTGGCATTCAGGCACAGCTTCCCGTACTGCTGGCAGAATACGCATTTTATAAGGATCAGGACATCACAGATTATCTCAATCTTCTTTCGGATGTGGATTCTTATTTCAAAAGTATCCTGGAATTTGAGCAGCAAAAAGCTCAGGCAGGATATTTTATGAGTGACGCCACTCTTGACCGGATTTTAAAGCAGTGCAGCGACTTCATCAAGGATCCGGAATCCAATTACATGCTGGAGATTTTCCAGCAAAAGCTCGAAGACTACGGGAAACTTTCGGAGGCGGATCAGCAGATTCTGATAGACAAACACAAAGAAATTCTGCTTAACAAAGTGATTCCTGCCTACCAGATGCTGATGGATGGCCTGGAAAAGCTGCGTGGTACGGGAACAAATGACCGGGGTCTGGCATATTTTGAAGGCGGCAAGGATTATTACCAGTATCTTCTTCAGAGTACAGCAGGAATCTATGCACCTGTGAAGCAGCTGGAACAGCGCCTCACAAGCCAGCTTTTGGCCGACTCCAAAGAAATATCCCTTATGCTTCGGGAGCAGCCCTCTCTTCTTACTAAGCTTACCGGTGGGGTTGATCTTCCAGACATGGAGCCGGAAACCATCGTGAAAAGTCTCCAGACACAGATTTCAGAAGATTTTCCGGAAACAGAGGCGGCTTCTTACGAAATCCGGTATGTACATAAATCCATGGAAAAATATTTAAGTCCCGCGTTTTATCTTACCCCGCCGCTGGATACCGGAAGCCCCAATGTCATTTACATTAACCAGGATGGACGCAGTTCAAACCTGGAGCTTTTCACTACCCTGGCACATGAGGGATTTCCGGGCCACCTTTACCAGACTGTTTTCTTTGGCCGGCAGAATCCTTCTCATATCCGTTATCTGATTGATTCCAGCGGCTATGTGGAAGGCTGGGCAACCTATGTGGAAAGCTACGCATATCGCTATGCCGCAAAATATGTGGATGATGAAGCCGCCACTGATGTGACAAGGCTTGCATGGCTCAACAGGAGTGTCAATCTCTGCATCTATTCTCTGCTTGACATCGGAATCCACTACCGCGGCTGGACGCAGGAAAAAGCGGCAGAATTTCTGAATGTTTTCGGAATCCGAAGTGCATCTGTGGTTTCGGAAATCTACCGCTATATTGTAGAAACCCCTGTCAATTACGTGAAATATTACCTGGGCTGCCTGAATTTTATGGATCTGCGGGATAATCAGAAAGAGCTTCTGGGAGACGATTTTGATTTGAAAGATTTTCACAGAAAAATCCTGGAAATTGGCCCTGTACAGTTCCCGGTGCTCGAAAAATATATGCAGGAATCCTGAATGTTACAGCCGGGCTTCATAAAAGCTCCGGCTGTGAACAATTTTTTTAATATATCTGTCATAAATTCTTTCTTTAAAGAAAAGAATTTGATATAATGAAGGTTAGTTGAAACACATATGATTCAGATCCGTCAGTTCCATCTGTCGTCATACAATTCCGTGTACAGCAAAGGACAATGATATGAAAAAAAAGGATAACCTCCCTTTAAATTTAAGAGAAAAAAATAATTCTAAAATCAGTTTTATAGCATCCGTCGTGGTGTTGGTTCTCCTGTGTCTGGTTTTTAACCAGATGGACTACAATATGATACGGAAACCTGCTGCTGAAGCGAAAAAGGCCGCAGAAGCCCAGAAGAAAAAAGAAGAGGACGCCCAGACTGCAGCTCCAACCGTGACCACTGCTACAGTGATGGCTGTCGGAGACAATCTGGTTCAGCCAAGCCTTCTCCAGTCCGGGCAGTATGAATCCGGTCTCTGGAATTATGAGCATGTTTTCGCCAATATGAAATCCCAAATTCAGGCGGTAGATATTGCTATGATCAATCAGGAAACCCCTTTTACCAGCGATCATGATCTGGTAAGCGGGACTGCGCCTTACGCAACCCCTACAGAAATAGGAGACGCCCTTGTAAGCGCAGGTTTTGACGTCGTAAGCTCCGCCACCGCCTTTATGGATGACAACGGATATGATTTTCTGTCACAGACCTTTGATTTCTGGAAAAACAGCCATCCCGAAGTGACTGTGCTGGGTATTCATGAAACCCAGGAGGATGCAGATGCCATAAAAACCGTAGAGGTTAATGGAATTAAGATTGCATTTCTTAACTATACGTTTCCTTCCAGCGGTAATGAAAATACGGAAAAAGAATATATGATCGACATCTTTGATTCCCAAAAGGTCGCAGATGCCGTACAGAAGGCCAAAGCTGCCGCAGATTGTGTGATCTTTTCCGCAAACTGGGGCAAGACAGAGGAACCGATGCCCACAGAATATGAAAAACAATGGGCCAATTTTCTTATGAAGAATGGTGTAGACGTTGTCATTGGTACGAATCCAAACGTGCTGCAGCCATTTGGTTACCTCACCGATGACGAAGGCCATAATATGCTGATTTATTATTCCCTGGGAAACTTCGTTTCCGGACAGGAAACCTTAAAACAGCTCCTTGGAGGAATGGCAAATTTTACGATTCAGAAGACTGTGACTGGAGACGAGACCTCTGTGAAGATTACAGACGCCTCCATCACACCGCTTGTGATGCATTACAGCTATGACACCGGTGATTACAGTCCATACCTGCTCTCTGATTACACAGAAGATCTGGCATCCAGACACAGCGTAAGGGAAATAATCGGAGATGAGTTTTCCCTGGAGAATCTTCAGACAAAATATGATGAAATCATGTCCATGAATGTAACACCATCCACCCAATCGGATCTTCTGGATGTAAAATTTGATTCTGACGGAAACATGACGGATGCAAGCGGGAACTACGTAGAAGATACCCGTTCCATTACCTCCGGTCAGTATTATGCCAGCCTGCCTTCCGGTCAGACTGGCAATAACTCAGACGAGGGTGGCTACGAATATGGAAATGATTCAGAAGAATGAGCATTCAGAGTGATAACAGCTTTTTCGCATTTTTTTCTGTAACGTCAATGACCTCTTCCGGCGTGATTCCTTTGATTTCCGCCAGCGCTTTTGCCACATAGGGAAGATTCCGTGAGGAATTACGCGTCCCGCGAAACGGCTCCGGCGCCATATAAGGGCAATCCGTTTCCAGGACAATCTGCTCAAGGGGGGCAATTTCTGCAACCTCCTTGAGTTTTTTTGCGTTTTTAAAGGTCACGACCCCGCCAATTCCCAGGTACAGCCCCATTTTCAGATATTCCTGCGCGATCTCCTTTCCATAGGAAAAACAGTGGATAATTCCCCCATACATGCTGCCATTCATATACTCGCGGACAATCTCCAGGGTATCCTGTGCGGCGTCACGGCTGTGAATCATAAAAGGAAGCTTTTCTTCCCGGGCGATCTCCATCTGAGCGCGGAACATCTCTTTTTGTACCTGGTGCTCCGCTTCTTCCTTATGCCAGTAGTAATCCAGACCAATTTCCCCGATTGCCACCACTTTCTCCAGGCGAGAAAGACGCCGGATTTCATCCAGTGTCTCCTGTGTCATTTTATCCGCATCGTCCGGGTGTACACCCACTGCACCGTAAACAAAGGGATATTTTTCCGTCAGGCTTATTGTTCTCTGAAATTCCCCGATAGAGGCGCAGACATTTACGATGTGCCCGATTCCATATTCCTCCATAGAGTTCAGCAGCTCATCCCTGTCAGCCTCAAATGCTTTATCATCGTAATGTGCATGTGTATCAAAAATCATCTTTACTCCTTTTCTTCCAGAACCACCAGCTCATCTCCTTCACGGACAATTCCTCCATGAAGCACTCTGGTGAACACTCCTTCTCTGGGCATAATGCAATCGCCCATTTTTTTGAAAATCTCACAGCCATTATGGCATTCTTTTCCGATCTGCGTCAGTTCCAGAATCACATCATTACAGCGAAATCTGGTCCCCACCGCCATTTTGGCAAAGTCAAAACCTTCCACCACCAGATTTTCTCCAAAGGCTCCGTCTGCGACCTCTGCTCCTCTGGCCCGAAAAGCTTCTATTTTATCATGTGACAAAAGGCTCACCTGGCGGTGCCATTTTCCTGCATGAGCGTCCCCTTTGATTCCCCAGTCTTCCACGAATTCAGCTTCTGGGATTCGTTTTTTCTGGGTCCCCCTCTTTTCGCTGATGCAGATTGCGATTATTTCTCCCATTTCTCTCCTTCTCTCTTTCTTCCGACTTCAAGATTTCTGTAACAGGCCTCATCGGGCACAGTTCCCCGTCTCTCCTGTCATGATCTCGATTCCGTGATCCAATGCCTCGATTATATATTCCAGACTCTCCCGAACCGCCTTCGGGCTTCCGGGAAGGTTGATGATCAGTGTCTTTTTGCGAATTCCGGCAGTCGCACGACTCAGCATAGCGCGTTTTGTAATGGTCATACTGTAAGCGCGTATCGCTTCCGGGATTCCGGGTACCTTTCTCTCCATCACATCCTCTGTTGCCTCCGGCATCACATCACGCGGCGAAAATCCGGTTCCTCCTGTAGTCAGAATCAGCTCTGCCAGATTTTCATCCGCAATTTCCGCCATTCGTCTGGATAGCATCGCTCTCTCATCCGGCAGAATGTCCATAGATACCACTTCATATCCGGCCTTTTCCACGATTTCCTTTATAGCCGGTCCGCTTAAGTCCTCTCTCTCCCCGCGATATCCTGCATCGCTGGAAGTGATAATTGCAACTCGTTTCATAAATCTTTCCTCCTCTCTTTCGATTTTCTCTATTTCCTAAAATGCTTGGACTCCCATTGAGATGAATCTATTATTACTCACTACTTACAGAAGTGGGAATCTTCTTCGACTGAGATAAAATCTCCGCTCTTCCCTCCGGTCTTCTTCACCAGATGAATATCCGTCATGACCATATGCTTATCAATTGCTTTGCACATATCATAAATGGTAAGCAATGTCACCTGTACTCCCGTCAGAGCTTCCATCTCCACGCCAGTCTTTCCTTCTGTTTTAACGGTACAAAACGCCCGTATCAGACCTTTTTCCTCGTCCAGCTCATAATCTATGCTGCATTTCTGTATAGGCAGCGGATGGCACATAGGCACGAGATCAGAAGTATGCTTTACCGCCATGATGCCAGCTACCCGTGCCACACCCAATACGTCTCCTTTTTTTACAGTTCCGGCAGTTACCGCATCCATAATTTCTTTTCCAACCCGGATGCAGCCTGCTGCCACCGCCGTCCGGTATGTTACTGCCTTTCCGGATACATCCACCATAATTGCATTCCCGTTTTCATCAAAATGATTAAACCCCTGTTTCATTGTAAATCCCCTTTCATGCTTCTTATCAGTATAAGGAAATTCGCTGAATCCGTCAAGAAGGAAGCCTGACACGTATGCTCTCTCATTGTTTTTCACACCTCGCCAGGTGCAGAAGCACTCATATTTTCGACTCAAATACGATACAATAATATACGAAATTAATGGCTCAATCACAAATTTTGTGGGACGACTATCCAGGCGCTGCATGATGTTCGTGCCAAGTCCGGCGGACGGCTTAAATCATGTATCACGATAAGGGAAACTCCACAAAATAGTATGTGGTTTGGGCATATATGACACACAATTTTCTCTCAGGCCCAATATCCCGGAAATTCCAGTGGAAATATGCAAGTTTTACTATAAAATTTCTCTATGTTAGAAATAAGTATACTCCAGACCCAGAATTTTGCATTTTTCTGGGTCTTGGAACACATTTTGCCTGCGGTAGATACAAAAGGCATCTAAAATGCTGTATTTTAACGTAAAATCCCAAGAAATTTTCCCCAACGAGGTATCTTTTTTCGTATATGCCCAAAAGTGTTTCGAACAGTAGCAACTGTTCTTAGGCTTCTGAGCCAGAGGGATAAAATCAGCCACCCGTAAGGATCTGGCCTTGACAGGGTTCATGTCAAGTCTGGCGGACGGCTATACGAAATCAATTAAAAAATTGCTAAGAATGAAATTCCCAAATCGCTCGGAATGAAACTGCCAAATCGCTCGGAATGAATTTACCGAATATCAAAACCGCAGAGGACTCTCCATAATCCCAAAACGGGGCTGCACACAAACTATGTGTCAGCCCCGCTTTTATATTATATTAAGATTTTTTCGTTTCCTGATTTCAGCAGATTTCAGCACCTGCAGGCATTTCCTTTTCCGGTACCATAAGAGAAAGATTTCCGTCCGCATCCTCTGCGCAGAGAATCATTCCCTCGCTGAGGATTCCTGCCAGCTTCGCCGGTTTTAAGTTGGTCACAACCATTACCTTTTTACCAACCATCTCCTCAGCACTGTAGTGAGATTTGATTCCGGATACGATCTGGCGCACCTGACTGCCGATCTTTACCTGAGAACAGAGAAGCTTTCTGGATTTCTTCACTTCCTCGCAGGCAATGATCTCGCCTACCTGAAACTGGAGCTTTTCGAAATCGTCGAAGGTGATTTCCGGTTTTGCTTCAATATCAATGACTTTCTCCTCTTTTTCCTCTTTCTTTTCTTCCTCAGGTGCAGCCGGATGGAGCTCTGCAGCCTTTGCCAGAACCTCTTTTACATCCAGACGAGCGAACAGAATTTCCGGTTTTTCCACTACTTTGTTTCCGGATGGATACAGACCAAAGGTCTTAAGATCCTCCAGAGTTCTCTCCTGTGCGTTTAACTGTGCCAGAATCTTTTTCGTGGTATCCGGCATAAAGGATTCCAGAAGAACTGCTCCGATACAGATGCCTTCCACCAGGTTATAAAGAACCGTTGCAAGACGGTCTTTTTTCGCTTCATCTTTTGCCAGAGCCCATGGCATAGTCTCGTCAATATATTTGTTGCAGCGTTTAAACAGAGCAAATACTTCCGTAATGGCATCTGCCACACGAAGCTTCTCCATCTTCGCATCTACTTTGCCCGGAACTGCCAGAATGAAGGATTTCAGTTCATCGTCAACCGGCTCAGTCACACCTTTATTCTCTACCACGCCGCCAAAATATTTGTTGGACATGGAAATGGTACGGTTTACAAGATTACCCAGTGTATTTGCCAGCTCTGAATTCAGACGCTCTACCATCAGCTCCCAGGTAATCACACCGTCATTTTCAAACGGCATCTCATGAAGTACAAAATATCGTACTGCATCCACGCCAAAGAAATCTACCAGTTCATCCGCATACAGCACATTTCCTTTGGACTTGCTCATCTTGCCGTCTCCCTGCAGAAGCCACGGATGTCCAAATACCTGTTTTGGCAGAGGCAGATCCAGTGACATCAGGAAAATTGGCCAGTAAATCGTATGGAAACGGATGATATCCTTTCCGATCAGGTGCAGGTCAGCCGGCCAGTATTTCTTAAATTGCTCCGTGCTATCCCCATCACAGTCATATCCGATTCCGGTAATGTAGTTTGTCAGGGCATCCAGCCATACATAAACCACATGCTTCGGGTCAAAGTCTACCGGGATTCCCCATTTAAAGGAAGTTCTGGATACACAAAGATCCTGCAGGCCCGGAAGAAGGAAATTGTTCATCATCTCATTCTTACGGGATTCCGGCTGGATAAAATCCGGATGGGTATTGATATAATCAATCAGGCGGTCTGCATATTTGCTCATTTTAAAGAAATACGCTTCTTCCTTTGCCGGAATGCAGGGACGGCCGCAGTCCGGACATTTTCCGTCTACAAGCTGGGATTCTGTAAAAAAGGACTCACAAGGAGTACAGTACATTCCTTCATAATATCCTTTGTAGATATCTCCTTTTGCATACATTTTCTTGAAAATCTTCTTAACCTGTTTCTCATGGTCTTCATCAGTAGTACGGATGAACTTGTCATAGGAAGTATTCATCAGATCCCAGATATTCTTAATCTCTCCGGAAACGTTATCTACGAATTCCTTTGGTGTGATACCTGCTTCCTGGGCTTTCAGCTCGATTTTCTGACCATGCTCATCTGTTCCGGTCTGGAAAAATACGTCATAGCCCTGCTGTCTCTTGTAGCGGGCAATGGCATCTGCCAATACGATTTCATAGGTGTTGCCGATGTGCGGCTTACCGGATGTATACGCAATGGCTGTTGTGATATAATACTTTGGTTTTTCCATGGTTCTATCTCCTCTCATAAAAAATATCTCACACGCAGAACGTAGTGGAAAAGAAATAAAAAACGCCTTCTCATGTTGTATGAGAAGACGAGTATTTCCCCGTGTTACCACTTCTTTTCGTTCCGGGCCTCACGACGCGAAACCTCACCAGGTACTTTCATACCTCCTCGCTGTAACAGGCGATCCTGTCATCGCTTACTATATTTTCAGCAATGCCCCTCTGAAACCATCTTCCATATGCTCCTGCACATCCCCTCTCAGCCTGGAAAACAGATTCAAAACAATCCAGCTGCGAAATTACTCGAGGGATTTTTCTGTTTTCTCAGGGATTTCTCTGTAATGCGGTATACACATGTACTCTTTTCTTCCACGGGTTTTCCATATAAAAGAATCCTAACACATTTCAGATGTTTTGTAAACCCGGTTTTTTCAGGAGCAAGCAGTCACCCCAGCTTTCCAGCCAGGAAAATCGACGTCGGCCCGTCTGCACCGCCGATGATGGCCACGCTTGCGGAATCCTCATCCTCCATACCGGATATTTCCATCTCCGTGCGTTGGCAATCCAGTTCAAGAGAGAGCAATTCCGCAAGCTTTTCCGGGGATTTTGCGTATTCCTTCAGTTCCTTCAGATTTTTTGTTCCCGTCATAGCGGTGACTATATTTTCATCCATATAATAAGTAACCTGAGCGTCTTTCCCATCGTATATTTGTGGAAATGTGCATTGTACTTCCTCCAGGTTTTCCACCAGTGTCAGGCACAGCATACTTCCATCCAAAATCCTTTCCACAAAAGTGTCCTCATCTGCAGGCTCCTCACTAAAATATATCTGCAGGCCATAAGGTTCTTCATCCGTCTGCAATTCATAAGTAAAATCTCCTTCCGGCATAATACCATTATCCTGTAAAGCATAAAGAAGATTTCCAACACCCGGTGCATCCCCCACATAAGGAATTGCCGCTTCTGCAAGAACTTCAGCTATTTCTTCTACACTTTTCCCTGTTTCTGCGTTGTCCATATTTCCCTTTGTACCCGCTCCTGCTGCCATCTGGCTGCTGCTCAGCACCAGAACCAGTACGCTGCCGATCACAGTCATTTTTAATCTTTTTCTCATACGATTTCCTCCGATATGCAATTATTTATCCTTATGCATTCTCACAGTTCCTTTCCTTCATTCTATAATACCATATCCGTTTATGCAAGGGCCTCCTGTCGTCCCTGCTGCCTATTCGGTTAGCCCGGTTACTATTCATGACTAATCCGTGAATAGTAACACTTGTCCCTTCCAATTATTTTCATATAAACCGTTCAGCCTTGACACTACTTTTCCCGGGACGATATAATGAAAAAAAGACACAACAGAGGAGATGATTCTTTAATGAAATATGACGTTATCATCGTCGGTGCGGGGCCTGGCGGAATCTTTTCCGCGTACGAACTTGTTCAGAAAAAACCGAACCTTAAAATTGCTGTTTTTGAAGAGGGCTTTCCTCTGGAAAAACGCCGCTGTCCTATTGACGGCGAAAAGGTGAAGAGCTGTATCAAGTGTAAGTCCTGTGCCATTATGAGCGGTTTTGGCGGAGCCGGAGCATTTTCCGATGGAAAATACAATATTACCAATGATTTCGGCGGAACCCTGTACGAGCATATCGGGAAAAAGCAGGCTATCGAACTGATGCAGTATGTAGATGAAATCAACGTTTCCCATGGTGGACAGGGTACAAAAATGTACTCCACTGCCCAGACAAAATTCAAAAAACTCTGCATTCAGAACAAGCTGCGCCTTCTGGACGCTTCTGTCCGGCATCTGGGGACAGATATTAACTATATCGTTCTGGAAAATCTGTACCAGGAGCTGAAAGATAAGATTGATTTCTTCTTCCGGACACCGGTGAAAACACTGGAGATCATTGATGGCGGTTATCGTGTCCATCATGGAGATACATTCGACGACTGTACCAACTGCATTGTCTCAGTCGGACGAAGCGGCAGCAAATGGATGGAGACTGTCTGCAGTGATCTGGGAATCCCAACCAAATCAAATCGCGTGGACATTGGCGTTCGTGTGGAGCTTCCTGCCGTGATTTTTTCTCATCTGACAGATGAACTGTATGAAAGCAAGATCGTGTACCGGACGGAAAAATTTGAGGATAATGTCCGTACTTTCTGTATGAATCCATATGGCATTGTGGTAAATGAAAACACCAACGGAATCGTGACAGTAAACGGGCACAGCTACGAAGACCCGGAGAAGCAGACAGAAAATACGAACTTTGCCCTGCTTGTGGCAAAGCATTTTTCAGAGCCATTTAAAGACAGCAATGGATACGGAGAAAGCATTGCAAGACTTTCCAATATGCTTGGCGGAGGCGTCATCGTCCAGCGTTTCGGGGATCTGGTACGCGGACGCCGCAGTACAGTAAGCCGCCTGGAGGAAGGAATGGTACGTCCTACTCTGGCCGCAACTCCCGGCGATCTGAGCCTGGTTCTTCCAAAACGTATCCTGGATGGCATCATTGAGATGATCTATGCTCTGGATAAAATTGCGCCAGGAACGGCCAACGACGATACCCTGCTTTATGGCGTGGAAGTAAAGTTCTATAATATGGAAGTGGATATCGACAAAAACCTGGAGACGAAATACAAAGGGCTCTATGTCATCGGCGACGGAAGCGGTGTGACCCATTCCCTTTCTCATGCTTCTGCAAGCGGAATTTACGTTGCACGACGGATTGCTTCCGAAGAATAATATCAAAGACAACTTTTACGTCATCACATTCTTCTCTGGTTATAAAGCCGTTTCCACACTGCTCTGAAAATCAGGGTTGTAAGAGTAATTCCGGCAGACATGCTGGCAGCGAAAAGGAGGGCATACGTGCTCTCCTTTCTCATTTCCATCCAGTCCTGACTCATCAGACAATTCATCGTACGGTAAAGTGCAGCCCCTGGAATCAGGGGAATCGCAGCGGCTACCAGAAAAACTGTAACCGGGGTTTTATAAACCCGTGCCATGCATTCCGCATACAAAGTCAGCATGACAGAAGAAACAAACCCACACAGATAAGGATTTTTCGAAAAACCGGCAGCAAGCAGATAGACGGCCCACGCAAAAAATCCACCTAAAGTGGCCACGATCAGCTTTTTTCCACGTATATTAAACAATGCGGCAAATCCGAAAGAACCAATGGTTGCCGCAGCTAACTGTATAAATTCCTGCATTTTTCATCCCACTCCCAAAATCAGATTCACAAGTGCAAATCCCAGCGCAATGATGATTGCCAGCAAAATAGATTCCATAAACCGGATCAGCCCGGTAATCGTATCTCCGGAAAACATATCACGCAGGGAATTCGTAAAAGCAATACCCGGTATCAGAAGCATGACATTTCCGATACTGATCAGGTCTGCATGATGTCCCAATCCCGTCCGAACAGCCAGATTCGCCAGGAATCCTCCGGCTATGGAGCAGATCAGAGCTGTCAACAGTGTATTGGCAGCTCCTTTTTTCACAAAGGATTCCAGAAATTTCAAAATCGCTCCAATCAAAGCCGATGCCAGCATGTCCCGGAAATCTCCCCCAAAAAACACGGAAAAAGAGCCGGAAACCAACGCGTAAATAAAAACCTGGCTTCCAAATGAATACTGCGGTCCTTTTTCGATCCGTTCCAGTTCTTTTTTTATCTCTTCCACAGATGGCTTCTGAGTACATATTTCTCTTGACAGGCAATTCAGCTCATCCAGTTTATTTAAGTCATTGCTCATGCCTGACACACGGCGAGTCTGCGTACATATTCCGAACTCTTCGCCATACATGGTAGTCACAATACTGGAGGTAATGGAAAAAACGTCCACCCTCTTTGCACCGTAGGCCATACAGATACGCCGAATCGTATCCTCCACTCTACCCACCTCGGCTCCGCTTGTCAAAAGCATTTCACCTATAGTCATAGCGTAAAACAAATATTGTTCTGCCTCTTCCCGTTTCATAAATACCCTCCGGATATCCTAAATAATCTCTCACCTCTTCGCTATTTTATTTCATTCTGCAGATTATATCAAGGAGTTCTTCTGCACAAAATTTCAACTTATTATCTTGACAAAACAAGTATAGTATCTTATACTGAAATCAATAATTGTTACCATTATTATCAGAGAGAAAGGAGGAGATGTCATGAGCTCGCTTAAATATAGCCGCCAGAGAGAATCCATCAAGGAATTTCTGATGAGCAGGACGGATCACCCGACGGCCGATGTGGTTTATGAGAATATGAAGCTTATTTACCCGAATATCAGCCTTGGCACCGTATACCGCAATCTTTCTCTTCTTGCCGATATCGGCGAAATCAGAAAGCTTTCCAGTTTCGGCGGCGCAGACAGATTTGATGCCCGCACTGAGCAGCACTGTCACTTCATGTGTACAGAATGCGGAGCAGTTATGGACATGGAAACAGACGGTGTCGATAAGCTAATGGCACAGATTGCAGCAGACTTTGAGCATGGTAAAATATCTGATTATAATGCCAGATTCTTCGGAATTTGTGAACATTGTCTGAAAAAGCATAAAAATTAGAATATCTACTTGACAAGTCTACTCTGTTGTGATATTTTAAAATAGTAACAATTACTATTATTATAAGCAAGAAAAAAATTTAAAATAAAAGGAGAAATAAACTATGGCTAAATGGGTATGTAATGTTTGTGGTTATGTTTACGAAGGAGATGCAGCACCGGAGTTCTGTCCGATCTGTAAAGCACCAGCTGAGAAATTCACCAAACAGGAATCTGAGATGACATGGGCTGCAGAGCATGTTGTAGGCGTTGCAAAGGGCGTTAGCGAAGACATCCTTGCAGACTTAAGAGCAAACTTCGAGGGTGAGTGCTCCGAGGTTGGTATGTATCTGGCTATGGCACGTGTTGCTCACAGAGAAGGATATCCGGAAATCGGTTTATACTGGGAAAAGGCTGCTTACGAAGAAGCAGAGCATGCTGCTAAATTTGCTGAATTATTAGGCGAAGTTGTAACTGACAGCACCAAGAAGAACCTTGAGATGCGTGTTGCTGCTGAAAACGGCGCTACCGCTGGTAAATTTGACCTTGCTAAACGTGCTAAAGCTGCTAACCTTGATGCAATCCATGATACCGTTCATGAGATGGCAAGAGACGAGGCTCGTCACGGAAAAGCATTTGCTGGTCTGTTAAAGAGATACTTTGGAGAATAATTCTCTCCTGTCATAAGACAAGTACAGTGGGCAGAGCGAACGCTCTGCCCGTTTTTTATGCTTTTTTTTGTTTCTTACTTATTGACAATTCATCTCTCATATTTTATAATAACAATATCAGTAATGATTACTAATATTATTTAGGAGGTAGTACATATGTCTAAATACGCAGGAACCAAAACCGAGCAGAACCTGATGGCTGCATTTGCAGGTGAATCTGAAGCACGCAACAAATATACCTATTACGCTTCCGCAGCAAAAAAAGCCGGATACGAGCAGCTTGCAGCACTGTATCTTGAAACAGCTGATCAGGAAAAAGAGCATGCAAAAATGTGGTTTAAAGAATTCCACGGAATCCACGACGTGGCAACCAATCTGGAAGATGCCGCTGCAGGTGAAAATTATGAATGGACTGACATGTATGCGCGTATGGCAAGAGAGGCACGCGAAGAGGGCTTCGAAGAACTTGCTGTCAAATTTGAAGGAGTTGCCAGAGTAGAAGCAGCACACGAGAAACGCTATCGCAAACTGTTAGAGTCCTATAAGGCAGACAAAACCTTTAAGGGCGATGCGCCTCTCGGCTGGAAATGCCGCAACTGCGGATTCGTATATGAAGCTGAAGAAGCTCCTGAAGTATGTCCTGTATGTGCACATCCAAAGGCTTACTTTGAAAGAAAAGTGGAAAATTATTAATTTGTCCCAGCGGCGGTGCCCAGGCGATTATAAATCGTCTGGGCATCCTGTATATGGGGGATCCCTGTAGTGTCTGCAGGTGCTCCCGCAGTCACCAGAATGTACTCTCTTCCCCCTATTTCTGCAAAGCTGGCAAGACAATGTCCGGCCTCACCGGTATATCCGGTTTTTCCTCCAAGAATCCTTCCCCCTGTCACAGAAGGATCATTGAGATTTTTAAACATCGTACTGTAATATGTAATACCATCCGGATGAATATTCGTAGACGGTGTGGAATGGTATGGTGCCTCTATAATCTCCCGGAATGTGGTATTATGCAGTGCATAACGCATCAGCACAGCTATATCATAGGCAGAACTGTAATGGTCCGGATCGTGCAGACCTGTAGTGTCACAAAAATTGGTTGTTTTCATCCCCAACCTGTCCGCCTTCTTATTCATCTTTTCCACAAAAGCAGCCTCAGAGCCCGCAATCTCATCTGCCAGGGCAATGCAGCACTCCGCTCCGGAAGGAAGCATCACACCATATAATAAATCAATAGCTTTCACCGTCTCTCCCGGCTGAAATCCGGCCTGTGTCGCATTCTGCTCATAGAGCCCCTCAAACATTTCATTGGTCAGCGTAATCTCTTTCTCCAGGCTGTCCAGAGACTCAATCGCCACTATAGCAGTCATAATTTTGGTCATGGACGCCGGATAGATTGCTTCTTTCCCATCTATCTCTCCAATGACCTTTCCACTCTTTGCATCCATCAGAACTGCATTGGAACTGTTTATTCCTGACAGATCCAGTTCTTTCACCACCGGTCTGTCAAAAATCCCGGTAAAATTCCCAACCCATGAACTGATTCCCTTATCCCAGCAGATCACAACAGCCAATGCCAGAAGCACAGCCACCTCAATCAAAGCGCAGATCAGCATCCGTTTTCCTGAATTTCTTTTCTTTCTTCTCCTGCGTCTCTTCGTCACGATTTTCCTCCTAGCAATAAACAATTACTCTAAGTAACTACAGAATTCCTGATTCCCAGAACAAAATTGCCACAGTCGTTATGTGCCTTAAACATTATTCTACCACACTAACATACATTTCTGTAAACTATCTCTAAAAAATTGGAGAAATCACGGGTTGGGGGTTGGCTATTATGAGGTCGCTTTGTGCGGGTGAATTTTTCGTCCGGGACGGGGCGGAGGGGGCAGCGGAAACCGTCCCAGCCGCCCTCCTGAAGCCTCTCCGCCCCTATCCCCCAACGCAAAAAGAACACCCACTCAAGGCGGGTGTCCTCATAAAATCTATTAAGCTAATTTCATCGGGTTGATCTTTACGCCAGGGCCCATTGTCGGAGCGATGGTTACGCTTCTTAAAAACTGTCCCTTAAGGGTGCTCGGTCTAGCCTTGATGATAGCTCCAATCAGCGTCTGGAAGTTGTCGCTTAACTGCTCCTCGGTAAAGGAAGCTTTACCAATCGGAACATGGATGATGTTGGTCTTGTCAAGACGGTACTCAATCTTACCTGCTTTGATATCATGAACCGCTTTGGTAACATCCATGGTTACAGTACCAGCTTTCGGGTTTGGCATTAAACCTTTCGGTCCAAGTACACGACCCAGACGTCCTACAACACCCATCATATCAGGAGTTGCAACAACAACGTCGAAATCCAGCCATCCTTCGTTCTGAATCTTCGGAATTAATTCCTCTGCTCCAACGAACTCAGCGCCTGCTGCCTTTGCTTCTTCAGCCTTAGCATCTCTTGCGAATACTAAAACACGAACTTTTTTACCAGTACCGTGCGGCAGAACAACTGCTCCACGAATCTGCTGGTCTGCATGACGTCCATCGCAGCCTGTGCGGATATGAACTTCGATAGTCTCGTCAAACTTGGCAACTGCAGTTTTCTTTACTAAGCTGATAGCTTCTGCGGTATCATATAATGTTGCGCGGTCAACTGCTTTCGCAGCTTCCACGTATTTCTTTCCTCGTTTCATTTCTATAACCTCCTGTGGTATTTGCGGGGAAAAGCCCTCCCACTTTCTATAATCTGTAATTAATCAACTACTTCAATTCCCATGCTTCTTGCGGTACCAGCGATCATGCTCATAGCTGCTTCGACAGATGCTGCATTTAAGTCTTTCATCTTCATCTCAGCAATTTCCTGAACCTGAGCCTTGGTAACCTTAGCAACTTTTGTCTTGTTCGGTACGCCGGAACCGGATTTGATGTTTGCAGCTTTTTTCAGAAGAACTGCTGCCGGCGGAGTTTTGGTTATGAAGCTGAAACTTCTGTCTGCGTAAACAGTGATAACAACCGGGATGATTAAGTCGCCCTGATCTGCTGTTCTTGCGTTAAACTCTTTTGTAAACTGAACGATATTTACACCGTGCTGTCCAAGAGCCGGACCTACTGGTGGTGCTGGAGTTGCTTTACCAGCGGGAATCTGCAATTTAATATATCCTGTTACTTTCTTTGCCATTTTTCGGCACCTCCTATGTGGTATTGGCGGGGGTATGTCCCTCCCACGATATCGTGTTACCTTGATTTCCACGACATACAGATCTGCATGTCATGCTTATTACATTTTTTTGATTTCTGCGAAACTGATTACTACCGGCGTCTCGCGGCCAAACATTTCAACATTGATAGTCACAACCTGCTTCTGCATATTGATTGACGTTACAACACCTGTGGTATCCTTCCAGGCACCACCTGTTACAACCACCATGTCGCCCTCTGCAAAATCAACCTGAACAATCTCTTCTTTAATGCCCAACGGTCTCATTTCTTCTTCCGTCAGCGGTACAGGCTTGGATCCTGGTCCTACAAATCCTGTCACACCTCTGGTATTGCGGACAACATACCAGGTATCGTCATTCATTACCATGTTGATCAGAACATAGCTCGGAAACATTTTTCTCTGAACCTGCTTGGCGGTTCCGTTTTTCATCTCCACTACATCCTCAAGCGGAACGCGAACCTCCAGAATCTGGTCTTCCAGATGTCTGTTTTCGATCGTCTTTTCAATGTTGGCTTTCACCTTGTTCTCATACCCGGAATAGGTATGGACAACGTACCATTTTGCTTCTGACATACAATCACCTTTGTCCTTATTTGATTAAAAGATTAATGCATTCCAGAATGCCTGCATCCATAACGCTGATAAGTGCACCCAGCAGCACGGATATTACAATCACGACTGCAGTCTGCTTCATCAGTGTTTCGCGGTCTGTCCAGACAATCTTCCTGAACTCAGCCTTAAGTCCATGAAACCAGCTTTTCTTCTGGTCTTTTGCCTTGCCTGCAGATTTTTCCTTTTCTTGCATAGCCTAACCTCACAATCTTAAGTGACTACTTTGTTTCCTTGTGCATTGTGTGTCTCTGGCAGAACTTACAATATTTCTTTGTTTCCAGTCTCTCAGGATGGTTTTTCTTTTCCTTTGTCATATTGTAGTTACGCTGCTTGCACTCGGTACATGCTAATGTAATCTTAACGCGCACAACTTCCACCTCCAGTGTTTTCATTTGCATGGTCTTTTCCATGAGAAAACCGTGTATCCGCCACCGTTTTCGGGCATAAAAAAAAGACCTAACTTCCATGTCGCCTGTATAGTTTACCATATACATGCCCTGCAAGTCAAGTCTTTTTCCTGTTTTTTCAGTCCCTGATCAGAAATAATCATACCCTCCGTGAATATCCACGATGCTTCCGTTCATATATCCGTTTGTCAGGATCGCATAAGCCATGTCCGCCACCTCCGATACCTCGCCAAAGCGATGCAGGGCAATCTTCCGGTTAATGCGCTCATAGCTCTGGGGAGTTCTGTTTTCGTGCCACGGGGTCTGAATAAAGCCGGGAGCGATTGCATTCACCTTAATTCCTTTCGGCTCAAATTCCTTTACCAGAGACTTTGTAAGAAAGTGGATTGCAGCCTTTGTCACTCCATACACAAGGGAAGAGGAATACGCCTGCTGCCCTGCATACGAACCGGTAAAAAGAATACTTCCGCCCTCTGTCATGATGGGACGCAGCTCCTTTACCAGAAACACCGGAATGGAAAGATTTGTGTTTACGATTTTCGTCCATTCCTCAAAGGTATAATCCTCATACTTTGCATAGGTGCTGATTCCCACATTATTTATAAGCCAGTCCAAATGGCCTGCCTGTTTTCTGATCTCCCCGGCAAAATCCATCATGGCCTCATAACAGGACATATCCGCCTGCAAAAGAATGACCTTTTTTTGATGCTGCTCCGGCAAATTTTTCAGAAAAGCTTCCGCCTTCTCCCGATGATGTCCGTAGCTGACAAACAGCTTATCATCGTCATCGGAGTGCTCCAGAATCTTTTCCACGATTCCCCGTCCGATACCGGAGGTTCCTCCGGTCACCACTGAAATACGACTCATAATTTTAATAACCTCTCATAAACTTCTGTCGGTACATAAGGCTGCTGATTATGGATTGGCTCACCCAGACAGGTTTTCGGGTATGCAAAGGTGCCATGCTCCAGGATGATTTCCAGAAGTCTCGGACCGTTTCCCGCAAGGAATTCCGGAGCTTCTTCCTTTACTTCATCACACCACAGCTTTTTCGACTCAATGCCGTAGCTCCTTGCCACTTCTGCAAACCGACAGGAGGAAAAGCCACAGCCCTCCGAAGTATCCGCAAAAACGCAGTCAAAATAATCTCTCTGGAGATGCCTGATCATTCCCAGTGCATTGTTATTCATCACGATTATTTTTACAGGAATATTTTCCCGTTTTACCCATTGTAATTCCTGAATGTTCATCTGAAATGCACCGTCACCGCAGATGCATGCCACTGGTTTGCCTGTGGCATAATACGCTCCGATTGCAGCCGGAAGTGCATACCCCATAGCTCCGTGTCCGCCTGAGAAAAGCATCTTCTGACCATTCTGATTTTCAAAGGACTGATAGCACCATACCATGTGCTGCCCCACATCCACCGCTACCGCTGAAATGTCTGAAAGGCACCGGCTTAAACCTGCGATCATGCGGTTTGGATATCTTTCCGGTGTGGCATCATCCACCGCCTGAAGATTATCCCTGATTTCTTTGCACACGACCAGCCACTCTTCCCGGTACTGTGACTGGGCAAACCCGGCTTTTTTCAGCTTTCGGATAACTTCTGAAGCATCCGCACAGAATTTCTGCTCTCCAATGCCTCCTTCATGGATATCCCGCTGTAAGTTATAAGAGTCAATATCTACCCGTATGATCTCCGCATTTTTTGCAAATTCATGCACTTTCGTGCCAATCTGCCGTGTGCACAGGGAAATTCCGAAGCATATGAGCAGGTCGCTCTTGGCATTCGCGATCATATTGGCATACCGGTGTCCGTAGGCACCGCCGATACATCCAAAGTTCAGGGGATGGTCATAAGGCAGTGCCGACTTTTCCAATACGCTGGTGATAATGGGAATATTCAGCTTCTCTGCCAGATGAATCAGCTCGTTCTGGCTGCTTTTGCTGCTCACGCCATGCCCCATCATGATCACAGGGTGTTTTGCTTTGCACAATGCTTCCTGAATGGCGCGTACCGCCTCATCCGCAATTCCTTTGCCCGGTGTATTTCCCCTATGGAAGTCTTTTTCCCGGCAGCTTTCGCAGGAAACAAGCCCCATTTCCTCCGGGCTCATCTCGTATACCGGCTTCTCTACCTCGCCTCTCTGTATATTCATGGGCAGATCAATCAGAACCGGACCTTTTCGTCCGGTGTTCGCAATGTAATACGCCTTATTCAGCTCTTTTACGATATCCTCCGGCTCCCGTACCTGCACCGCATATTTGGTCACAGGCTTTGCCATGGAAACAATGTCAATTTCCTGGAAGCCCTGCTGCCGCAGTCCCTCAATGCCTGAATATTCATAAGTATTTAACTGTCCTGTCAGGAACACAACCGGAAGGGAGTCAAAATAAGCATCCGCCACACCGGAGAGAAGATTCACCGCTCCCGGTCCGCTGGTAGCATACGCACAGGCACAGTCCTCCTTTGCCTGTGCAAATCCACACGCCGCAAAAGAAGCCCCCTGTTCATTGTAGCAGGAGTGGCTTCTTGTCTCAGGGTTTTTCTCTATGGAATCCACAAGATGGGCAATCATGGTTCCCTGATATCCAAAAAAATCATGAATTCCCTTTCTCTGTAAAAATTCAACGACATAATCTGTTAATTTCATACAACCTTACCTCCAGAACTTCTCCACTCTATCCTTCAGTGCAGTTCGTCCGGTTTTTTCCAGTACATCCAGAAAAATCTCCAGAAGCTCCTCGTCCGGTGCAAAAATCTCATTGTTCTTCAGGCTTTTCACCATAGCCTTCGTATATGGAGCAAAAATCTCTTCCAGTGCCGGATAATCTTTATTCCTGTAGAGATTTTCAATATAATCCTTTTTCTCCAGATAATATCTTTCCAGTTCAATACGGAAACCGCAGAATTTCGCGTAGTTCCAGCACCAGGTCAGATATTTCCTGCGGTTTTTGCCATAAGTATCCTTCCTGCGGGCACGGTTTCTCTTTTTAATAAAGCTTTTCTGACTTCCCACTTCCTGGAAATAATCCTCATAGCTTACCAGAGCACTGACCATCTCAGACGATTTGGGGATATACTTTTCAAACACCTTTGTTCTGTATTCTTTCCCATAATATTTTGCGAGATACAGTTCCAGATTCTCCGGGGCACAGAAAGTTTTTCCTTCCAGCTTCACTTTTCTGACTGCTTCAAAGGTCTCCCTCGGAAAATAAACGGCTTTTTTCTTCAGCCGCAGTACATATTCTCCGGTATTCTCCACATCCTGGCGTTTGCAGAAGTGACGGTAAAGGCTCCTTCCCAGACGCGCACGCCCGGTGATGCAGCGCAGACGCATAAACATCCTGCACAGGAACTTCTTTTTCCCTCTTTTGTCCCCGTAAAAATCGCCCATTTCAATCCAGCCCACTTCCTCAACGCGATTCCACAGATGACGAAAGCGGGAAGAAATTTTTCCTCGCAGAGGCAGAATATTCACCCCTATACCCGGATATCTGAAATTGCGTCCCTCATTCAGGCGGAAATCCAGGGTGTCCATATTCGTATAACGCAGGAAAAATCCCGGAAAACGTTTATTATTATTCATGGATTCCAGAATTCTCCGCTCCGGCATCTCCTGTTCCAGAGCCAGACGAAATTGCTCCATATCCCCGATCTTCATGTAAACAACACCTGCATTCGGGTTACCGGGGAAAGGCTGTCCTGTCACGCTGCATAAGGTAAGCTGCGGAGACAAAAAATAGGTAATGCCATGTTTTCTGCATATTTTATCGATTTCCGTTAGAAGTGACAACACTTCTTTCTGCTCTTTGTTCAAATCTTTCTGCTCCAATCTAGATGAGTCTTATCACAGAAGCTTTTCTGTCAGTTTCCGAAGTGCCTCCGGACTTTCATACTTATCAAGCCACTGATTCAGATATTCCGCAGCATCGGTTTTTGCCGCATAAGTACGTGCCTTTTTATCGCCCTCATACAGATCATTAAAAAAGATTCTGGAGAGCTCTGTTTTTACATAGGCATGATCAGACGCATATTCCACAGATTTCCGGTAATTTTCAAACGCCTGTCCCGTCTGCCCCTGTTTTTTGCGGGCGTCACCCAGCACCTTGTAAACCTCAGCCCGTTTGTCCTTGTGAATCTGACAGTCTTTTACCTTTTCAGACAGCCATTCCAACTCTCCCGGCTCCTGCGTGTACAGAATTTCCGTGCGAAGCTTTGCGAGCTCTCCCGGATATCCAAGGCGCTCCCATGCCTTTGTAAGGGCTTTTTTGTAGATGTCCACGTTTTCCGTGACATCCCCTCTCTTATCCGGACTTTCCCTTGCAAGATCCAGTCTTTCCATGATCTCACCGATGGTCTCCTCCATCTCATGGCGGGTCCGCGCAGCACTGACACGCGCCACATAAAAGGCTTCCGTCACCTGTTCGTCCTCCGGTAAAAGTCTGTGCCAGAGCTTCATGAGTTCCAGAGCTCCCTGCTTTTCCCGGTTATTCAAAAGCATATAACAGGTATCAACTGTCTGCTTACTGTATGGTTTCAGAAATTTATCCAACTCCAGCTGGGTAATTCCATTATTTGTCTTTTCACGGGCATCTGCAAAAACAGCAAGTGCATCTGCACATCTGCCCTTTATCCACAGAATCTCACCCCGATATTTCAGGAAATAGCCATCCTCCGGAAAAATCCGTAGTGCTTCCTCGATAAAAAGTTCCGCTTCTCCGGGATAGCCGTCTTTTCTGGCTCTCTCCATAAGAAAACGGCTTTTGAATTTCATGAATCCGGGCACCTCCGGATATCGCTCCAGAAGCTCATCTGCTATTTTTTCCGCCTCTTCCATCTCTTTGAATTCGTAATGGGAAACACCTTTTCGGAAAAGCAGGATATCCTCCTGAAGTTTTTTCATCTCAGGATTGAGGTGATCAAGATTTTCCCTGACCTGAAGCATCCGAAATGCCTTGCCCACGCGTTCGGTATAGACCAGAGTCAGCATAGCTGCGGTAAATGTATCATCGTCAATTTCCAGAAGTGTAGGATGATAGAACGGATAAATATTGGAGAAATCCTCTCTCCCGATAAATCCCGCGCTCAGCTGCACCTGAAAATATTTTTCAAAAATATGGTTTAAGGTTTTAAAATCCCGCTCCTGCACCAGTTCCTTCACACCGTGCCCACACTCCCGGATACGGGCATACAAATCCATAACTGTACTTTTCGCTCTTAAAAGGTCACGTTTATGAGAAAGACGGTGGGTACGTTTGGCGGTCGCCAGATAATAAATTTTGCGCCAGACAGAATCACGACGCAGTTTACCCTTTTTTATCCCCGGCAGATAATCCTCACGCAGTTCCTGGTAACTGATACCTTCCACCGTGATGGCATCGTGGGATTCTCTCTCCCCATGAGGCGGAATATAGGACCATTCATCTCCATAATGCCAGATCAGATAGTCGCTCATCCGATGGGGAACCATCACCTTAATACCCTCAAAGTTCATATATTTCACAGGAAACATCATGTCCTTGTCAAAGAGGAAGGGACATCCTCCCCAGCGCATGGCATAGCGCGGACAGTCCTCTTCTTTATAGGAAAACATGATTTTCTCCAGCTTTTTCAGAGTCCTGTCCTTTCCCAGAAATGTATAGGAAAAAAGGTACCGCAGATATTTGGATACCGGTATTTCCCATCGTGCGCCAAACACCACTGCTATGTTCACCAGTTCAGAGTAGATCATCATATGAGTTCTGTATTTTTCATACTCTTTATCATCCGCCGGAATGGGATCCAGAGTCAGCACATCAATGATTTCCCCTGCCGTGTCATCTCCGATGATCTGATGCTTATGGAGTGCACAGCTGTCTGTAGAGGCATACCTCGGAAACGTATTTGTGTATGAACGATCCACATCCACACACTGAAGCGCACGGTGTTCAGGCAGTGCTGTTCTGGACAGCTCCACCAGTTTATTCCAGTCATCCCGCGGCATATACACATCCACATCGTCGTCCCAGGGAATGAATCCCTCGTTTCGAACAACACCGATTGCGGTTCCCCCTGCCATCACATATCTCAGATTATTCTCTTTGCAGATTTCATCCAGCTCCTGAAAGAGCTGCAGCAAATGCTCCTGTTTCTCTGTCATCTGTTATCCTCTCTGGTCAATTATTCTGAGAATGTCCACCAGGGCCTGGGATTCCTCCGTAAAAAGTCTGGTACATTCTGTCCGTTTATCACTGATCATGATCATCAGCTCCTGCAAAAGATAACGGAATCCGTTACCTTCAAAATTAAAGCTGAATCTCTTTAAAAACTGGGTGTCGTCCACCTTTGCCTCAAAATATCCGGTATTCCACCAGTCGTTGGGAATGGTAATGCGCCCATTGCTTCCGATTACCACAAACTCGTCCTCAACCTCCACAGAGCTGCTGATCTCAATGGTGGCAATCGCTTTCGGATATTTCAGGGTAATCATATCATAAATAAAATGACCGTCATCATCCTTCACAGCATTGGTGTTCACTTCCAGGTAATCCTTCCCCAGAATTTTGATGATCGCGCACAGCGGATAGACCACCGTCTCGTTGAAAGATTTGCCGCCCTCAAAATGTTCCTGACAAATGGAGCATTTCACACAGACCACATTTCCCACCAGGTTGCTGTGAGTCATCCATACAAGCTGATTAAAAGCTCTCAGGTAAACCAGATTGATTTTTTCCACCAGCACCACATGCTGCGCTTTGGCCAGTTCAAAGAGCTCCCGCACCTTGTTCGGGCTTAAAGTCATGGGGGAATCACTGATGACATATTTTCCCAGTTTCAAGGCCTTTTCAATATAACCGGCACGGGTTTTCAACGGAGTCTTGATGTATACGATATCCACACGATCCAGAAACTCATCAAAATCCGTCCCATAAGAATCCAGTTCATACTTTTTGCAGAATATCCGTGCGGCTTCTTCATCCTCTGAAAAAACGCTCTCCACATGAACACCGCTGACATACTTGGTTTCCCACACAACTCCGTTATCCCAGGTGTCATCGGTAACGACACCTACGTTGTAGGTAGCGCCCTCACCACGAAGCTTCGTGCTGGATATGTTTTTGGTACGCTCCAGATACACCACTTCGCAGTAGCTTTTCAGATAATCAAACTTTCCCCTCCAGTCGGATCCCAGCACCAGGATATCAATGTTATACTTAATAATGTCGCTTAATTTCTGCCCCTGATATTCTTCAATTATAATTTCATCGGCAAAGCCTGTCCGCCTTACATTCTCAATCCTCTTTAAAAGGCTGTCACGGACGTTCAGCTTTCCGCGCTCAATATCATAGCTTTCACTGGTGACACCCACGATCAGGTAATCCCCCAGTGCCCTGGCCCGTTTCAAAATGTTGTAATGCCCCTGGTGAAACAGGTCAAATGTCCCATAAGTGATTACTTTTTTCATATTTTACCCCTGTTTTTCATTACAGATTCTCATTCTTGCTCTGAAAATTCTTCCTTCTCTTTTTTCTCCCCTTTAAAAAGAATTAAAGTGAGCAGCTGCAATACACCATTATACAGCCAGTTGACAGGCAGGCTTCCCAGCACCAGAACGATGATCAGGGAGACGCCAAACAATGCCCACACGTTCAGAAGCTGAGGTATTTTCAGAATCATCAGTCCATTCATAACAATCAGCAGCGGATAGTGGAAAAAGTAAATTCCCATCGTATTTCTTCCAATAAAGGTAATCGGAAGCTTCCTGTCCGGCACCAATGCCAGAAATGTAAAAATCAGGACAAAGGATACCAGATACATGAGCAGCCTGACGACCATCCCCTCCGGATCCCCCATACCGCAGACTTTGTAGGAATGATTTCCCCGGAAAAGGTCTACCGGGATTTCGTTGCTCAGCATAAAATTCGGCACCGCATAAAGCAGGAAAAAGGACAAAAGAAGAAAGATCCATTTCCCCTTAAATTTACGGATTGCCTTGATATAATCGCTCTTCCACAGATAGCCTGCCACAAAAAACGGGAAAAATACGGCAATTCTGGAGGCAGATAAATAAGTGGAAAACTCTGCCCTTGTACCGGCCCACAGAGCAAAGATAATGCTTAACGGCACGATAAACCGGATTTTTCCGAACGCCTCAATGACAAGCCGGTAGACAAACAATGCCAGAACATACCACATGACTGTTCCGGACGGGCGCAGCAGCTCATAATCCACATTATTTCCCAGCCATATCTGGGCATACCAGGTCAGACTGTAGCCCAAAACATAGGGAATCAGCAGATTTTTGACGTTCTTTAATACATCCTGCGGCTTCTTGGAAAGATAGCCGGAAACAAAAATGAACGCAGGCATATGAAAAATCGTAATTGCATACCAGACATGGCGCACCGCGTCATCCACCTTCACAAGCTGGAACGCGATGATATGGTTGAATACAACCAGGAATATCAAAACAACTTTAATATTGTCTATCAGACAGGAATATGGAGACTCCTGTCCGGCTGTGTTTTTACTCATTTTTTATCCGTCCTGTAATAATTTCATGAATAAAGAATAACACATTTTTATGGCTTTTGGAATATTAATTTACATTTTTGCAATATCTTCCTGCCCTTTTTCTGAAGGTTTCTGCCTTTTTTCACAAGCCACGGAGGCAAAATCGCCTTTAAAATTTCCACATAATCCGTGGAGGTAATGACCACCTCATCAAAGGCTGCGTTACGCAGATACTTACGGCATTCTTTTCTTCCAAAGAAAAGAATATCATCTTTTGAATACGGTTTCAGTGGAAGGAGTAAGCATCCCGGTACAATATGTGACAGGCTCCTGCCCATATCGGCATTCTGAAATTCATTAAAGGCGATCCATATATTCTTTCCGGCGGAATCGGCTGCCAGGGCACGAAGCTCCTCTTTTCTCTTTTCAGACAGTCTGCCCCCGGCATAACACAATACGCGGGGACAGCCGGTTGCTTCCGGTGCCAAAAGTCCTTCTGGCTCTTTTCCATCCAGAACAGCTTTCAGAAATTCCTGCGCAGTCCCGAACGGATTCCTGTTTTCCTCCTCAGCATCCGGTACAGAAGCCGGTATATTTCTGTCATTCAAAAGCCGCACCAGCTCCGGCACATTGTCGCACTGAAGAATTCCACGCTCCCCCATCATAAGTAAAAAACCGGTGTCCTTTTTGCAGGAGTCCCCATCGCAGAGGAACTGAATGGTTTTCTTTCCTCTTCCCGCAAGATATACCAGTCCGGGATGATAATCCGAGATAAATACATCACAGGCACTGGCAAAATCAAAGAACTCATACTTGTCGGGCATAGGCAGGATGTGCGTAAAACGGCTGAAATCCAGATCGTTTTCCCAGTTCATCCACAGATATACCGTCTGTCCGTCACCAAGCTCACAGTCCAGCTGATAAAGACCGGAAACAAGACTCCTGTATGCCTGCAGTGCTCCAGGTATATTCTCCCCCAGCGGCTGTGGACAGCACATAATGATCTGCTGCTCATCTTTCATGCCAAGAGCTTTTCGGATTTCCATGCGCCTTTCCGAATTTCCGTGAGATTTCTCTTCCGGTGCTTTCCCCACAAAATACGGTGTCATGCAGATTTCCTGTATCTTGCAGTCTTTGATGTAATTGCGGCGTATGATTTCATCTGGAAAATACAGATAATCTGCAAGAAACATACTGTGCTGCCAGAGGCCCGTGTCTGCGCTGCCCAATCGACTGTTTGTTACCGTCAGCGGATACAGACTGCTGCCGCAAAGAAGTATAAAACACTGCGTGTCTTTTTTCTTCATATAATAAGGAAGGGGACTGTCCGCAACCAGATATCGGGAAGCTGCCAGAGCTTTCCCATATTCCTTTGTCTCCGGCTCCACCAGGGTAATCCGTGCATCCTTTTCCGGGAAATCTGCCAGTCTTTGGACATTCTTCCGTAGGGAAAGGATTATATGATACTCCTTTTTCTCCTGTGTCAGATACAAAAGCAGTGCCCGGATTCCCAAATCCATTCCAAGGCCGGACCCGGACTCCAGAAAAATCTGCTTCCCGTCAGTTTCTCCGCCTGCATACGCTTTCTCGTAAGCGTCTCTTGCTTCTTTTTCCCTGGAGATTCTGTCAGATGGACGATAGGATAGTTCAGCCTCATGAGCACTCTTATATTCCCTGAGCCATGCTTTCTGCTCATTCGCTTTCATTCCGTCACAATTTTCCACAAATCGCAGCATTTCTTCCCTGGAGCCGTAGAGATACAGCATCCTGGAAATATGTCCCGGAAGAGAGTATTTTACATAATGATTATCTCTCCATCCGGGGATTTCCCGTTCTATATAGTCAAAAAGTTCATTCACAAGCTGAAGCTTCAGAGCCTTTTTTCCTGTTTCATAATTGGTCAGAAGCTTCCAGAACCGATACAGGAAATGGCGCACAGCAACGAAATCCAGTTCTTCCCTGTAGGTGTCTCCAAATCCCAGACGTTCTATGTTTTCCTTTAAGTAAATAATTGCTTTTTTGACATCCAGAGTAGATGAATTGAGACTGCTCAGAAAACCAATATTCTTTCTGTAATTATAAAGACATTCATTCACCACACCAATGGAAGAGGCCCTCACAGCCAGAAGATACGCGACGGGAAGATCCTCGAAGCGGATTCCCTCCGGAAATGCAAGGCCCTCAAAAAGCTCATATTTTATAAATTTAATCCATGGATAAGGTGAGATAGCAGGAAGCTCATAAGGCTTATCAGAAATTTTAAAGTTCTGGTTATAATGGCTGATATCAAATTCTTTTCTTTTTCCGCTCACTCCATCTACATTATAATAGCGAAACAGCACCAGATCATTTCCGTCTGTTATGGCTTTGTGGTAAAGAAGCTCACATGCATCCGGTTCCACATAATCATCGCTGTCCACAAACCAGACGAATTCACCCCGTGCCTTTGAAAATCCCAGATTCCTGGCATGACTGACCCCATGGTTTTCTGTCGTATATATGAATAATTTTTCCGGATATCTGTCCTTAAACTGCTTCAGAACAGCAAGGCTTCCATCTGTACTGCCATCGTTTACAGCCACGATTTCCACTTCTTCCAGAGTCTGTGCCGCCAGACTTTCCAAACAGGCTGACAGATATTTCTCCACATTATAAACCGGAACTATAATGCTGACTTTAAAAGGCTTCATCTATGCCCCCTTATAATCATCCTGCACAGCTAAATAAGCTGCCCTCATTATTTAATAATAGTAACAGTTCATAAGGCTTATTTCAAGGGAAAAATCGCTGGACGAAAGTCTGCGTCCTACGTTATAATATAAGGGTTAAAACTTGGCAGGGAGAAAAAATTATGAACAAACCCCTTGTATCGGTAATCATGCCCGTTTATAACGGGGAAAAATATATCAGACAGGCGGTGGAATCCGTTTTCTCACAGAATGTTCCCCTGGAGCTTCTGGTAATTGACGATGGTTCCACGGACAAAACAGCTGAGGTTCTGACCCCCTGGCTGCCCCGCAGGGATTTTCACTATTTGAAAAACGAGAAAAATCTGGGAGCTGCCGGTTCCCGCAACCGTGGAGTCCGGGAAGCTCACGGAAAATACATCGCATTTCTGGATGCGGATGACTGGTGGGATGCGGGAAAGCTCTCCGCTCAGCTTAAGGCGCTTGCCCGGACCGGAGATGTACTTTGTTCTACAGGGCGAGACCTCATGAATCCGGATGGTACCCCCACAGGAAAGTATATTCCCGTAAAAGAGCGGCTGACTTACCACGAGCTTTTAAAGCATAACAGCATTAACTGTTCTTCGGTACTTCTTCTGCGAGAGGCTGCCCTTTTGTATCCCATGGAACATGACGACAGTCACGAGGATTATATCACCTGGCTGAAAATCCTGAAAAAATACGGACACGCCACCGGAATTAACGAGCCTTACCTGAAATACCGCCTGAGTGAAGGAGGAAAATCCCGCAACAAGGCCAAATCCGCCCGTATGACCTATCAGGTCTACCGCTACGTGGGATATGGACCATTAAGAAGTGCCTGCTTCTTTGTGTCCTATGCTCTGCACGGAATCTGGAAATACCGATAAGCCAGGAATGGTGCCGCATCTTTCGCAGCACCATTCCTCATTTATGCAAATCTTTTTTGATCTGTGTAGTGGATATTTCCGGTGTTCTGGGCAGATAGATCACATCGCAGTATGGCTTGAGAAAATCAAATTTTCCCTCCCAGTCATCTCCCATGACAAACGTGTCCACGTGGTATTCTTTCACATCTGTCACCTTCTGCTCCCAGTTTTTCTCCGGAATGACCAGGTCCACATACCGGATGGCTTCCAGAAGATGCTTACGCTCTTCATAGGAAAAATAGCATTTTTTATGCTTCTCATTCCAGTTAAACTCATCCGTGGAAAGCGCCACGATCAGATAATCTCCATATTTTTTTGCTCTCTGCAGAAGATTGATGTGTCCGTAATGAAGCAGATCAAACGTACCATACGTAATTACTCTTTTCATAAGCTCCCTCATAAATCCGATTTTTCTTAATTATATTACGAAACCGCGATAAACTCAATGTTTATTCCGAAATCCCCCTGCTTACTTGCTAAAAAAACGCCCCTGTGATAAGATAAGACAAATCAGAAAGGATTAGAACAATATGAAATTGAGCGTAATAATCCCTGTCCATAACGCTGATAAATACTTAAGCGTCTGTCTGGACAGCGTATTGACTCAGGATATACAGGACCTGGAGGTTATCTGCGTGGACGATGCATCCACCGACAGCTCCGCAGCGATCATCCGGGAATATCAGCAGAAAGACAGCCGCATCCGCCTTTTCCAGAATGCTTCCACCATGTTTGCGGGAACATGCCGCAATACAGGCCTGCAGTCTGCACAGGGTGAATATGTACACTTTCTGGATTCTGATGACATTGTCGAGGAGGGTGCTTATCTTCGTCTTTACAAGCTTGCAAAAGATGCGGATGCGGATTTCCTCAAATGCCGCAGCAACTGTTTTGACAATGATACCGGAGAAATTTCCACTACACCTCTTCTGGATCTGTCCGATGTACCGGAAGATTTTTTTGGAAAAATCCTGACTTTTTCCCAGGCACCGGAAATTTTCAGCCACATAAGCGTTGTGCCATGGAACGGCATTTATAAAAGAACGTTTCTTCTTCAAAATAAAATAGAATTTAATCATCTGGTGTGTGTCAATGACCGCTCCTTTTTTAATGAAATTTCTCTGGCAGCCGGGCGGATTCTCCTTACGCAGGAACACCTGGTACAGTACCGCATAAATAACGGTCAGTCTCTCATGGGAAACCGGGCCAGAAATTTCCAGTGCCAGTTTGAGTCCTTTTCTATTGTAAAAAAGCAATGTGAAAAGTACGGTATTACCGGTCGGGAGCTGGCTCTTGTTCTGGAACGTGAATTGGTTGACCTTTTCATCTGGTACCGCAGGTACAGGAACCTCCCGGAAATTCAGGAAAGCATCATTTCCCGGACAAGGGACTTTTCCCGTTCCCTGGATGTTGCTCCACTGGAAAACTATCCTCCGGATTTCAAATGGTATTACGACTATCTCCTGCTGACCAGACCCCGGATTCTCACTGTGGCAGTTCATCTCACAGGAGATGTATCAAAGCTTTCCGCCTGCCTGGAAAGTATACAAAAGCAATCTGTGGAGCAGTTTTATGTCTATGGTATCTGTAAAGAAAAATCCACAGACAGCACTCAAATTTTTCAGGAATTTGCCGACAAAGATCCACGCTTCCGTCAGATTGTTTCCGCGCCCGACGATATTCCCAGAGAAACACTCTATTTCTTTGAAACATATCCTAAGGAATATACAAAAGAAAATGACTTCAAAAACCGCATCAAAAAAATCATGGCGGAATCAACGGATCTCACGACTCCTCAAACAAGGATGATTTATGAGCCTGCTGCAGATACGTCAGGGATATTCAGAAAAGTATTAAATAAACTCAGAAAAAGATAGAAAGGATGAGAAACATGGCAATTAATCCAATGAAATTATTACAGTTTAAAAGCATTTGGGAGCAATTCACAAACCGCCACCCAAAATTTCCACAGTTTATGAACGCGGTTTCCCAGCACGGCATTACAGAAGGAACTGTAATCGAAGTTTCCATTTCCACACCGGATGGAAAAAATTTTACCACGAACCTGAAAGTGACTCCCGAAGATATGGATGCAGTGAGAAGTCTGCAGGATGCACAGTAAGAATCTGTATTGTATAAAAAGAGGGTATTGCACAAACAGCTGATGCAGCTATTTTGCAATACCCTCTTCTCTTTAAGGTTTTAGCAAGTTGCGCCGCCCTTTAAATGTTTCTGAGCAGTCAGGTTTTCCTGTTTTCTTGCCAGAAGCTCATCGGAAAGAAGCTGTTCCTGTACATTCTCAAATCCGATACGTGCAACGGTATCTGCGAAACGCTCACCTGTGATACCCTGCTCGCGGAAGAGAAGGATTGCTTTTTCCACTACGTTTAATACTTCCTCTTTATCTGTGAAGATTTTATCCAGATACTGCCCCTGAGCCACTTTCTTGCCCCAGCGTCCGCCGATGTAGATGCGGTAGCCGTTTGTATAATTCTCAAATGCCTTAAACGGACATTTGCCGATACATCTGCCGCAGTGGTTGCATTTCTCCGGATCCACCACGATCTTGCCGTCCACGAGTTTTGCCACTTTGATCGGACAGTTCTGCTCAATCTGACATTTCTTACAGCCTTTACACTTTTCCATATCGATCTCCGGCACTCTCTGACCGATGATACCCAGGTCATTCAGATCCGGTTTTACGCAGTTGTTCGGGCAGCCGCCGACAGCAATCTTAAATTTATGAGGCAGTTTTACGTTGTTGTATCCGATAAAGAATCTTTCGTGAATCTCATTGGACAGATCAAAGGTATCGATCAATCCATACTGGCAGGTGGTACCTTTACAGGAAACTACCGGACGAACCTTGGAGCCGGTACCGCCTGTTGCCAGACCTGCCTGCATCAGAAACTCACGGATCGGATCAATATTTTCAAACGGAACTCCCTGAATTTCCAGTGTCATACGGGATGTCATAGTAATCTCACCGCTGCCGTAAAGCTCAGCTGCTTCGGAGATTACACGGCTCTCTTCTGCTGTAATCTTACCATTTCTGGTGATAACACGACAGTTAAAGTGGTCTCCCGTTCGTTTATCCTGCAGGAAACCAAGCGCCTTTACTCTGGTCACTTCTGCTGCCGGGATTTTTCCGGATGCATTTTTTACATGAACATCATTGAAGAAAGTGGATCCCTCCAGAACAACGGTATTGGTATATCCGAAATGTCTCAGGCGATTCTGAAGAAAATATGCTCTCTTACCCTTTGCACAGACAAGGAGAAGCTTCTCATCTTTTCCGATTCCCGGAATTTCCCCGTCAACCTTTGTGTAATCCACATAATCTGCACCATGGATAGATGGTGCCGGCCCTGCGTCAATGACACGATATTTGTCTGCTTTTCCTGCTGCATATTCAGCCGGAGTCATGCTGACCAGTGTTCCATCAAGCTTATTCAGAAGTACATAGACAGCCTGTACAAACGGATGGATCGCGGTGGAGAATGGAGGAGCGTATGCAAAATCCACGTTCTCAAAGTCTTCCAGCGTTGCTCCCATGGAGATTCCCATAACCGCGATATCGGTCATCTTATCCACAGCTCCCGGTCCCAGGATCTGAGCACCCAGCAGCTTATGGGTGTTTTTATCTGCGATCAGTTTTGTAATGAAGAAGGAGGAATCCGGATAGTAATGTGCTTTGTCATCTGTCGGTACAAGTACGGTGATCACATCATATCCTGCCTCCACAGCCTGTGCCTCGGTAAGACCGGTACGTCCGCAGTTTAATCCCGGCAGTTTGCAGACAGCTGTTCCCAGAACGCCCGGGAAAGTCTTGTCTTTTCCTGCAATCACCTGTGCCAGGGTTCTGCCCTCCAGGTTTGCGGAAGAGCCCATCGGTGCCCA